>CAZLYF010000008.1:0-13513 GCA_964563725.1 uncultured Oscillospiraceae bacterium
AAGTACACAAAGTATGCTGGATAGTGTCCAATGTTTAATTGGCGGAACAATATTACGGTATCAATGGGAATTCAAAGGACATCAGGAGTTTCCATCTATATCTGATAACGGCAACATACCGCATGCTGACCAGGCGAAGCCAAAGGAGCAAACTGACATGGGAAAAGTTCGGACGAATCTGGAAAGAGTATGTGACGCCGCCCCGCATATATGTTGACATCTGGACCCCAACGACTGTTTGAAGAGCCGTATGCCCAAATAGGGCACGTACGGTTCTGTGAGGGGCAGGGGCTGCAAAGCTTCCTGTCTACTCGACAAGGCATAACGATCCATGCCGAACACCCAGTCGCCTCTCTTAAACAGACTGACGTTTCTGCCGATGGATTCGACCTCGCCGGCAAACACCATGCCCAGGATCGGCTGCCTGGGCCTGCTGAATCCCAGGGCTATCCTTGCGGCAAAGCGGTACAATGCGGAAAGATTCATTCCCCGGACAAAGCAGTCCGAGGAGGTCACCGCCGCTGCACAGATCCTGACCAGGACCTCATAATCCCCCGGAACCGGTGTTTCAACTTCCCTCAGCTGCAGCACATCAGGCGGCCCGTATTTTGTGCACACCATCGCTTTCATGACGGTTCCTTCCTTGCCAGCTTTCTGTATTGGCAGCCCGTCGCCGCGCCAAGAAGCAGAAACCTCGCGGCGTTGAACATGAAGCCGATAAGGAAGCAATGCAGAGAATTGCCATGTCCCTGAAGACTCACGGGAACATCAATCACGATGGTGAAGACGATGAGCGCGCAGAAACTGACCAACATGGCTTTCGTGAGCGGACCCTTTGCCGGGATCTTGCCGTAATGCCGCAGGAATGTGTAGTTGACACAGCCGCCGATCAGCAGCCCTGCAAGCAAAGAAGCAATCCAGACCGTCTGCGCGCTCCAATTGGACAGGGCAGCCCGATACTCCGCTGCGAGGGGAAGCAGGGAAGTCATGATGCTTGTCACCCAAAAGGCTATCCCGCCGGTGAGGGTGAGCCTTATCAGCTTCACCCAATAATCGCGTGAATTGCGCGCCACTGCTTTGCCTCCTATCTGGATCACACGGACCCTCCTTCCTCCACCATGGTAGTATCCTGTACCTTCACACCCTTGAAAATCAGCCAAAGGCTCAGCGAGAATTCGGCAATCAAGCCAACGGCATATCCCGGATAGACAATGGCATCAAGCTCCGGCAAGAAGAAGAACTGGGAAAACGTGATCATGACGCCGAAACAGTCTGCTATCAGCAGCACGCCAAGCCATTTAGGCAGGAAACCGGACTTAAAGACCAGCAGACCAAGAGGGAAGAGCCAGATGCCGTAGAAAATCTGGGCCATCGTAAAGCCGCTTTTGTGCAGGTTGAAAAACAGCAGGTTCAATGCGTCAAGCTGTTCAGGGAGGAAAGTCTTTTGTATGTCCGCACTGCGCTGAATCAATACAGGCGCATACAGGTTCAACAGGATGGAGCATTGCATGGCAACCCCTGCCGCATTGAGCAGGAGAAACAGCAGGGCAAGGTTTTTATTGACCGGTTTCAATAGGACGTAAAGGGCCCAGGCTGCCAGGAGGAACAAAACGGCGGAGACCGCATCGTCGATGACGCTGATATTCAGCAATCCCCAGGCATTGACAAGAAGGCCCGCTGTCTTTGCAGCGTCCTCCAACACGAGCAGCCGCATGCGGACGATGCCCGAAAACATGCAGGTGATGATGAACGCGAGGTAGAGGAACCCGGCCCGCCTTGCGACCTTGCTGACTTGAGTCATAGGACCGCTGCTTTTTCGCAGGGTTGAACGATTGTCTGTTTCCATACAACTCTCCTTTTCATTGTCTTCAGCGCTCTGGCTGATCTTTTCTGCTGATGCTTCGCGGGTCCGCCTGACCTGGCAAAACCGGCTGAACAGAGACCAGCGGGATCCCCAGGTCCCGCACTTTTCTGATCAGGCCAAGCAGAGCCGCCTGATCTTGCGCCGGGCCTGTCAGCAGCGTGTCGCCGTCTTCCGCGGGCGTGACGGCCATATCGTCAAACCAACCCGCCCATCGCTCATCCAGCTGGCCCCTGAGCCTGATCTGGTAGACGCCTGGCTGATCCGGATCACAGGTCCCTTTGCTTATGTCTGACATCCTCTCACCTCCCTTCAGCCGTAAGGCCTCACAATGCGGTGTCCCGGCGCACGCATCATAAAACCGGCGGCATGGCGCCAGTTAGACACCAAAGTGCTGCCGGTGGTGTTGTTTTATGGCGTTGTCTGAAAAGGCGAAAGCGCTTGAGAGGCGGAAATCAGATCAGGTCCAGTTCACGCGCGCGGGCAACGGCTTCCGTGCGTCTTTGGACCCCGAGTTTTTCAAATATCCTGCGGTTATGCCCTTTGACAGTATCCAGGGCAAGAAAAAGATGCGCGCAGATCTCGTGATTTGATAGCCCGCGGGCGACAAGGCGCAGCACCTCCAACTCCCGTTGACTCAGTTGTTCGCCCAGGGGCTTGAACAAACCGGCAGGGGAAAGCGCGGGCTTTTCCTGACCTGCCTGCGGTTCACTATGAAAGGCCGCCAGCAGCCGGACGATGTATTCAGGCGCTTTTCCCGCATCAGCGGCATCTTCCAGCAGCCGGTGCATCCGGACGCCTTCATCCACAAAGAGGCGGATGAAGCCTTCCGGTTCCGCTGTCAGAAGCGCATTGCCAAGCAGTTCAACAGCCTTGCCTTTTTCACCCCGCAGGTGGTGGGCAAGAGCCTCCAGCACCCTGACTTTCAGCAGCTCATCCAGCCAGCCTTTTTGCATTGATTGCTCATGCAACGGTTCCAGGAGCTTCAGCGCTTCATCCGCGTTCCCTTCAGCCAGAAACACCCTCGCGCGGCTCATGGGGAGTTGATGGATGTCGGCCAAAGAAGCGGCGGCATTCAGGTTGCCTCGGGCAAGACGCACCAGCGCCTGCACCGCGGCTACCTCAGGCATCCGATGCAAGAAAGCATGCCTTCGTACGGATTGTTCGGTCTCGGCCAGCATGTCGGCCGCCCCGGCTGCATCTCCCCGGGCAAGCTTCAGACGAGCCAGGAACAGCTCGCTGATCACGAACCTGTCAATGCTTTGTTCATATTGGCGCGCCAGCTGCAGGCTGCGCTGCCCGAACTTTTCGGCTTCATCCAGACTGTTGCGCTCATAATGAATGCGGGCCAGGCCACGGTAGGTCTCGCCTGCAACCGGAAGGGGGTAATCGTCCAGCAACTGCAAAATGTGCCGGTAGGTTTTCTCTGCCTGATAAAGCTGGTTGTCCATCTCCTGGATCTGCCCCAGGGAGGTTTCCGCCAATATGGTGTTGTGGGTATCTCCGGACGTTTGAGCCAGCGACAGGGCTTCGACGATGCGCCGGTAGGCTTGCGCGCGGTCTCCGCTGAAAAGGCAGGCCATGCCCATTGTCCAGTTCGCGGTAAAGCGGAACGGCCGGCTGCCGGGGGCAAGATACGCAAGCGCGCGCTGGGACTCTACAAAAATCGTTTCCGCGTCGTAGCGGGTGAACGCCAGCGTGGCCTTGGCGCAGGCGATCTGTCCGATGAGATCGCGGAAACTGCCCTCCGGCTGCTCACCTTGAAGCGCAGCGATGGCCGTCTCTGCCGCCCGCAGTTTCTCCTCCGCCCCGGTCGTTTTTCCGGATGCCAGCAGCAGCGTGGCAGACCTTACCCACAGCAACGGCCGTGCGTCCATGACAGACGCGGGAAGCGACTTCAGCCAGCGGAGCACAACGGCCGCCCCTCCGCCAACGCGCAAGGGCATCTGGTCCACCTCCATCAAGCGCTCGGCGCGCTGAATATCATTGGCCGCGGTGGCATGCTGGAACGCCGCGATTTCAAAGCCATTGCTTTCGTACCACTGGCTGGCTCGGAGGTGGTATACGGCCTCGCCCCCTTCTTCACCCCCCGCGGCTTCGCGTTGGCGTAACCGCTGACGCAGCAATTCCGCAAACAGATGGTGATATCTGAACCATTTCCGCTCATGGTCCAGAGGGACGATGAACAGGTTTGCGCGGTCCAGTTCCTCCAGGTTCCTCTGCCCGGAAAGAGACGGGTCCAGGAGCACGGCGTCGCAAAGGGGACCGCACATGCGGTCAAGGATGGCTGTGCCAAGCAGAAAAGACTGCACGGTTTCAGGCAGTTTTTGCAGCACTTCTTCCATTAGGTAATCAAGGACAAAGCGGTTGCTGCCGGTGAAGGCCCGAATGAACCCGGCCGTGTCCTCCTGCCCCTGCATGGAAACAGCGGCAAGCTGAAGCCCCGCGACCCACCCCTCCGTGCGGCGCTCAAGATCTTCGACTTCCTGATCGGACAGACGCAGGCCCATCACCCGGCTCAGAAATTCAGCAGCTTCAGAGGGCGAAAAGCGCAGGTCCGCGGCGCGCAGCTCGGTCAATTGATTTCTGGCGCGCAGCTTTGCCAGAGGCAGCGGCGGATCTTCGCGGGTGACGATCACCAGATGCATTTGCCCCGGCAGATGCTCAAGCAGGAAGGCAAGCGCATCGTTGACCGGTTTGGCCTCAACCACGTGGAGGTCATCCAGGACCAGATGGAAATGATCTGGAAAGGTGGATATCCCATTGAGCAGAACAGTCAGGATATGTTCGTAGGATGGCGACTGAAGGGATTCAAGCAGGCCTATCAGATTGTCCGAAAAGCGGAGGGGGATCGTCTGCAGGGCAGACACCAAACAGATCAGGAACCTCGTCAGGTCATTGTCTCCCTTGTCAAGCGACAGCCAGGCAACCGGCTGTTCGCTGCCGGCGATCCATTCGCTGACAAGCGTTGTTTTGCCAAAGCCGGCAGGCGCGGAAATGAGGATCAGCTTCCGCTGCCGTCCTTCCTCAAGGCGCGCAACCAGTTGAGGCCGGCGGACTGCCTCCGGTCTGGTGGCCGGTTTGAAAAGCTTTGTGGCAAGAATCGGCGCTTTCATGGGGCCAGTGTACAGCACTTCGATGGGTTTTTACAGCGCTGTACGCAGGTATGAAAAACTGGGCCTGGCAGGCTGCAGAGAGCGGCTGGCTTGGTTACGCCATGATCAACGCTTTGGTTTGCGCAGCTTCACGAAATGGCGTGATGCCCTGCCTGGGCGTTGTGCCAACCATGCAAAGGGCGCATAATAGCAAAGAAGGCGCACTCATAATATCCTGCTGGCCTTGAAACTGACTGCCTGGCGGGCTGCCGGCTCCGAAACGGAGGAAACATTTGTCGTCCCTCTCCGATCCTGTTTCAGGAGGCTGCTTATGAAACGGTTCGTGTGCCTGCTGCTCTGCGTGATGCTCCTGCCCTGGGCGCTGCCTGCCCTGGCAGAGCAGGGCTCGGAGATCCCCGCGGGCTTCCCGCGTCCTGTCGATGTGAGATTTGTAAAGGGCCAGAAATACCCGGTTTGGTCGGGGCCGGGTGAACAGTATCTGCGCGCCGGCAAGGGGAAGGGCGTCCTGTCCACCAATGGGTGGGTCCAGGTCTTCGGCCAGGAAGGCGGGTGGCTGCTTGTCCACTACGGCATCTCTCAAAAGCAGCTGCGCTTTGGTTATATCTCCGCTTCCGCCTTGCCAAAGGGCGCGGCGGCGCCGGCGCTTGACTGGGAGGAGGCAGACGCAGCCGTCGGGGAGAGGAGCTCCCTGACGGACGACCCGTTGGCCTCCCAGGCGCAAACGGCTGTCCTGGAGGCCGGCGCGACAGTCAGGAGGCTTGGCGCCTTGGGCGAATGGGCCTATGTGGAAGCCCGCACGGAGGAGGGATGGGCGCGGGGCTTTGTGATGGATGCCGCGCTCAGCAAGGGGCTCTCGCGGGATGCGTCAAAGCCCTTTGACCTGCGGGCCAGCTCCTGGGGGCGCCTGGGCCGCGACCATGCCACCACGCGCTATTTCCTGGACCCCAGCGTCGGCAGGTACCAGGAGGAGGGGGCCGCGCTCCCCAATGTGTGGCTCCGGCTTGATTCCACCGAAAGCGCGGAAGACCTGGAAACGCTCGGGAACTTCCGGGTCGTGTCCGGGCGCGCTTCCTGCGCCCCTCTCCCCGTGCCGCTGGCGGTATCCGGGATGGACAACTGGGGGACCGTACACTTTTTGCAGAAGGAAGGCTTTCGCCGAGGGGCGCTTGAAATCACGCTGGAGGAGGGCGAGCTGTTAGGCAACGTGACCCTTGCCTGCGACAGGCAGGCCGGGAAGGGCAGCGCGGAAACGCTCACCCTGCCTCTGCAAGACGTGCCGGAGGATGCCGGTTACCCAGCCGGCGGAACGGCATTCACCCTGCTGCGCTGTACCCGCTTTGCCCGCTCGGAGGAGCAGATGCGGGAGTTTCAACCCTATGCCGAGGCGCCGGACACACTGGGCGCGATACTGGAAGATCTGGCCCAGCCCATGCCCGAAGCCCCGGCGGAAGTGCTCTCTCTGCCCTATGATACGCCGGAATACAGCTTCTGGCTGCTGGAGGGACTGATCGAGAAGCAGCCGGGAGATTTCGGCGTGTACGATGTGACCTTTTCCCTGGAGCGTCCGCCGGAAGGGCTGTACATCGCCGCGTACCAGGAATGCGGCTTATGCAGCGAGATCGACGCCTTCGACATGTCCGGGGGCGAGGTGTATCTGATAGACCCCGAGTCAGAAGGCGACGACCACCTTGTCAGAATAGGGGAAACGCTGGAAAGGGAATTTGCCATCCTGATGCTGGTGAATAACCGTGGGCGCGACGATGCGCAGATCGAAGGATTGATTCGGGAGCTGAATATCAGCGCCGCCTTCTCGGTTGAAAAGTGGAACATCAGCTACGAACAGCACCTGGTCACCAGCGCCATCGGGCCCAGGAGCAGGGAGAGGGTACGTATGGTCAGACTGGCGATGGCGCCTGGCCTGCTGTCCGAGATCCCCGACTGAAAACATGGTCATGTGAGCGAAAGGAAAAGTGAAATGCAATGAAGAAGTACCTCATTCTTGCCGCTGCAGCCCTCCTGCTGATAAACCTCCCTTCCGCCCGCGCGGCAGAGGCGCCCGGGGACCTTACCGTTTTTGAGGACGAGCGGATGGCCGGCGCGGTCGTTGACGCGCTGCCACTCGCAGACGGCATCCTGGTCCTGGGGTCTTCGGAATACGGGGACGATGGATGGATGGCGTATATCAATGGGAACGGCAGCGCGCGCTGGCTGCTTGAGGAGGGAGGCGCCGGCGTCTTCAGCTGCCCCGCCGCCCTGGACGGCGGGAGCTTCTTCGCCCTGGTCAGCCGTTACGCGAAATATGACTATTCCGGGAACCTGAAGGGACGGGATGAATCTCTGCTGGTCATGGTGAACGGGGACGGGGAAATCACGCAGACCCTCCCGCTCCCTTACAGAACGGAGTGGCTGATTCCCTATGCGGGCGGCTATTTCGCCATCGGGACATCCTACGAGCGCCTTTCCACCAGGGAGGACGGAGCGGAAACAGCGCTGGGGATGCTGACAAGGCTCGACGGCGCAGGCGACACGCTGTGGTCCTATGTGTATACGCACCCCTCCTATTCGGACATGACGTTCAGGAAAGGCGCGATGGCCGCGGATTCGCTCATCCTCATCGGGGACGGGCATCACGCTAGCCAGGGAAGCTCCGTGGGGCTCATCCACCGCGTGGATCTGAACGGCCAGGTGATGTGGACCAGCGACGCCGTGCTGGGAAGCGATACCGCCATCAGCGACGTGTGCGTGTCCCCCGGCGGCCTGATCGCGGGATGCTATTTAGATATCAAATATGACGAGGAGGACGATTTCCCGGTGGAGCGCAGCGGCAGCGTTTTCTGCCTTGATATGGATGGCGAGCCGCTGTGGGAATACATGCTGGAAAACGGACTGGCAGCTGACTATATCCTGCCCCTGTCGGGAGGCTTTCTGTGCGGCAGCCGCGGGATGGACCTGGAAAGCTGCCCCTGGCTGGGCGACGGCTGGCTGCTGATGCTGGACGAAATGGGAAACGCGCAAGCGTCTGACGGCCTGCCGGACATCAGCGGCGGAAAGCTTGAATTGATGGGCATGACGAAGGACCCGGCCGGCAAGCTTTTGCTGTACGGCGCCCTGCTGGACGAGCCGGGTTTCCCGGGAGGGCCGTTCCTGACCCGGCTGGATCTGCCGGCGGTCAAATGACCGGGACGGGCGATTCCGCGGGATCATAGCCGGCACAGGGATGGAACAAAGAGAACAATGGGCGTTCGGATCAGCGCAGCCGTGATCAACGGCAGGAATTATGTCCGCAGCCTGGAATCAGCTGAAGGATACGTTAGCCTGCTCTACTTTACCTGCATCAATGGCGCGTTCGCCATGTTCAATCTCTATTCGGACGCCATACCGATGGCTCCGGAAGAGGAAGAGACCCTGGTTTCGCTCCTCGAAACGGCAACGCTTGAATGAACTGATGACCGTAAAATTCCGGCGTCTTCCCTGCGGCGGCGGACAGATTATCAAAGCCACCCGAAAGGGCGGCTTTTGGATTGGTGCGGATGGATGAAATTTATGTTGTATATAACAACGAAATGCCGTATGATGAACGCGGCCGAGGCATACGCATCCGGCCGGAACCATTTTCCGGTTTTTTGCGACAGATATCATGCCTGCGGGCAACGAAGAAATGAGGAAGCGAGCCATGATCAAAAAAAACGATCGCGCTGACGGCCCTGATCACGATCCTGTCCCTGACCGCCGGAGCGGCTGCCGTCACGCCTCCCGCCTTCATGCTGGAAGGCGTTGTCCTGGAAACAGGGGAAGACGGGGTCTTTCTGATGGAGAATGAAGCATGGGGAAAGGTCCTGGTCAAGACGAACGCCGCCACACAGTGGGAAGGCCTGCAGGGGCCGGAAACGGGGGCCTGGATCACCATTGTGTATAGCGGAGTTATAACCAAGTCCCTCCCGCCCCAGGTCACGGCCGGCAGGGTCAGCTGCTACCGCCTGGAAGGGACGGTGCTGGAGGCGGACGAGCGGGCGGGCGCAGTATTGCTTGACACCCTCGGCAACGGCAGGGTGCTGGTGCGGCTGCCGGAAACGGCTGTCATTCCGGCGGCCGGCGATATCATCCTGGTGTATACTGACGGTGTCCTGGCCATGTCGGATCCTGGACAGGTCAAGGCTCTGAAAGTGGCAACGCTCAGGACGCAGTCAGGCTCCGTCACCCAGGTGGAGGAAGGCTTCTTCCTCATGGATGGCCCGACTGGCCTGCTGCGCGTAAACGTCGGGGAGACGACCCGCATGCCGGAGCTTCCCATGCCGGGCGATCAGCTGACCGTGTATTACAACGGCGTGATGACCCGTTCCATCCCTCCGCAGATCTGGGGTTACGCCGTTGTTTCGGACGGGGATTGACATGAAGAAACGGCTCAGGATCATCCTGCTGTCCATGCTGTCGCTCATCGTCATATCGGCGGGCGCGTTCTTCATCTATGCGTCGGATTACAACAGGGCGGATGATGAAGCGCTTGCGATCCTGCAAAGCGACGGGATCATACGGAAAGAAAACCTCACGGTCCTGCTGCCCGATCAGACAAGCGATACCGCCCTGATTTTTTATCCCGGCGCCAAGGTGGAATACACAGCCTATCTTCCGATCCTGAATCAGCTGCGCCAACATGGGATCGCCTGTGTGCTGATGGAAATGCCGTTCAATATGGCGATATTTGCGCCAAACGCGGCGGACAGGGCGTTCAGCGAGCTGTCCGGCGTGAAGAACTGGTATATCGGCGGCCACTCGATGGGGGGAGCGATGGCAAGCAGCTACGCCGCCGGGCATCAAGACAAGGTCAAAGGCCTGGTCTTGCTTGGCGCCTATATCTATGGCGACGTCTCCCCGGAAAATGCGCTGACCGTGTACGGGTCGCTGAATTCGGCTTTGGAAAAACACATCGATTACACCGAGAACATCGTGATCATCGAAGGCGGCAACCATGCCCAGTTTGGCAATTACGGCGAACAAAAAGGTGACCTTCCCGCCACGATCAGCCGGGAGGAGCAGCAGGATGCCGCTGTAGAGGCTATCGTGGAATTTGTACAGGGAAGATCCGGGGAGTAATGCCCGGGCGTCGCCCGGACATCATCATGGCCGCTGTGAAGCGGCAGAAAAGAGACGGTCTATGAACGTGGCGGTCGTTTACTACTCTCTTGAGGGCAACACAAGGTACGCGGCGGAAAAAATCGCGCAGGAACTCCATGCGGACCTGATACCGCTGGCTCCGGTCAGGGAATATCCAAGGGGCAATGTCAGCAAGTACTTCTGGGCCGGGAAAAGCGCCACTTTCAAGGAAGCGCCGAAACTGAAAACGTATCGGTTTGACGCGGACCGGTACGACCTGGTTTTGCTTGGCACGCCGATATGGGCGGGGACGGTTGCGCCCCCGCTTCGCACATTCGCAAGAAAAAACAGACTGGCTGGGAAAAAGGCCGCTTTCTTCGCGTGCTGTTCCGGCGGTTCGGCGGACAAGTGCTTTGAGGAACTTCGGAAAGAAATCCCCGGCTGCGCTGTGCTTGCCGCGCTCAGGCTGGTTGACCCGGCCAGGAACAAGAAGCCGGAAGACGCCCAAGGGATCGTTGATTTCTGCGCAAAGCTGAAAACGGAGATGGAAAAACAGGGCGAAGCGCGTTGAAGCCCGCGGCTCAGGCGCAGGGGAGCGCAAGAGGCAGGGACAGAATCAGCCCTGCTTTTCGCCTTTGGCCCAGACAAGTTCGACGCCCGCCGCCTCGGTTCGGTCACAAAGGACCTGGCGCGGGCCGGATCGCGTCAGGCAAAACGACAACTGACCAAACAGGCCTTCCTTGATCGTATGGACC
Source organism: uncultured Oscillospiraceae bacterium (assembly GCA_964563725.1). Taxonomy (GTDB): domain Bacteria; phylum Bacillota; class Clostridia; order Christensenellales; family Aristaeellaceae; genus CAZLYF01. Next base: position 10,824 of record CAZLYF010000008.1, read on the forward strand.
ATCTCCCCGCGATGCGGCGCGATCAGTTCCGCGCCGGCGGACTGCTCTGCCCTGATCTCAAGCTTGCTGTCCCCATTGGTCAGCACGATCTCCCCCCCGTGCCCGCGGGCCTTGAGCCTGCAGCCGCCCCTCGTGTATGTCGCAAAGCGATGGTGCTCACCCTGGTAAAACAGGTGGGCGATATAGCCCTTGAAGCGAGCGCCCAGCACGGGGATTTCCGCCCAAGAGAAAAATAGGGAGCCTTCCCGGGCAAAGTGGTTGGACTGCAGCCAGACGTAGCGTTTGGGGAAGGAACTGCCCCAGTCCTTTTCAACGTAACCTTTGCCCAGCGTGAAGTCCACAGGCCTGCCATTGATCGTGAGCGAGCCCGTGAGGGTGTGGCTGAGGCTGATGACGCTGTGAATGCATTCCATGCCCGGGAGGTAGGAAAACGGTCCCATGATGGTCGGCGCCCAGCCGGAGCCGGGCAGGACGACCGTATCGCGAAAGCCGAGCTCTCCGGTCACCTGCAGCCGTTCCCCGCGATACTCGACAGCAAAGCCCTCGCGGCGAAAACAATTCCCGCCAAGTTGGATGAAGAAAGGCTCATCCTGGGCGCGGATTTGAGCGTAATCCAGCCAGTCCGTGGTTTGACGCCAGACGTCCCCGGTTCTTTCGGCCAAAATGGCCTGAATGAAGGGGCTGGTTTTGCCTTCCCGGACACTCAGCCCGGGAATCAGGCTGATGGCCGTCCTTTCGTCAGGCGCGACCTGCTTATAGTACCAGCCTTCGAAATACCTCTTCCTGGGCAGGTTTTGAAAGCGCATCGTTCTGTACTGCCGATGATTTTCAGCCATACCGCCCCTCCCCGCGGGCGTCCTTGCCCGGATCTGTCATATATAGCGTTCTGTTTCATCCGCGAATGGAGGGTCATCATGGACCAAAGGGGACGCGATCCAACAAGGCGCGGAAGCACAAAGCGGTCTCATGGGAGCGCAGCCCTTTCGGACAGCTGTCTGCAAGGTGCGCAAGGGAAGAAGTACCCGGGTTGCGCCGGGCGTACCGGGGGAGCGCAGGAAAGCGTCAGCTGCCGGGAAGGCTGTCCGGGTCGTCCGGCCAGGCGGGGAGCCTGAGCTTTTCCAGAAGCGCCGCCTTCACGTAGGCGTTGAGCGACACGCCCTCGCGGTCCGCGGCCCGCCGCAGAATTTTCTTTGCGCCCTTCGGGATCACGATGTGCAGCCGGTCATAGGCCTTCGGGTCAGAACGGTTTTTCGCGGCGCCTGGTATCCTTCCCATCGTGAAGCCTGCCTTTCGTGACGGCGTTGGCCAAGGGCGGCGGGCAAAAGCGGAAGCGACCTGATTGACAGTATACACGGATCGTATAGAGAAGGAACAGCGGGCGCAGGTGGGGGAAGAGCGAGCGGTACCCATGCGCAGCGAGGAAGTGCCGTGATCCACTTGACGGACAGGCAATCCAGACTCATCTGTTGACGGCACCGGAACCGCACCATATACTGCTTCGGGTTTGGATAGATGGGCGACGGCCGGCTGCTCTTGAGCAAACGGAGCGGAGACCCGGTCGCACGATCAAGGAGCGAGTATGGAAAATCACAAAATTGCCGGCGTCGAGGTCTTCATCTGCGGCGAGAAGCCGGCGCAGGACATTGCCGATTCCACGCGCGAGATCGGGGAACTTGGGTATGTCATCGTCGATGTCAGGACCGACCAGGGCGTTCATGGCATTGGCCTGACCTACCACGAGGTGGGCAGCGAGGCTGTCCGGGCTTTCATCACCGGAACGATCGCGCCGCAGATCCTTGGCATGGACCCGCTGCAGCATGAAGTGATCTTTGACAAGGTCACCGCCGACTTCCGCGCGGTGGGCCGCAAGGGCCTAGCGTTCTGCGCCCTGAGCGCGGTGGACATCGCGCTGTGGGACATCAAGGGGAAGATTGTGGGCTTGCCGTTGTTTCGCCTGCTGGGCGGGAAGAGGAACATTGTCCCGATTTACTCCTCCGCTGGATGGACATCGTTTTCCACCGGGCAGCTGTGCGACGAGATGCTCGGGATGGTGGACGAAGGGTACAGCTACCTCAAGTTCAAGGTGGGCGTGAAGGGCGGGAATGACCCGAAGGAAGACGCCAAACGGGTGCAGGCGGTGCGCAAGGCTGTGGGTCCGGACATCCGGCTGGCCATCGACGCGAACAACGTGTGGAAGGCCGGGACAGCGGTCCAGTTTGCCGACAGGGTGAAGGAGTGCGACCTCGAGTTTTTTGAAGAGCCGGTTCTGGCGGACGATATTCCCGGCCTCGCGCGCTGCAGGAACGCGATGACCATCCCGCTGGCGACGGGCGAGCATGAGTATACCCGCTACGGCGTCCGCGATCTGCTCACCGCGGGCGCGGCGGACATCGTCCAGGCTGACGCCTGCCGCGTGGGCGGGTATACGGAGATGCTCAGGATCATCGCGCTGACCCAGGCCTTCAACGTGTCCTTTGCCCCCCACTGCATGGAACTGATGCACATGCACCTGGTCGCGGCGGCGGGAAACGGACTGATCCTGGAGGACCTGACCCTTTTCAGGCCGGTCACCCGCAAGGTCTTCCTTGATCCGCCGCTGCCCAGGAACGGATTCCTGCAGCTGCCGGAGAGGCCGGGGCTCGGCCTTGAGCTTAACCGGGACTATATTGAGAAGTACGGAAAATGACGGG
>CAZLYF010000008.1:13613-28500 GCA_964563725.1 uncultured Oscillospiraceae bacterium
TCTTCAGGCTCATCCGGCCGCGGGGTTTCAGGCCGGATACCCTGCCGGCCAGCCTTTTCATTTTACGGTCCAGCATGGCGCGGTGCTTCTCTGTCATCCTGTCGACGAAGATGTCTCCCATCATGCCCGCCCCGCAGGCATGGATGCTTGAGACGCCCATCCAGGACAGGCTGGTCCTGACGTCTTTCTGGGCCGACCCGTTTGGCGCGCCCACGCTGTTGGTGATAATCACCGCCGTCTTCCGGAACACCTCCGGCTCGGGCCGGTGCACCATCCAGTGTACGCAGAGGTGGTCCAGCAGCGACTTCACGGAAGCCGGGGCGCGCAGGGCGTATACGGGGTACGCGAACACCAGCAGGTCAGCCTGGAGCAGGGCCTGCCAGACCGGGGCCGTCGCGCTGAAGTGAGGGCATTTGTCTTCGCCCTTCAGAAAGCAGTTCTTGCAGCCCATGCAGAACGGCGGCATGTCCTTCGGCCAGAACTCGACGACCTCGTACCCCCCGCCCATATGGCCGAGGAACAGTTCTTTCATGTATCTGGTGACCCCCCTGACGGGCGTCCCGTTGACGATGGCGATCTTCACGCGCTCACCCCCGCTGAATAGAATCCTGCGGCGCCTATCATATCACGCAGAGGGCGAACCGGCGCGTTCTCATTGCGGCTCCCTGCCAAAGCCTGCTATACTCGCAGGCATCACAAGCGCAAGGATGGGAACATAAAATGCCTGATTGGTTGAACAGAGCGGTCTTCTACGAGATCTACCCGCAGAGTTTCCTTGACGCCAACGGCGATGGCATCGGCGACCTGCAGGGCATCATGGACAAGCTGGACTATATCGCTTCGCTGGGCGTCAACGCGCTGTGGCTGAACCCCTGTTTCGACTCGCCGTTCAGGGACGCCGGATACGACGTGCGCGATTACAAGAAGATCGCGCCGCGCTACGGGACGAACGGGGACATGAAGCGACTGCTGGACGCGGCGCACGCGCGCGGTATCCGGGTGCTGCTGGACCTGGTGCCCGGCCACACATCGGAGGAGCACCCCTGGTTCCTTAAAAGCGGCGAGGCTGAGGAAAACCCGCTGTGGGGCCGCTATATCTGGACGGATTTCTGTTTCAAAGGCGCAAAGGGGCTGCCCTTCGTCGGCGGAGAGTACCCGCGCAACGGCGCCTACATATTGAATTTTTTCAAATGCCAGCCTGCGCTCAATTACGGTTTCGCGCGCGTGGAAGAACCCTGGCAAAAGCCCGTGGACCATCCCGACTGCCTGGCCACCGGGGAAGCCATCCGGGACGTGATGCGCTTCTGGCTGGACATGGGCTGCGATGGCTTCCGCGTGGATATGGCCTTCTCCCTGGTCAAGAACGACGACGGGCGGCGCAGCGGCACGCAGGCGTTCTGGCGCGGCATCCGCGCGATGCTCGACGCAGAGTACCCGGAGGCGGCGCTGCTGGCCGAATGGGGCGAGCCGCGCCAGTCGCTGCCCGGCGGCTTCCACATGGACTTCTACATGAACCAGGACAACGGCTACACCCGTCTTGCGCGCAACTACAAGGGCGGCGGGGACGGCGAGGTGCGGGAGGACCGCAGCTTCCTGAAGCCCGGCGGATGCGGCATCGGGGAATTCTGGCGCGACTACCTGCCCAGGTACGAGGAAACGAAGGACATCGGCCATTTCTGCTTTGTGTCCGGCAACCACGATACCCTCCGGCTGCGGGCCAACCTGACGACGGAGGAGATGAGGCTCTTCTTCGGCGTGCTGTTCACGATGCCGGGTGTGCCCTTCCTGTATTACGGCGACGAGATCGGCATGCGCTACGCGAAGCTGCCCACCAGGGAAGGGGGCTATTACCGTACCGGCTCGCGCACTCCGATGCAGTGGAACCGGGGGAAGAACCTGGGCTTTTCGGCTGCCGGGGCCGAAGCGCTCTATCTGCCGGTGGATCCCGCGCCCGACGCACCCGTGGCGGAAGAACAGCTGGAGGACGAAGGCTCGCTGCTCAGTTACGTGAAGGGGCTGATCGCGCTGCGCAACGGGAACGAAGCCCTCTGGGCCGCCTCTCCGCTTGAGCCTGTGACGACAGAAGGGCGCCTGTTGGCCTACCGCCGCGGCCGACTGCTGGTTGCGCTAGCGCCCGAGGCAGGCCTGAAGCTTCCCCTGGACGGCGCCCGCCGCTTTCTGTTCCGCCATGGCCCCTGCGCGCTGCAAGACGGGGAACTGGTCTTCGCCGGCCCCGGGTTCGCCGTTCTGGGCAGGTGAACGGGAACACGGGGGACGGGACTTATGTGATCACCTTGTTCTTGTGCTCGTTTGCGAGCGTAGGCGCCTGCCAGTTCAGACAGAGGCGAGGCAGTCACGCGGCGAAAAAGCGCAGAGACGAAAAGGAAAATACATAGAACATGCAGGCTGTGTTACATCATCGACACATTTTCTGCGACGCTGGTATCCTTCCGGCGGAACTTATGTATTTCCGTTGTGTTGCCAGAAATCTCGTGCGAATAGGCTACGACTGCGTCGTTGATGTACTGATTCAGGCTGATCCCCAGAGATTCCGCCCGTCTCGCCGCCAGTTCGTGCTCCTTTGGTGACATACGCAGCGTGAGTTTACCGCTGTACGAGGGGACAATTTCGACGTGAATGGCAGGGATGGGGAATCCGTTCTCCTCTGCCATTTCAAGCCAGACCCGCTCGTTCTCTTCCAGTTCGGCGAGGGCTTCTTCCTGCGTATCCCCCACGCCAAGGCAGTTCTTCAATTCCTTGCTCCGAGCGACCCACGTAGCATCACCGTCATTTTCAACCCGTGAGATTGAGAACGAATATTTCATGGCTGCTCTCCCTCTTTTTCCCTGAACCATACCTGCAATTCCGCGACATAAACCCAGTTCACAATTCCGTTCCTCACCGGCACTGGAAACACTTCCCGCGTTTCCGGGTTAACGATCTTGATAGGGTGCTTACCGCCTGGGTATACGTTGAATCCCAGTCGCTCCGCCAGATAGACAACCTCCTCAGGCGTGATGTCCTTGGGTGCAGGCTTTGCGTGGAGACAAGGCTGCGAATGCTGATCAACTTGCCGAAAAAGAGGACATCGTCTTGGGAAAACTCAACGCTGCCCACATAGCCTTTGTATTCCATGATATTGCTGACAACAGTATCTCCTGCGTTTACTTGATGATCAGGTCCCTGCCGCTCTTCTCGGAATTGATGGCGACGGAGAAAATCAGGATCAGTCCGAAAACGACGACTTTCCACATCGGATCGACGCCTGCCATATTCATGCCTGAAGATATGGAGATCACGGTGATCACGCCGATCAGCGTGCGAAGGGCGCTGCCGCGGCCGCCGGAAAACATGGTGCCGCCCAGGGCGACCGCTGAAATAGCCAGCATGAAGAGGCTGTCGCCGATGGTGGGGACGCTGCTCTTGAGCTTGTAGGCGTACATCACGCCGCCCAGCGCGGCGCCGAAGCTGCACAGGACAAACGCCAGCATCTTGGTTTTTGCCGTATTCATGCCCGCCAGACGGGCAGCCTTTTCGTTCGCGCCGGTCGCAAAGATCGACTTGCCAAGCTCTGTCTTGCGCTCGATGAACAGGCTCAGAATCAGGAGAGCAAGGGAGAACCAGAACATCACCGGAAACTGCAGGAAGTTCGACGAGGCCCAGTTGACGATGGACCTCTGCTTGAGGGGGATGGTGTTGGATCCGCCGCCGGACAGAATGATCGCCAATGCCCTCCAGACGCTCTGCGCGCAAAGCGTCACGATGAACGAAGGGATCTTCATTTTCGCGACCAGGAAGCCGTTGATCAGCCCGGCGACAAGGCCGAACGCCAGCATGGGAAGGATGATGATATTACCGTAATCAGCGATGAACATCCCCGTCATGACGCAGGTCGCGGATGCGACCGCGCCGATGGACAGATCGATGCTGCCCGAATACAGTACAAAGGCGATCCCCAGCGCCATCGGCATCAGCGGCGCGATTTCCAGGGTGATGTTCTGGAGGGAGTACAATGACAGGAAACGGGGATTGAGGACATAAAAAGCGATCACGACGATGATGGCGCTCATGATATAGATGTTGTTGATCAAAAAGCTTTTCAGCGAAAACTCCGCAGCGGACTGCCTTTGCATACCCCTGGCCCTCCTCACAGCATCAGCTTGACGACATCCACCTGGTTGGGTTTCCCGTCGACCGGGCAATCGAATTCCCCGCATACCAGCCCGTCCTTCATCACGATGACCCTGCTGGAAAGGCCGATGCTTTCGTCCAGCGTATCGCCCATCAGGATGACTGAGACGCCCTTTTCGGTGATGTCGCGGATCAGCTTGTAGATATCGCCCTTTGAGCCGACGTCCACGCCGCGCGTCGGATGGTCGAGGATCAGGATCGGGCATTCGCTGTCCAGTACGCGCGCGAAAATGACCTTTTGCGCGTTTCCTCCGGAGAGGTTGTTGGCGCGTTGGTGCACGCCGGCGCACTTGATGCCGACGTCCCTGATCCATTTCCTGGCGTTCTGGTTCTGCCTTTGGTTGGAAATCACGCGGAAGCGGGCGTTCTTCTGATAGTTTGTCATCGAGATGTTTTCGCTGATGGAAAGGATCCCGATGATCCCCTCTTCCCTACGGTTCCTGGGGACGGACAGGATGCCCGCCTGTCTGGCCGCGGTCGGTGACGAAAAATCATGTTCCCTGCCCCCGATGCTGATCGTCCCGCCCGATTTGGCTTCGTCGCCGCAGAGAACGGCGCAAACGGACTCCTTGCCGGAACCTTCCACGCCGCAAAGGCCCAGGATCTCCCCCTTGCGCAGCTTGAAGGACACATCATGGAAGGAGCCGAACATGCTCAGGCGGTCCACTTCCATCACGACCTCCGCGGAAGGGACCTGCTGCAGCGCGGACACGTAATACTCCCCGTTGGTCTCGCGGCCGACCATCTTCTCGTAGAGGACGAATTCGTCCGCGTTTTTGGTTTCGACTTCAGCCGTTTGCCTGCCATCCTTGAATATGTAAATGCGGTCTGTGATTTCCAGGACTTCCGCGAGGCGATGGGAGACGAAAATGATGGAATAGCCCCTTTCCTTCATCTGGCGGATCCTTGAGAACAGCGTCCTGATTTCGTCATCCGAAAGCACCGTGGTGGGCTCGTCCAGCAGGATCAGCGCGCGGTTGTCCGTGGTTTCCGATATGATGTCCAGCACTTTGGTGATCTCCACCATCTGGCGCATCGAAAAGGAGATGTCGCTGACCTTCGCCTTGACCGGGATATGCTTGAGCCCCATGCTGTCCAGGACCTGGCGGGCGCGCAGATTCATCTTTTGCCAATTGATCAGCTTCCCGGCCGCGAATTTCTTTTCGCGCCCAAGATAGATGTTCTGCGCGACGGACAGGTTGTTGATCAGCGACTGTTCCTGAAATACCATGCCGATCCCATGCCGGTTCGCGTCCAGCATGGATGTGGCGCGGAAGGGTTCCCCATTCATCTCCATGGTCCCCACGGAGGGCTTTTCGACGCCGGCGATGATTTTTAAAAGGGTCGATTTCCCGGCGCCGTTTTCCCCGATCAGCCCGATGATCTCACCGCGGTTGACCGCTATATTGATCCCCTGAAGGACGGTGTTTTCCCCATATGTCTTGCCGATGTCGTTCGTTCCGAACAAAAGATCCCTGCCACTCACGCGTATCGCCCCCTTACTTGGAAATGGTTTTTCTTGATCGTGTGAGGGTCAGCGCAACAGCGATGATGATGATGATCCCCTGGATTGCCTTCTTGTAGTCCGCATTCACGCCGATGATCGTAAGGAAATTGAGCAGCTCCATATAGACCAGGATGCCGACGATCGTCTGAAGCATCCCGCCCTTGCCGCCAGCCAGCGAGGTGCCGCCGATCACCAGGGCGGTGATGCACGGGAACATCTGGTCCGTTCCCAGGGACACCTGGCCGAGTTTCAGCCTGATCAGGGCGACAAGGCCCGCAAGGCTGGCGGCGGCCCCGCAGAGCATGAAGACCAGGACGGTCACCCGGTCGACATTGATCCCGGAGGCGCGGGCGGCGGCCTCGTTGTCGCCAATGGCATAGACCGCGCGGCCAAAGGCGGTATAGTTGAGGATGACGAATCCAAAGATAAAAAACGCGAACGCGATCCATGTGATGAGGGGAATGCCGACAAAGTATGTTATGGAAGCGTCGATCACCCATTGCGCCTTGACGGTCGCCGGCTGTCCCCTGTACAGCAGGACCGCGATACCGCCGATGATCACGCCCGTGGCATACGTGATGATGAAGGACGCGATGCGCAGCTTCACGTGCAGAAAGCCAGTGATCCCGCCATAGATGATGCCGATGGCGAGCGGCAGCGCAACGCCCCAGACCCCCCAGTTGTTGCTGTTGCGGGAATTGACGATCAGCAGGGCGATGCAGGAACCGACAAATCCCATGACGCCTTCAACGGAAAGGTCGATGCTTCCGATCAGCAGCACGAACGTGAGCCCTGTCGCCAGGGTGAGGGGGACCGCCATCTGGCCAAGCAGATTGACGATGTTCCTGATCGAAAAGAAATGGCTGTCATAAACGGAAAAAGCGACCGTCAGGACAACCAGCAGGATCATGGGCGCATAGAGCCTGACCTTTCTGTTGCGGGATTCCCTGGCGACCCTCGCGACGAACTCCTCCGCGACAGTCGCTTCCTTCCGCTCTTCTTTCGCATAAATTTTCATCGGTTTACCTTCTGCACAAAGATGGGTCCACCGCAGGCATCATAGTATCGGACGCCGCCATCCGCAAGCCGCGGTCCTGATCACGTGTACGCTGACGAAAACCTTTACATCAGTCCGTCTCCGAAAGCAGGCTTTCGGAGACGGACTTCTTCTATCCGGTTCATTTCGCCGGGCGCGGCGGACCTTTTGTTATTTCGCCTGCGCCGCTGCCAGTTCTTCAAAGGACGCGTAATCCGACAATACGCAGAAGCTCAGGTCCGTATAGTCGTATGCCGGCATGCCGTCGATGAACATCGCCTTGTACTCCGCGACGTTTTCGGCCGTTACGAGGACTGCCTGCGTCTTGATGACCGGCTTCTCAACTTCGGCCAGCGCGCCTGTGGCGACTTCATACGCGTACGCGGCGCCGTAGCCCATGAGCAGGTAGCCGTTGTTTGCGATCGTGCAGGCCATGTCTCCGGCCAGAATCGCCTCATACGCGGCTGCGATCCCATCGACGCCGTTGACGAGGACCTTGCCGTTCTTGCCCTCGAGCTTAAGCGCTTCGATCGCGCCAAGGCCCATGGTATCGTTGGCGGCCCAGATCGCATCGATGTCCGGATTGGCCGCGAGCCAGGTCTGCGCGAAGGTCATCGCCTGGTCCTGGCTCCATGAAGCCACCTGCATGTCGATCATTTCGATGCCGGGATAGTCCTTCAGGGCCGCCTCGAAGCCTTTGTAACGGTTGGCGGCGGAGTCTTCGCCCTGTTTGCCGTACAACGCGCAAACCTTGCCTTTGCCGCCCAGCAGGTCAAACAGCGTCTTCGCGGTGTTGTAGCCGGCCACAAAGTCATCGGGGGACATATGCGCGACGAAACTGCTGAAATCCTTGGGCTCAAGCCCATCCGCATGATGCCAGAGGATCGTTACCTTGCAGCCCGCGGCTTCGCAGATTTCAACGACGTTCGCGGTGTTGGCCTTGGAGGCCGGGTCCGCGATGAAGAAGGCTTTGTCGCCATACTGCGCGATAAAGTCCTTGATTGCCTGGATCTCCTTGCTGTCATCGCCGTCCGTGATCAGCACCTGATACTCCACATTGGGCTTGGAATCGGCGAACAGGATGGCGCCGTTTGCTTCCTGCGCCCAGAATTCATTGTCAAGGGAATGGATGAGAATGCCAAGATGCCATGTGTCCTCGGCAAGCGCAACAGGCGCGAAAGAGAACAGGCCTGCCACCATCATCAGGGCCATCATCAAACCAAGTGTCTTTTTCATTGGGTTCTCCTTTATTCCGTAGCATTGTACAGGTTCGCAGGGTGTCCGGCGTGCCTGATTTCTGCTGCACCTCCCTTCCTGCCCGCGCTTCATATGAGGCGTCAATGAGTATCTTCCTTCGCTGCGGCTGGCATTTTGCCAGGGGGCTTCCTCTGCAACTCACTGACGGGTCATGTGCTTTGGCCAGGACATCTCTGACCGCCTTTTAAAATAATATCACAACAGATAAGGCCTGTCAATCCCTCTGACTGCCGAAATTGAATAAATATTTATAGAATATGATTTATATGCGGGAGGTTCCGCCGGCTGTCACCGGAGTCTGGCTTGCCGCATAGTCGGCCGTGGGGATTTTATGACGTAAAACCAGCCCGGGATGCTTTGGAGGGGCGATCAACGGCGACCCGTCGCCCGCTTCCCCCGCGTTCCGCAACAGGGGGATCCGCTCTTGGCAGAGGGGTGGGGCTTGTGTATAGCCCATACAGGGCTTTATTCCCTGGTGCGCCTGCTTGACAAGCCGGGCAGCCAGTGGGCTGCTTTAGGGAACCGGCAATGGAACCGATGCGGCGCTGGCATTTCGAGCTGTTCTGGAGTATCCTGACCGGGTCAAACAATGTTGCGGAGGCGGGCGGCGTGAGGCTTTATCTGGGGATCGATCTGGGTACGTCGGGCCTGAAAGCGGTGCTGGTGCAGCCCGACGGCATCCTTGCCGGTCTTGGCTACGGGGACTACCCGATCACCATCCCGAGTCCGGGATACGCGGAGCAGGACCCCCGGCTATGGTATGCCGTACTGTGCCAGGCGGTGCGGGGCGCGATGGCCCAGGCGCAGGCGGACCCCGCGGAAGTGCGCGGGATCGGCTTTTCCGGCCAGATGCACGGGACGGTCCTGCTGGACTGGGATGAAGCCCTGCTGCATCCTGCCGTGCTCTGGTGCGATCAGCGCACCGGGAAGGAAAAGGCGGAAGTCATCGAAAAAATCGGCGCCGGTCAATTGGGCAGCTGGGTGCAGAACAACGTCAGCGCCGGGTTTCAGTGCCTGACGCTGCTCTGGTTCCGCGACAACAGGCCGGACCTGTTTGCGCGGACGCGGCATGCCCTCCTGCCGGGCGATTACCTGCGTTACCGGCTGACGGGCGAGATCGGCACGGAAAGGACGGGGGCCGCCAGTACGCTGCTCTTTGACAACAGCCGCTTCCGCTGGAACGCGGATCTCCTCAAAGCCCTCGGGCTGCCGCGGGACATCCTGCCCGACGAGCGCCACTCGCCTCTGGAGCTCGCGGGGAAGCTGACGGCCCAGGCCGCGGCGGATACGGGGCTTGCTGCCGGAACGCCCGTCGCCTTCGGAGGGGGAGACCAGCCGGTTGCCATGCTGGGCAATGGTCTCCTGCGCGCAGGCGACGCTTCGGTGACCCTGGGAACAGCAGGGCAGGTCTGCGTCCCCGCCGACATGCTGCGCTATGATGCGCAGCTGCGCACGAACACCTTTGCCTACGTGCCGGACAACACCTGGTACGTCATGGGCGCTACGCTGAACGCCTGCCTCGCGTACAACTGGTTCCTGGAGAAAATCCTCGGGACACGAGATTTCCGCCTGATGGATGCGGAGGCCGAAAAAGCCGCTGCTGGCTGCGGCGGGCTGCTGTTCCTGCCGTACCTGACCGGAGAGAGGACCCCGCATCAGGACGAACGCGCGCGCGCCGGCTTCTTCAACATGGACCTGAGCCATGGGCGCGGCGAGCTGGTGCGCGCCGTGCTGGAAGGCGTCGCCTTCTCGCTGCTGGACGCGCTGACTGTGATCAGGGACATGGGGCTGGCCACCGACCGGATGATCATATCGGGCGGCGGGGCGGTCAGCCGGGTCTGGCGCCAGATCATCGCCGATGTCTTCGACCACCCGCTGCACCTGGCCAGGAACCGTGAGCAGGCGGGCCTGGGCGCCGCGATCTGCGCGATGGTCGCCTGCGGCGAGTATGCGGACGTGCATGAGGCCTGCGGCAGCATCGTGAAGCTTGAGGAAAACGTCGCGGTGCCTGACGCCGGCAACCGGGCCGCGTATGAAGACGCCTTCCGCCGATACCGCGAGACCTACCAAACAAACCGGGAGCTCATGCACAGGAGCCTGGATAACGCGCGCGGCTGAGCTGCGCCTGAGATTGATTCTGCGTCTGGGGGAGGACTGCCATGAGGCTTGAAAGCCTGGAACGGCTGCGGCTTGAGAGATTCGCGGAAGAGATCCGCGTGACGGCCATGCGGACGATTGCCGCCTATGGCGAAGGCCATGTCGGCGGCGTGCTTTCCATCGCCGACCTGATGGCGGCGCTGTACGGGCGCTGCCTGAACGCAAGCCCTGGCAGCGCGGATGATCCCGAAAGGGACAAGCTGGTACTCTCCAAAGGCCATTGCGGCCCAGCGCTCTACGCGGCCCTTGCGCTGAAGGGCTACTTCCCGATGGAAGAGCTGAAAACCATGAACCGCCTGGGCACCCGCCTTCCCAGCCATTGCGACAGGAACCGGACGCCCGGCGTCGACATGTCCACCGGCTCGCTCGGGCAGGGTGCGTCCACCGCCGCGGGGATCGCGCTGGCGGACAAGATCCTGGGGCGCGGCAGCGTCACCTTTCTGATCCTTGGCGACGGCGAATGCAACGAAGGCCAGGTTTGGGAAATGGCGATGTTCGCGGCGCAGCGGAAGCTTGACAACCTGATCGCCTTTGTGGACCGCAACGGCCAGCAGCTGGACGGCTGCACGGACGACATCTGCCGCATGGGCGACCTGGCGGGGATCTTCCGTTCATTCGGCTGGGACGCGGCGTCCGTTGACGGCCATGACATGGCGGCCCTATGCGGCGCGGTCGATGCCGCCCGCTCAATCCGGGGCGTTCCATCCGCGATCATTTTGAACACGGTCAAGGGGAAGGGCTGGGAAGAGGCGGAAGCCCGCGTGCCCAGCCATTATCTGACCGTCTCCGGGGAGCAGCTGAGGGCCTACGAAGCGGTTTCGGCCGGCAGGATCTCGGCGATCGACAGGGACAATGAACACCTCATCGGGGAGGCGGACAAGAAAAAATGACAGTCAACGACCGTGACATGCGCGCCGCCTACGTGGAATTTCTGCTGAAGGCAGGCGCGGAAAACGAGAGGCTCGTCGTGCTGGATTCCGACCTTGCCTCCTCCACAGGGTCAAAAAAATTCGGTGACCTGTACCCGGACCGCTTCTTTGACTGCGGGATTCAGGAGGCGAACATGGTCGGCGTGGCGGCCGGCATGTCCGCCATGGGCATGGTGCCGATCGTGCACTCCTTCGCTGCGTTCACCGGACGCCGCGTCGTCGACCAGGTTTTCCTGTCCTGCGCCTACGCAAGGCTGAACGTGCGCCTGATCGGGGTGGACCCCGGCATCTGCGCAGGCAAAAACGGCGCGACACACATGGCCCTTGAGGATATGGGCATCATGCGCGCCATCCCCGGCGTGACGGTCATGGATCCTTCCGACGAGGTCTCCATGGAAACGTTGCTCCGCCAAAGCGTTGACACGCCCGGCGTCTACTACATCCGGATCAACCGCAAGGCCAGACACGCGATCTACGGCGCCGGGACGGATATCCGCATCGGCAAGGCGAACACAGTCGTCGACGGCGGCGACATCACCCTGATCGCGGAGGGCACGGTCTGCGTCCCCGAGGCCATCCGCGCTGCCGAATCCCTCAGGGAACAAGGCGTCAGGGCCCGCGTTCTGGACATGGCGACGATCAAGCCCCTTGATTCCGAGGCGGTTCAGAAGGCGGCGAGGGAGACGCGGGCGATCATCACGGTTGAGAACCACAATGTGATCAACGCGCTGGGCTCTGCCGTGGCGGAAGTCCTGGCGGAATGCGGCACGGTGCCCTTCGCGCGCATCGGCGTACCGGACGTATTCGGACAGGTTGGGACCGTCGAGGAACTGCAGGGACTGTACGGCATCACGGCGGGCGCCATACAGCGGAAAGCCCTGAAGCTGCTGGGAACCGTGTAGAGGACAGTTCTATGTGTTTTGCGAAACACATAGAACCGTCCCCTATGCTTTGTTTCTTTCTAAACTAGTTTTGCGTAATCATCCGCGCTTCCGCCGTCAAAGAAGCACTCGATGATCCGTTTGCCTTCAGCGCAGAGGTCTCCCGTCTGGAACTGCCTGAGCTCCTGCGCAAAGAACTCCGTGAGCATTTTGGCTCCCTGATCATAGGCTTCCTCGCCGACTTCCAGCTGCAGATCTGTTTGGAGCAAGCCTCTTGGGATGTAGTTCCCGTCTATTTTCAGCGACTGCAGCGCATAACCGAGCAGCGGACAGCGGGCAGCGACCGTCTGGTCCGGCCTGAACTTGACGCTTCCGCGCCTTGCAAGGTACTCCCGGGTGATCCACTGCGGCATGAACCCGACATGGTAGGCGCCGATGTACTGGTTGGGGATCAGCTTGTAGCGGGTGGAAGGCGTTTTGATGATCTGGTTCAGCAGCAGATTGGCCTGGTCCACCATTCTGCCCGTCGCGAAAGGCCAATAGGAGCCCACGCCTTCGCTGGTCATGCCGGCGGTGCGCGTGATGCTGGGGTTGTCGTGCCCCCTGGGGGCGACAAGCCGCCACAGCCACGCCAGGGCGGGCGGCAGCACATGCAGCATGCCGATGATGCCGTAGCTTGGATTTTTGCTTGTGCAGGGTGGCGTCCGCACCCCAAAGCTTCGCACATCCACCTCGATCGGGTCATGGACGACGCCCGGCACGTGATGCCTTGGAACGATGACGCGGGGATTGGGGCAGGGCTTTCCGGGGGCATCCATGATGTGTTCCCAGATCAGGCAGGTGGCGCCGGGGACCGCTTTCATGTTCAGGAAAATGAGCGGTTCCTTGGGATGGACGCACAGACGTTCGTGCTGCGGGTCCGTGCCGTAGCTCGCGATATGGTTCACCCGAAGGAACCAGCCCGCTTCCGCGTCCTTGACCACAAGGCGCCGGCCGCCGTTCTGCACAGGGTCCTGACACAGGGCCATGTCGTCTGTGACCGGCAGCAGCTCACAGGTTTCGTTGATGCTCAGGTACAGCTTTTCGCCGGTCATGGTATTCTGCGCCAGTTTGATGCGTCCGTCGGGTTCCAGGTGCATCTGTTCGATCATCTCGCTCTTGCCGCTGCCGCTGGCGCCCTCATGCAGGATGACCAGGCTGTTGTCATAGGGTGTGACAACCTTGACTGTGGCGCCATGAAGGGTGAGCCGGCCTTCCTGCTCTCCCAGGTGGATCAGCGCGCCGTATATGCCTTTCTTGGCGCTGGGGCCTGGATACAGGTTGAACGAGAAGATCTCATGCAGGTCTTCGCGGCGGTTATGCACAACGATCTGCTTTTTGTCGAAGTGGGTATGGCGGAAGGGCGGCGCGAGATAGACGATCACCTTCGGCGCAAAGCGGTCCGGCAGCTTGGAGGCGGGGATGAATCCCTGCAGGTCGGCCAGCCCTCCGGCGAGGAAGGCCGCGTTTTGCGGGCCGATCAGGACGGCCGGATAGTTCAGGCTTTCGCCGCCGGCCCAGAAAGGGAGCGCCAGCAGCGGCTGGCTCTTCAGCCAATCAAACGTTTCCTGCCGGAGCGGGGAAAATGCCCGCCCATACAATTGCCTGTATTTGGGCTTGTCGGTGGGCAGCTCATCGGCCACGACCATGGAATCCGGATCGCGGCGCCGCATATACGCCTCCGGATAGTTGACCACCAGCCCGTTGGGGCATTTTGTGACGGTGGCTTCCGTGTACCGTCCCAGGCCCGGGACGTCGTAGGCAACGTCAAACGTTCCTTCCGCCTGTCCGCCAAGCGCCATGGCAAGAATCTCTTCGCGTGCTTCCGGCAACACGACGTCGGGCGCGCATCGCAGGATGTTTTCCATTTCAGAGGGCAGCGACAGTTTTTCCCAGGCAGTACTGTTTTTCATGTGACCTCCTCCGTATAACAAAAAACCACAACCATCAAGTTTCTTCATGAAGCATGCTGGTATCGGCTTGTTTTGCAACGGTTCATTCAGCTGTGCGGATGTCTGGCTTCCTACTCACAGGCTCCTCTCCAAATTTCTGTCCGAAGTGAACAGGATGACCTCATCAGGGGTCTTTGCGCCGAAACACGGATCTGGTTTCGAATTGGCTGGAAGCTGCGCTGATCTTTGATTTGATCCGGCTCTTGGTCAAGTTCGGCGATTTCATTGCCCAAACCCTCCGATTGGGGAGTATACTTTGAGCTGACAGGGCAGTCAATGACGCCTGCGAATTGCCGGAGCACGGGAGGATCGCCTATGAAACATATCGTGATCACAGGGAGCACGCGCGGCATCGGATATGCGATGGCAAGGGAATTTCTGCGGGCCGGGTGCCATGTCACGCTGTCGGGCAGGGGCGGCGCGCTGGCGCAGGAGACTCAGGTGGAACTGACGCCTTTCGGGAGCCGATACATATATGTCCCCTGCGACGTCCGGAAAAAGGCGGACCTGCAGGCCCTCTGGGACCTTTCCTGCGCAAAGTGGGGCTCGGTCGACATCTGGATCAGCAACGCGGGGCAGAACGCGCCGCACAGGTTCGCGTGGGAAACCGGCGAAACCTACACCCGAAACGTCATCGACACCAACATTGCCGGCATGATATTCGGTTCACAGATCGCTGCGGCGGAAATGCTCACACAGGGGCATGGCGCGATCTACGCCATGGAGGGTCTGGGTTCAAACAACATGATCCAGCCCAAAACCATCCTGTACGGCGCCACCAAGCGCGCCCTGACCTACTTCATGAAGGGGCTTGCCAGGGAACTCAGGGGCACCGGCGTCATCGCGGGGCGCCTGTCACCCGGCATGATGCTGACGGATTTCATCACAAAAAACCCGGACGGCGACCGGTCGGAAGTCGTCGGGGACGAGAAGTTCAG
>CAZLYF010000008.1:28510-34101 GCA_964563725.1 uncultured Oscillospiraceae bacterium
TCAGGAAGCTGTTCAATACTTTGGCGGACAGGCCCGAAACGGTCGCGAAGTTCTTCATTCCAAAGATGCTTGGCAACACCCAAAACGGCGTCCGGATCAGCTGGCTGACGAACAGGAAAGCGGCGTGGCGCTTCATGACCGCGGGATTCCGCAAAGGGAGGCTAATCTAGCCCGGCACAGGGGACGGTTCTATGTGTTTTTCGTGGAACACACAGAACCGTCCCCCCCTTACAGTTCGATCAATCCTTCAACCTCGACCGGTATGTTGCCGGGAAGGACCGAGACGCCGACGGCAGAGCGGGCAGGCACGCCTGTCTCTTCCCCAAACAATTCGCGCAGCAGCAGCGTCGCCTGATTCGCCACTGACGGCTGGCTGTAGAAGTTGTTCGCGCTGGCAACGAAGAACAGCAGCTTCACCACCGATTTGACGCGGTTCAGATCCCCGGTGTGCTGCTCCACCAGCGCCAGGAAGTTGAGCATCGCAGAGCGGGCGGCTTCCTGGCCTTCCTCCAGCGTCAGCTGCTCGCCCACCTTGCCCGCAAAACTGCGGTCGCCGGTATTTGGCCCGCAACCTGAAACGTACAGAAGCTTTCCGCCTGAAAAAGGCTTCACGCTGGCATACACGCCTCCGCGGGCCGGCGCGGCGGGCAACTGGATGCCGAGCCTTGACAGATTCTGATAAACGTCCATCGATATCCCCCTCAAATTGGGGCGGTTCTATATGCTCTGCAGAAAACACAGAACACCCATACCAGGAGCTGGCACAGACACCTGATGGAAACCGCTCATTGTTTCAACGCGGTTTTTCAGTGATGAAGCGCCTCGCCCGTGAGCTTCTGATAGTACTTGGCCAGCGCGCTGTGGTCGCAGGCCTCGTCGTGATCGCGCCGGAGGATCTTCATCATCTCCAGAACGGACTGCGTCAGGGGGATCGGGCTGTTATACTTCGCGGCGGCTTCGACGACGTTGTTCAGGTCCTTGATGTGCAGGTTGATACGGAAACCGGGCTTGAAGTTCTGGTCCATCATCATGGGCGCCTTGGCGTTGAGCACGGTGGAACCGGCCAGACCGCCCCTGATGGCCTGAAAGATCTTTTCAGGCTCGACGCCGCACTGCTGGCCCAGCGTCATGGCCTCGGCGACGGCTGCGATATTCACCGCGACGACGATCTGGTTGCACAGCTTGGTGACGTTGCCTGCGCCGATGTCTCCGCACAGCACGACGGAAGAACCCATTTTCTCCAGGAGCGGCTTCACCTTCTCAAAAATCTCCGGCTTGCCGCCGACCATGAACGCCAGCGTGCCGTCGATGGCCTTGGGCTCTCCGCCGGATACCGGGGCGTCCATCATGTCGACGCCCCGCCTGGCAAGATCCGCGCAGATCTCGCGGGAGGCGACGGGGCTGATGGAGGAGCAGTCCAGCACGATGCTGCCGGGCCTGAGCGTTTCCGCCGCGCCGCCGCTTCCGAAGAGCGCTTCCCTGACCTCCGGGGAGTTGGGCAGCATGGTGATGAGGATATCGGCATGGGCGGCGGCCTCCGCGTTGGTCGCGGCCGTAGCCGCGCCCAGCGCTGCGAGTTCTTCCATTGCGGCCTTTGCGTATTTGTCGCTTACGATCAGTTCGTAGCCTGCCTTGACCAGGTTTTTCGCCATGGGCCTGCCCATGATGCCAAGGCCGATGAATCCGATTTTCATGGTGTTCTCCTCCGTTTACGCTTGTTTGTATAGCCGGGGTTCACAGCATGCTGCGGACCCTGGCGACGATGTCTTCCGGCATCAGATGGTAATGGCCGAGCAGCTCGTCATAGGTCTGGGCGCAGGTGCCAAAGGCGTCCTGGATACCGATCACGCCCACCGGGATGCGGCTCGCGGCCGGCCCGGCGCAGAGCGCTTCGCAGACCGCGGAACCCAGGCCGCCGTACACGCTTGCTTCCTCAACAGTGAAGGCCGCCTTCATGCCGGCCGCCGCCGCCTGGGCGCCCTGGACGTCGAACGGCTTGATCGTCGCCACATTGATCACCTTCGCCTGGACGCCCTCCGCTTCCAGCGCCTTCGCCGCCTGAAGCGCCTGATGCACCATGTAGCCTGTCGCGAAGATCACTACGTCGCCGCCTTCGCGAAGGGTGCTGATCCTGCCATACGCGAAGGGCTCGTCCGGACGGGTCACGTCAGGCACGTCGTTGCGGTTCACGCGGATGTAGCACGGGCCGGGGATGTCCGCCATCGCCCTGACGATCTTCGCGGTTTCCGGGGCGTCTGCGGGGGAGAAGACCTTCATGTTGGGCAGGACGCGCATGATGGTGATATCGTCGATGGACTGATGGGTCTTTCCGTCGCCGTAATCGGACAGGCCGGCGGAAGAGCCGCAGATCTTGACGTTCAGGCGCGGGATCGCCACGGAGGAACGGATCTGGTCGTAGGGCCGGCCGGAGGCGAACACCGCGAAGGAGCTGGCGTACGCCACGTGGTCCGTCAGGGCAAGCCCGGCCGCCACCGAGATCATGTTGGCTTCCGCGATCCCCATCTGGAAATAGCGGTTGGGGAACTCGGCCCCGAAAAGATTGGACATGGTGGATTTACCAAGATCGGCTTCCAGCGCGACGACCCTGCCGTTTTCGCGGCCCAGTTGCAGCAGTGCCTCGCCATAGGCCTTCCGCATATTGCCCATTCCCATCTTTTACGCCTCCTCCAGCATTTTCCTGACCAGTTCCCTGGCCTGCGCGTATTCTTCCTCATTCATCGCGGCGTTGTGGTAGGCGGCCTTGCCCTCCGCGAAGGGGAAGCCCTTGCCCTTGACGGTGTGCGCCAGGATCATAGCCGGACGGCCCCTGACCTCCCTGGCTTCGTCCAGGGCGGCGAGGATCTGGCGCATGTCGTGGCCGTCCACCTCGGTGACCTTCCATCCGAACGCTTCCCACTTCTGCTTGAGGTCCGGGTTGGAGAGCACGCGGTCCACCGCGTCGGTCGCCTGCACGCCGTTGACGTCGATGATCGCGCAGAGGTTGTCCGCCTGATAGGAGGCGGCCGCCATCGCGGCTTCCCAGATCTGGCCCTCAGCCAGCTCGCCGTCGCCGAGGATGCAGTATACGCGGGCGTCCTTTCCATCCAGCCGGAGGCCCAGCGCCATACCCAGGCAGATGGACAGCCCCTGCCCCAGGGAACCGGTCACCGCCTCGATGCCCGGCGTGTGGTCCATGTCCGGATGGCCCTGCAGCGTGCACTCCAGCGTCTTGACGTACTTGAGCGCCTCGCGCTCGATGTAGCCCAGTTCCACCAGCGCGGCGTACTGGGCCAGCACGGCGTGCCCCTTGGAAAACACCAGGATGTCGCGCCGGGGGTCCCTGGGATCCTCATAAACCTTCATGATTTTGAAGTAGAGCGCCGCGACGACGTCCATGATGGAGGAACTGCCGCCCAGGTGGCCCACTTTGCCAGCCGGGATCATCTCAATGAGGTCGCCTCGCATTTGCGCCGCGCGCTTTTTCAGGTCCCTGATTTCCTCTGCGGAAAACTCCATAGCCTCTTTCTCCTGTCCTGTCATTCTATGCGCTCAGTAGCAGGTCACGCCGCCGTCGATGGGAAGCGAAACGCCGTTGATGAAGGAAGCCTCCTCGCTGGCGAGGTAGAGCACCGCGTTGGCGACGTCGCCGGCAACGGCCAGCCGCCCCAGCGGCACCTCGCCCAGTCGCTCCGCGCGGTTTTGCGCGCCCTTCTGGGGATCGTTGAACATAAGCTGGATGAAGGGCGTATCCACCGTGGAGGGGTGGATGGAATTGCAGCGGATGTTGTCCTTTGCGTAGCGGGAGGCGATCGCCTTGGTCAGCATCGTGAGCGCGCCCTTGGTGGCCGTATAGGCCTCGGGGGTGTACTTGTGTCCGACCAGCCCGCATACGGAGGAGGTGTTGATGATCGCGCCGCCGCCCTGCCTGCGCATCACCGGGATGACGTACTTGCACCCGAGAAAGGCGGAACCGGTATTGACCTTCATCATCGTCATCCATTCGTCGATGTTCATCTCCTCCACCGGTTTTCGGATGTTGATGCCCGCGTTGTTGATCAGCACATCCACCCGGCCGGCTTTTTCCAAGGCGAAGCCGACGGCCCTTTTCCAGTCCTCCTCCGAGGTGACGTCCGCGCCGCAGAACCAGGCCCTGCCGCCCGCCGCGACCATCGCGGCCGCCTGCGCCTCGCCCTTCTCCCGGGCGGCTTCCAGATCCATGATCAGGATTCTGGCGCCGTTCTCGCTCAGGAGCCCTGCCATCGCGCTGCCAAGGCCGCCGGCGCCGCCGGTAATGAGGATCATCTTGTCCCTTACGTTCATGCCATCTGTCCTTTCTGTTGAATACACTACGGCGAAACGCCTTCCTGCTTTCCCCGGATCTCCTGCCTCGTGGCCTTGATGGTCTTGATGGCGCCGGAAACCAGCGTGTAGATTACGACAACGATCAGGATATTGCCCACCATGCGGGACAGCAGCGGGATGATGGAACCGTTGCCCAGCGACAGCGCCTGGCGGAAGCTGGTATCCGCGGTGCCGCCGAGGATCAGCCCCAGCGTGATGGGCGCCATGGGGATGTTCGCCTTCCGAAGGATGTAGCCCAGCACGCCGAACGCCAGCATCACCTTCACGTCAAACCAGGTGGAACGCGAGGCGTAGGCGCCGACCACCGTGAGCACCACGATGATGGGCATCAGGATCTTGCGGTTGACCTGCAGGATCTTGGTCATGGGCTTGGTGAGGAGCAGGGCGACGCCGAACATGAGGATGGCCGCGACCATGAGGGTGAGGCCGACGACGTACATAAAGGGCGGATCCTTCAGGGTCAGCATCGGGCCGGGCTGCACGCCGTGCAGGTTCAGTGCGGCCAGGAACATCGCGGCCTGCGTGGAACCAGGGATCGCCAGCGTGAGCATCGGGACCATCGCGCCGGGGATACAGGCGTTGTTCGCGGTTTCAGAGCAGGAGACACCTTCAAAGCTTCCTTTGCCAAACAGCGCTTTCGCTTTGCTTCTGGACTTGCCGACGGAATAGGACAGCCAGGCCGCGATGTCCTCGCCGGCGCCGGGGATCGCGCCGATGCCGCAGCCGATGAGGGCGGAGCGAAGCACCGGCTTCATCAGGCTCCTGAACTCCTTCCTGTCCGGGAGCATCTTGCCCGCGCCCTTGCTCATCTGGATGGGCGTCCTGTCCTGCAGCACGGTCAGCACTTCGGCGATACCGAACAAGCCGATCAGGGCCGGGATCAAGGTAACGCCGCTGGTGAGCTCCGGCAGCCAGATGAAGCGGGGGCCGTTGTAGAGGCCGTCCACGCCGATCATCGCGAAGAAAAAGCCGAGGAAGCCGCCGATCCAACCCTTCAGGGGCGTGCTGTCCACCGTCAGGTTTCCGCAGATGGTGATGCCGAACAGCGCCAGCAGGAACAATTCCCACTTGCCGAACTTCAGCGCGATGTTGGAGATCACGGGGGTCGCCAGCATCATGATGACGCAGGAGATCAGGGTGCCCAGGCAGGAAACCATGATGCCGCCGAAGCGCGCCTTGGCGCCCTTGCCCTGCAGGGCGAGGGGATAGCCGTCCAGCGCGGTCGCCGC
>CAZLYF010000009.1:0-33812 GCA_964563725.1 uncultured Oscillospiraceae bacterium
AGCGGTTTCGCCGCGCCTTACAGGCCCAGCTGCTTGTAGAGTTCTACGCGCAGCGCGTTGAAGTCCACGCCGCCGGTCGTGGCCGGGTCGGAGTACAGGTGCTCGGTCGCCGCCCTGAACGCTTCGCGGTCGGGAACGGTCACCTTCACGCCCATGGCTTCCATCTCGGCCAGGTACTTCTGCTCGTACTCGACGACGAGGGCCTGGTTGTCCTTGTAGTTCTGCACGCAGGAGGTGGTCAGCTGTTCCTGCTGCTCGGCGGACAGCGTGTCAAACCAGGCCGCGCCGCACACCATGTCGCAGGTGAGCAGGAAGTGCTGGCTGAGGCTGATGTCCGAGCAGACCTCGTAGAATTTGGAGGAGTAGACCGTGGGAAGCTGCCACTCGCCGCCTTCGATGACCTTGGTCTGGATGGCGTTGTAGGCCTCGGACTGGGCCATGGGCGTCGCGATGGCGCCCATCGCGTTGACCGAATTGATGGCGATCGGGTTGCCCATGGTGCGGATCTTCAGGCCGTTGAGGTCTTCGGGCTTGGTGATGGGCTTGTTGGTGACCCAGTTGCGCCAGCCGGTGAGGCCGTTGGCGGTCAGCAGGACGACGCCCTTGCTGCGGAGCTCTTCCACCCAGCCCTTGTAGAGCTCGGTCTCCATCAGGTTGTCGAGCTGGTCATAGCTGTCAAGCAGGTAGGGCATCATCAGGATGCCGAAGCCCGGGCTGTAGGCGGCCAAGCGGGAAGGGTCGCTCGAGGCCACGACCGGTTCGCCCAGCATCCCCTGCTCAAGGACCTCGTCGGTATTGCCCATTTCGGAGGAAACGAGGGCAATGGCTTTCCAGCCGCCCATTTCGTTCAGGCGGCGCGCCCACTCTTCGTGGCCCATCGACTGGGTGTCCCCGGGGCCGTTGGTGCCGGTGATGATGATCTCGGTCTCGGCCAGCGCCGCCGCAGCGGCCGTCAGGCACAGGACCAGCGCCAGGATGAGGGACAGGGTCTTCTTCTGCATGTTCATGACCTCCATGTTATTTTTGTCGCGCGAACGCGATCGGACACCGGGAAACCACTTTGGGGCAGGGCGTACAGGCGAATTTCCTTGGCATACTACCATGCCAAAGGGTTGCGGTCAATAGCACGGCGGATATTTTTCGCTGGCGGCCCGTTCCCGCGCGCTCAGGAAAAGAAGTGCGGGTAGCGCTGCGACAGCGTTTTCGCCTCCTCAAACAGGCGGCGCAGGTGCGTGCGCAGCAGATCCTGGGCTTCCGGGAGGCTGCCGCCGCCCAGGAGGCGCAGCAGCTCGCCGTGCTGCGCGATGTTCAGGCCGGGCATCCTGTCAAAATCGAATGAGGTCAGGTAACGCAGGCGCTGGTAGTCAAAATTGTTCTGGGCGAGCACGTGGCGGCACAGCGCGTTGCCCGTTGCCTCAAAGAGCTGCCCGTGGAACTCGTCGTCCCAGCGGATGAACAGCCGGATGTCTTTGAGCGCGGCCGCGTCCCGCTGTTTCTGGATGCATTCCTCCATCGCGCGCAGGGTTTCCCCGTCCCTCTCCGGGAGGAACAGCCCGATGGCGGCCAGCTCCAGCGACTCGCGCAGGAAGCGTTCCTGCCTGACCCTTTCCAGGCTGATTTTCGCCACTGCCGTCCGCCGCTGCGGGGAAACGATGAGCATCTCTTCCCGGGCGAGCCCGGCGAAGGCTTCCCGCACGGGCGTGCGGCTCACGCCCAGGATGCGGGCCGTTTCCTGTTCGCTCATGGTGGCGCCCGGGGGCAGGCGCAGGGACAGGATGCCCTGGCGCAGAGAACGCCCGATCAGGCCTGCCGTCGTCTTGGCCTCCGACAGCTGCTGCCTGAGTTCCTCCAGAACGCCTGGGAGCCCGGTCTCCATGGCAGTCCCTCCTTTGCGGGCGTCAGATGGGCGCGTCAGCGGAAAAGCGCCTCCTGAAGGCGCCTGACCGCCGCCGCTGTCGTGAAGAAGTTCGCCTCCCCGTTGACGCTGACGGCGGCGTACTCCTCGTCAAGCGGGATGAAATCGATCCTGTCCGCGCTGCCGGCGCGCAGCGAGAGCGTCAGGGACAACGCTGGCCCGTCCGCGGGCTGGCGCGCCATTTCGCCCGCCGCGGGCAGCTGGTTGAGCGCGGACAGCAGGGCGGTCCGTTCCTGGCGCTCAAGGGGCGACCCGTCCCGCGTCACCGCGAGCGTCTCCCCCTCGCCGGAGAATTCGAGCCACAGCCCGGCGTCCGGGGCGCCGGCGGTGTCCGGCGCCGCCGCCCGGATGCCGGCGATGTCGCCGGCGGAATAGTTCAGCACCGTTCCGCCCAGCAGGGCCGTGTAATCCTGCAGCAGCAAGAGGACCGGGTCCCGCGCGACCCGGTAGACCGTGCCGTTGTCGGGGTCCGCCATCAGGAAGCCCTTCTCCCCGTCCTGAACGAAGAGCGCCCGGTATTCCCTGCCGTCCATCGAAAGCGTGACCGTCATGCGGGGGGCGTCGAACCCGAAGTCCCTCGGTTCCGCGCCGGCGGCGAGCACCTCCTGCGCGTACAGCGCGAGAAGCTGATCCAGCAGCGATGAGGACAGATAGGCTCCGGACAGCCGGTGGCGGACGGGGGAAACGAGGAACCAGCCGCCCTCCGTCTGCCGGAGGACATAGTCCCTCCCCTGCCCGTGGTATGCAAAGGCGACTTCCCCGATGCGCGCGTAGTCCGCGCGCGTCTTGAGCGGGAAAACGCTGCGGCTGAGGAAATCGGCCTCGGAACGCAGGAACAGTTCCGCCACGAGCCCCGGGACCAGATACACCGCGTCCTCCTCCTGCCAGTGCAGATAGCTGCCGCCGTCCAGGGGGTTTTCGGCGAGGATGGAAAACGAGCGCGTGCCGCCGTCGGAGAGATACAGGGTCACGCCGGCGCGGGGGGCGGAGAGGCCGTAGCGCTCAAAGGCGGAGCGGTCGGTGATCCTGCGGCTCCCGGTCAGGTTGCAGGCCGCGTACAGCAGGGCCCGCAGCTGGGCCGCGTCGTAGGCGCCCCCGTTGGCGGAAACCATTTCCAGCCCCTCGGCCGTCTGCATGACCGCGAAGGCTGCTTTGCTGTTTTTCACGGACACGGCCGCCAATTGTGCCAGCGGCATCCTGGTGATCTCGTACACGGGCGCCTCTTCCCGGCGGTCGCCGGCGCGGTCCGGCTGGAGCAGAAGGAAGCCCAGGAGGCCCAGGAGGGCCGCCAGGCAGGCGGCGAGCCAGCGGATAGCGAGCCTTTTTTTCTTCACAGCCGGTTCCGCCTGATCTTCACGGCGGCCCCGGCCGCCAGCGCCGCGGCGGGGAGAAGGGCCGAGAGGAGCAGGCCCCAGGTGAGGCCCTGGGCCCTGGTCACGGGGAGCGGGTCGTTGCCGAGCGCCTTGTGCGGGATGCTGACGGGGCTTGCGTTTTCCCAGAGATGGGCGACTGCCCGGGTCAGGAACAGGCGGTTGGCGTAGGAGCCCGCGGACAGGAGGTCGTCCGCGTAGATCAGGCGGGACCCCGCGAGGAAGACCGCCGCGCGCCCTTCCCCGGTCCCTTTCTCCGCGACGGCCGCCATGACGAAGGGGCCGGGGAGATCGCCCGCGGCCTTCGCCGCGGAAATGAAGCTCAGATCCGTCTTCGCGTAGGCGTCGCCCGTCGATATGAGCAGGGGCGCCACCCGGGCCAGGTTGGGCGCCGGGCTTGAGAGGGTGATGCTGCGCGTGGCCGGCAGCACGGCATAGATCCTGTTGCTCTCAAAGACAGCGTTGACGGGATGGGGCGCGTACAGGGGGATGATGCTGCCGGGGGAACCGGACGCGTAGGCCTTTTCCTCAAAGACGACGTCGTCTTCAAGCGTCATGCCCCAGCCTGCCAGGAAGGCCTTCAGGTTGGGCAGGGGCGTTGGCGAGGGCTCCGCGAAGACCATCAGCCGTCCGCCGCCCGCGAGGTAGGCGGAGAGGAGATCCAGTTCCCGCGGGGCGAAATCGTACGCAGGGGCCGCGGCGACCACCACAGCCGGGCTGCCCAGCGCCTCGACGCCCAGGGCTACGTTGCCGGTGGTGAAATTGTTTGAGGAGAAAAGCTTTTTGAGCGACTCCGAAGCCCGTTCGCCGTGCCCGGAGGTGAACAGCGCCAGGGGCGTCTCCACGCTGTTCACGTAGAGGATGGCCGCCGTCAGCTGCTGTTCGATATCGATGCCCGAGGGCCTGTCCCCGTCATACACCAGCGTATCGCGGTACGCGACGGCTTTCGTCCGCTCCGCGCCGCTTACCAGCAGGTCGGAGGGGCGCAGTTCGAGCCCCGTCTGCTGGTAGTGCGAGATCAGGAGCGGGTTGTCCGCGGGGTCCGTGTACAGGATCTCCAGCCTGTCGGAAAGCCTGCCGTAGCGCGAGAGGATCTCCCGGTAGGCCTCGGGGTACTCGTTTTGGGCGCTCAGGACGCGGATGACGGTGTCTTCGGCGAGCGACGCGCAGACGTCCCGTGTGACGTCCGAGAGCTCGTAGAGCCTTTCCTCCGTCATGTCGATGCTCAGGCCGTAATGCCCGGCGAGGAGCGCGGCGCAGGCGTTGACGAGCGCGAAGACCGCCAGCGCCAGGATCAGGATGACCGTCAGGAGCCCCTTCTGGGTCAGGGGTTTCCCCGGGCGGGGGATCCTCATGAAAGCCGCCTCCTCTCCAGCGCATGCACGCACAGGAACAGGAAGAGGGCCGTGACGCTCAGATAGTAGACGGCCTCCGACAGATGGAACACGCCGTAGGAAAAGCCGCGGTAATGCCCGGTGAGCGCCGCGAAGCGGAGGAGGGCGGAAAGGAAGGCGCTGCCGGAATAGCCGGCGGCACTGTCGAGCATCAGCAGCAGCGCGAAAAGCGCCCAGGTCAGCACCGCCGCCATGAACTGGCTGTCCGTCAGCAGGGACAGAAACATCCCGATGGCGATCAGCGACATGCCCAGGAGCGCGAAACCGAGGTAACAGCCAAGGGTCACCATCGGCGAGGAGGCGCCAAAGCGGAGCAGCAGCAGGGGATAGGCGCCCGTCGCCGCAAGCGGGACGAGGAACACGGTGAAGGTGGAGAGGAATTTCCCAAGCACGAGCGAAGAAAACCTCAGGGGGGAGCTCAGGAGCAGCTCGTCGGTCTTCTGCCTGCGTTCCTCCGCGAAGACGCCCATCGTGAGGATGGGCAGCAGCAGCACCACGGCCGAGGTGGCGGAGGAGAAGAAGGAGCGGATGTCCCCGTTTTGCGAAAGGAGGTTGCCCGTCATGAACAGGGCGCCCGATACGGCCAGGAACATCGCGATGTATACGTAGCCGGTCATGGACCTGAAATAATGCCCGATCTCCTTCCGGTATACGCCGCCCATCCCTGTCAGGCCCCCCGCCCGGTCACGGCCCCTTCGCCGTCCCGGGTCACGCCGATGTAGATGTCCTCCAGCGACGGGGCGGAGGAGCACAGGGCTTTGAGGACCAGCCGCGGTGCTTCCCCCGCGACGGCAAGGAAGATCTTTTCGTCCGCCTTCACCTCGGGCCCCGCGGTGACGAGGAAGTCGGTCTCGCCGGGACGCAGGCCGTCCGCGGCGCTGATCTGCGCCTCTCCCGCCAGACAGGACCTCAGCGTGCGCTCCGCCAGGTCGCGCTCCCCGCGGACGGTCGCGCGCAGGACGCCGGCGCCCCGGGAGCGCGCCTCGATCTCCGCGGGCGAGCCGTCGAGCCTGAGCTCGCCCCGGCGCATGATCAGGATGCGCGTGCAGACGCTGGCGATCTCCGCGAGCATGTGCGAGGAGATCAGCAGCGCCATCGACTGCGACAGCGAAAGGATCAGCCTGCGCGTGTCGATGATCTGCTCGGGGTCCAGGCCTACCATGGGCTCGTCGAGGATGAGCAGCCGGGGGCTCCCGACCAGCGCGGCGGCGAAGCCCACCCGCTGGCGGTAGCCCTTGGACAGGCGCCCGATCAGGCGGGACGCGACATCGCTGACATTGAGCAGCCCGCAGACCCGGTCGCACTCGGCTTTTGCCTGCCGCCTGCCCACGCCCCGCAGGGCGCAGACGAAGCGCAGGTGCTCAAGCACCGTCATGTCAGGGTACAGGGGAGGGGTTTCCGGCAGGTAGCCAAGGCGCCGCTTGGCCTCGCGCGGGTGCTCGGCGACATCCCATCCCAAGAACGTCACGGCGCCCGACGTCGGCGCGAGGTATCCTGAAAGCATCCGCATGGTGGTGGATTTGCCAGCCCCGTTGGGCCCCAGCAGCCCGGCGATCTCGTGCGCGGACAGGCTGAAGCTGACGTCCTTCACCGGACGCGCGCTCCCGTATGACTTGCACAGATGGCTCACTTCCAGCATCGCCAAACACGCTCCCGGGCCCCGGCGCGCGGCGGGATCCCCGCCGGCGCGGCGAAGGCCGCCGTTTCAAAGGCGGTTCCATATATACCACACCGCTTCGGCGGGCGGCAAGCCGGGATCCGCGGGCGTTGACGCCGGGAAGGCGCGGCCCTATCATCGTGCCCGGGCCGCGGCTGCGGCCGCGCGGCGGGAAGGGGACGACAGGGATGGAACTGAAGCTTTGGCTTGAGGACCTGGAAAGCCGCATCGACCCGCAGGAGGAGCTGAGGCTGGAAAGGGAGTGGACCGACTTTGCCGACGGCCTCTGCGGCGAGCCCTTCTTTTCGCCCCGCCGGCCTCCTTCCGCGCCTGGTCTCAAGGACCCGCCGATACGCGTCAACGACGCGTTCGGGGACGAGTCCCTCATGGTCTGCCAGCAGCTGTGGTACGTGTCCCGGGAGCTCATGTCCGGCAAAGGGAACCTGCTCAACGTCCGCGCCAACTACGGGACGGGCATCATCCCCTCCATGTTCGGCGCGGAGCTCTTTTTCCTTGACCCGGCGCTGGACACGCTGCCCTGCGCGAAGCCGCTCACGGACGGGGAACAGGGCATCCGCCGCATGCTTGACGAACGGGCGCCTGATTTCCGCGCCGGACTGGCGGGCAAGGTGTTCCGCTTCGCCGAGCGCTATGCCGAGGCGGTCGCGCCCTACCCGAAGGTCAGGCGCTTCGTGCATGTCTGCCCGCCGGACCTGCAGGGGCCTTTCCCGCTGGCGGAGGAGCTGTGGGGCAGCGGGATCTACCTGGCGTTTTACGAGGAGCCTGAGCTCCTGCGGGAAACCCTCGCCTGCCTGACGGAGGTCTTCCTCGCCTTTTTCATGAAGTGGCAGGCGCTGTTCCCTTCCTTTGACCGCGGGCACGGCGTCGAGTGGGGGCTGCTGCACCGGGGCGCCGCGATGATCCGCAACGACGCCTGCACGAACATCTCGGGGGAACTGTACCGGGAATTCGTCCGGCCCTGCGACCAGCGCATCCTTCTTGAGACCGGCGGGGGCGTGCATTTCTGCGGGCGCGGGGACCACTATATCGGACAGGTCTGCTCTATGGAGAACATCTCCTGCGTCAACCTGTCCCAGCCCGAACTCAACGATATGGAAACGATCTACCGCGCCACCGTCGACCGGGGCATCCACATCATCGGCCTGCCCGAAGAGGAAACGCTGCGCGCGGTCCGCGCGGGGCGCGGCCTGCGCGGGCGGGCGCACAGCGGCGCTTCCCTCGCCGCGTGGAAGGACCTGCCCTCCGCTTACGCGAACAGGTAGGCTTCGATGTCCCGGAGCCCCGCGTAATCCGGTATGATCGCGTCCGCCCCGGCCCGGATGAGCCGTTCGCGCTTCCATCGGTCGATCCCCCGGCGCTCGGTTTCGTTGGACGCCACCCCGATGGCGGTGCCGCCGGCGGACTTGACGTTTTCGATCTCCACGAAACCGTCCCCGAAGCCCAGCAGCCCTTCCCCGCTCAGCCTGTTTTCCGTGAGAATGCGCTCGATGACCATCTTTTTCGAAAAGCTTTTGTAGTCCCTCTGCGCCCCGAAGATCCGGCCCTCGAAAAAACCGTCAAGCTTCAGCAGCGCCGCTTCCTCGCGGACATGCTGCTCGTCCGTCCCGCTGGCGAGATACAGCTTGATCCCGCGCGACCGCAGCGCCTCAAGAAGCCGGCGGGATCCGGGCACGGTCAGGCTTTCCGGATCGGCGTCCCCGTTCCGGAGCCCCCGGAGCCGCCCGCCGATATGCTCAAGGAGACGCCGGAGGTATTCGTCCTTGTAGGCCTGCGGGTCCCCGGCCTTGCCGCCGAGCTTCGCGACCTCCTCGCCCAGCGCGATGCACTGGTAGATGGTCTGCTTTCCCGTGTGAAGGAACACGAATTCCCGCGCGAGGCCGAGGAGGGCGTCGAAGCTTTCGTCCCTGCCCCCGGGCGTTTCGGCGAGCGTCTGCGCGAAATAGGGGATCATGATCTGCTGCCAGCCCTCGCGGATCAGGCTGAGCGTGCCGTCAAAATCAAGCAGCGCGTGCTCAAAGGCGCTCCCCGCCTGGCGCGGCCGGATGATTTCCAGGGGGATGGCCGGCGCGTCCGCCTCTTCGGCGGCCCTGTTCTCTTCCGAAAACGAAACTGTCACGGACCCCTTCACCATATCGCCTCGATTTCCTCCCGGGTCGCCGTGCCGGTCGTCCCGATCTTTCGCACCGTCACCGCCGCGGCCGCGTTGCCCAGCGCGGCCGCGTCTTCAAGCGGCGCGCCCGCGGCGTACGACAGGCCAAACGCCGCCATGAACGCGTCGCCCGCCCCGACCGTGTCGACCGGAGGCGGCACGGG
The DNA here is from genome assembly GCA_964563725.1 of uncultured Oscillospiraceae bacterium. GTDB lineage: Bacteria > Bacillota > Clostridia > Christensenellales > Aristaeellaceae > CAZLYF01. Next base: position 8,671 of record CAZLYF010000009.1, read on the forward strand.
ACGTCCGGGAACGCGGATGGCCTCGCCTGCCTGCGCCGCGACGCAGCCGTCCCCGCCCAGGGTCACGACGGCAGGGCTCAAGGCCCTTTCCGACAGGCGCCGGGCAGCCTGCGCCATGTCCTTTTCCCCGGTGGCGCGTTCCGCTTCGACGCTGTTGGGCTTGACGACGGCATGGCGGAAAAGGCCGATGCGGTCGCGGCTGTCCGCCACGACCCGCAGCCCCGACCTGCCAAGGGCGCCGATCCTGTCCCGGACCGCGGGCGTGACGCAGCCCAGTTCCAGCTGGTCGAGCACCAGCAGCAGGTCGATTTCGCCGGCCAGGGCGTCCAGCGCCCGGAGCAGCCGCTTCTCGGCGGCTTCGGGCAAGGAGGCCCGGTTTTCAAAATCGATGCGCGGGTCTTCGTATACGATGTCTGATATGCCGCAGCGAAGGGGCTTGACGTAGGCGGCGGTGACAAGGCCGTCCGCCTCGAGCAGCCCCTGCGTTTCGATGCCCGCCGCATTTAGCAGGCGGCGCAGTTCCACGCCCCGCCAGTCCGGCCCCGTGAGGCCCAGCGCGCGCACGCAGCGGGGCTTCAGCGCCGCGAGGCAGGAGGCTGCGTTGCCCGCTCCCCCCGGATACATCCTTTCTTCCACCACCGGCAGCGGATGGTGCGGCGTTTCCCTTGACAGCACGCTTCGCCGCATGTCCGCCTTCCAGTACACGTCCAGGCAGAAATCGCCGATCACGGCCGCCCGGACAGCGTCGAACCCGTCGAAGAGGCCGCTTCGTTTCACGGCGCGATCCCCGCCTTCCGCATCAGCTTTCCGTACAGGGCCGGGACGGTGCTCCGGTGGTCGCCTGTGAAACGCCATCCCCTGCCTCCCCGGCTGACCGGACGCTGAACGATGTTCTTCAGCGGTCTGTAATAGTAGTCCGGGCCGTCGGGGCCGGCCCCGGCGCTGCCGTCGCAGGCCGGCCTGAGGTCGAAATCGGCCGTGGTGATGCTGAAGGTGGGATAGCCCAGGTTGCGCGCGATGGACAGCGCCTTCAGGAACACTTCCGGGCCGATGACGGACGAACCGAAGTTGAGGAAAACGCCGCCGTCCAGCTGCGACACCGAGCGGCACAGCCTGCGGAAATCCGTCTGGCTGGTCTTCCCGACCGCCGCGAAATCGCACAGGGGATGCTGATGGATGATGTCCGTCCCCAGGGCGATATGGTAGGTGGCCGGCACGCCCAGCTGGTATGCGCGGTAGAGCACGCAGTCGTCGCGGAAGGGGAAGCGCTCCGGAGCGGCATCGATGTACCTGGCCAGCGCCTCGCCGTATCCCCATCCCTTTGCGGCCCCTTCGTTCAGCGCCTCATTCATCCACCTGCCCGTTTCCTCCCACATGCCGAAACTGCCGTCCTCGATGGCGGTCGGCACGTGTTCCGAGGTGCCGCCGAGGAAGGCCAGTTCAAAATCGTGGATGGAGCAGGCGCCGTTGCCGGCCAGGTGCCGGATGAAGCCCCTTTCCATCAGCCGGATCAGGTAGCGCGACAGGCCGCACTTGATCACGTGCGCGCCCTGCGACCAGATGACCGGGCGGCCGTGGCGTACTGCCGCCACGATGCGGTCCGCGAGCTCGTCGAAGCCTTCCGCGTCCCAGGCCCCGATGTCTTCCCCGGGCGTGCGCAGCATGTCGGCGCGCACCAGGTTGACCCTGCCGTACGCCGACTGCGTCCTGACCCTTGCCAGGTCGATCTCCTCGTATCTCATCCGCTTCACCCCGTTCATGCCGCCTTGACCGGCCTGCTTCCGCCTGCCCCCATACTGCCGCTCCGACACTTCAGGTGTCAAGCGCGGCGCGCTCCCTTCAGCAGGGCAGCCCGTTTTCTTCGGATGGCCGCGGTTTTCGGGCATGTTATGCTTCAGGGCGCATACCGGGCCAGTACCCGGAATGGTCCGGGAGCTGTGGATCTACACGCAGACGCATACGGCGGCGCCGATTTCGCAGGAGGACACGATCTGATGCTCCGGCCCGATCACCAGGACGGCCCCGGCCTGGTCCGCCACCAGTAGGCGCCCGTCCCGGAGCAGGACAAAATCCCGCGGGAGCTTTCCGGCGGGGAAATTTTCCGTGAATGCGAGCGTCCCGTCGGCGAGGACGTCGAAAACCGTGATGCTGCCGTGGCCGCGGTTTGACGCGAAAAGGGCCTTGCCGTCTTCCGAGACACGGACGGCCGCCGCGAGGTTGCTCCCCGCGCCGGCTGCAGGCAGGGTGGAAATGTCCTGCGCCGTTTCGTACAGGCTGCCGCCCGGAAGCAGGACGCTGACGGAGGAGCGGAGTTCATGCAGCAGATAGAGCGCGCCGTTTTTCCCGTACGCCGCGTGCCTCGGGCCTGAGCCTTCGGGACAGGCAAGCGCGCCTGTCTCCGTCAGCATGCCTGTTTGGCTGTCCTGATGATAAAAATGCAGCCTGTCTTCGCCGAGATCGACCGCGCACAATGTCCCCGTGCCTGGGATGAAGCTTACCTGGTGGACGTGCGCGGACGCCTGCCGTACGGGATGGACGCTGCTGCCCCGGTGGCTGACGAGCTGGACGCAGGGGCGGAGCAGGCCGCCGTCCACAGGGAAAACGGCGACGGACCCGGAGTGGTAATTGGCGCTATAGAGAAACCTTTCGTCTGGGCTCAGCGCAAGGAAACAGGGACCGTTTCCCCGGAAATCCTGTCTTGCGACGAGTTCCATCCCGGAGCCACCTACGCTGAACCGGTTCACGCAGCCCCTGAAGCCGTCCCCGTCGCCGTCGGAGCTCACCGCGTAGAGCGTCTTTTTGTCGGCGGAAAGGATGCAGTAGCTCGGGTCGGTGATGCCTGTGTGACAGGACACGACCCGTATAACATCGTCTTCAAGCAGGCAGGCCGCGATCCCCGGGCCGCCTTCGCGCGTCAGCGTTCCGACATAGAACTTCATGGTCACTCCTCGTCAATGCCCTGATGCAGGGAACGGATCATGGGGAACGGCGGAGGGTACCGGGCGCGGGCCGCAGCGGGGGAGGGGACCGTCAGGGTTCGCTTGTCGTCATGACCGGGATCTCAATGGAGATCCGGGTCCCTTTTGTCAGTTCGCTCACGATGCTGAACGAGTGTCCGTCGGCATACAGCAGCCGCAGCCGCTGCAGGACGCCCCTCAAGCCAAAGCCCTTGAGATGCTTGTTGAACTCGTGCTCGTTCAGGGCGCGCGTCACCCTGTCGAGCACCTCAGGATCCACACCCCGGCCATTGTCAAACACGAAGATGAGCAGCCTGTCGCCGGCCACCTTCGCTTCAAGGGTGATCTGATGGTGCTCCGCGTCCGTGTTCAGTCCGCCGTGGACGATGGAGTTTTCAACCAGCGGCTGCAGGATGAGGGAAGGGACGAAACAGTTTTTCGCCTCTTCGTCGACATCGGTGACAAAGTCGAATTTCTGACGGGAAATGCCCCGAAACAGGGCGATGTATCTCTCGACGGACGCGAGCTCGTCGCCAAGCAGCGTGAATTTTTCCTCGACCGACCTCAGGTTGTCCCTGAGGTAGGCGCTTGCGCTGATGGCCAGCTCGCAGAGTTCCCGCGTCCGGTTCATGACCGCCAGGGAGTGGATCGACGAGAGGATATTGCAGATGAAATGCGGGCTGACCTGGGATTGCAGGGAGCGGTACTTGAGCTCCAGCACATCGTATTCGGCCTGTTTGCTTTCCGTGGCCCTCCTGACCATTTCCTTTGTCAGTTCCTTCAGTTTGCCCTGCAGAAACCTGAACTGCTCCGCCAGCTGGCCGACTTCGTCATTGGAACGCAGCGGGATCGGCACGTCGAAGTTCCCGGTGCTGATGTCGAACACCGCGCCGTGCAGCTGCCTGAAGTTGTTCAGGAGCAGCCTGGAAATCAGGAGCGAAAGCAATATGGACAGGCCCGCCGCCGCCAGGCTGACGAACAGGCTCCCCCTCGAAACCTTCGTCACAAGGGCAAGCATCTCATCGACGGGAACGAGATGGACGACCGAAAAGCCGCCTGACCCGGAGGGCTCGACGGTCAGCCAGTGCTCCCTGCCCCCGAGCGGCAGTTTTACGCTCACCCTGTCTGACAGCGGGATCCCATTCCCCGACACTGAATCGACAAGGCCCTGCGTGATGCCGCCGCTTGAAAGGATCATCCTGCCGCCGCTCCCGCACAGAGCCGTCATTCCTTCAAAAGGGGCGTCCATCCCGAGCATGGACCGCAGCAGGTCCGCGTCGACATGCGCGATGAGTATCCCGGTATGCTTGAGCTGCGCCGTGGTATATACGTCCTTTTTAAGGAATACGTTGCCATCCCGGTCTGAAAACCATGCGGTGAAGCTCTCTTTGAGGGGAACGGCTTCCTCGTCGAGGAGGCGGTCCATCCGGGAAAAGCTCTCGTCAAGGATCGATGTGCCGAAATACCGGCTGCCCTGCAGGTCGACCGCCGCCATGCTGAAGAAATATTTGCTGCTGTAACTCAGGTACCTCAGCTTGGCTTCGACGTCGAGCCTTTTGTAGATGTCGTCTTCTCCGCTGCCCAGGCTTTTCGCGAGGCCGGCATTGTCGTACAGGTCGAAGAGGGCCTGTTCGATGTTCCTGCCGATGAGGCGCGACGACAGGGCCAGCTGCCTGGCCATCGAACGGTATCCCTGCGCCTTGTCTTCCGTCATCTGCCGGCGCAGGGTGAAATTGGCGAACAAGGTGATGGACAGGATCAGGGCGACGATGACGGACAGGAAACTCAGAATCAGCTTACTGCTCAGCGTCATTCTTGTCATCGGCGTGTTCCGGCTCATTTCTGTATTCGGAGGGAGACGATCCCACTTTCTTTGTGAAGACCTTGTAAAAGGTCACATAGTTCCTGTAGCCGACCGCGCCGGAGATCTCTTCGATGCGGTATCCGCCCTCGCGCAGCATCTGTTTCGCCAGGTCGATCCGCGCCCTGGTCTGCCAGTCGATGAAATTCATCCCGGTGCTTTTTTTGATCAGGGAACTGATGTATGAAGGGGAAAGATAGAAGCGCTCCGAAAGTTCCTGAAGCGACATCTGGCGCGAGATATGCGTGCGCACATACTGGAGCATCCTTTCAGCCAGCCCGTCGCGCGCGTCGCCGCCGTCCGGTTTCATTTCCGCGATGATCCGCCGGACGCTGCTGAGCAGGGCCTCCGGTTCGAAAGGCTTCAGAAGGTATTCGCTCGCGCGCAGGACCAGAGCCCTTTGCGCGAAGGAAAAATCCTCATAGGCGCTGATGAAGATGACGCGGCTGTGCCTGCAGACGCTGCGGGTCAGCTCGATCATGGACAGCCCGTCGAGCCCCGGCATGCGGATATCGGCGATGATGATGTCGGGTTTGATGTCCATGAGGAGCCGCCGCCCGTTCACGCCGTCATAGGCCACGCCGGCTACGGCGCAGCCGATCCCGGCCCAGTTGACGGAACCGGCGATCATGTCCGCCGTCGCGTAATTGTCATCCACGATGACAATTTTGTACACCCCTGCAAACTCCTTCGGCCAACGGGATCGAACGGGCGCCGGTTAGCCCTTGACGGCCCCTGACATGATGCCGCTGACGATGAACTTCTGCGCGAACAGATAGATGACGAGCACCGGGATCATGCACAGCGTGAAGAAGGCGAACGCGAGGTTCACTTCCACGCCCGACTCGCTCCGGTACACAAACTGGGCCAGCGGGAGCGTGCGGTTGGCCGAGGACTGCAGGATGGTCACGGACACATAGAAATCGTTCCAGGCCATCACCGTGTTGAGGACGAGCATGGTTACGTTGATGGGCTTCATCAGGGGAAACACGATGAGCCAGAACGTCTTGAAGATGGACGCGCCGTCGATGTTGGCCGCTTCCTCAAGCTCCAGAGGCACAGTGCGGATGAAATCCGTGACGATCAGGGTGCATATGCCGATCTGGAAGCCCGTCCTCACGATGATATACCCTGCCAGGGAATTCATCAAGCCGACCGCCTTCAGATTGATGTAAGCCGGGAACATGATGCACTGGAAGGGGATCAGGATGCCCGTCATGAAAATATAATAGACGAAGGAATAGCCCTTCGACCTGCTTCGGGCGAGCACATAGGAGGACATGGGGGTGATGAAGCTCAGCACGCCCACGATGCAGGCGGTCGTGATCAGGGAATTTCTGAAGCCCGTCTGGAAATCCGTATTCTTTGTGATCACGTCGCGGTAGTTCCCGATATAGAGGGACTTTGGCAGGGACAGCGGATTGCCCACTCCCATTTCAGCCGGGGTCTTCAGGGAATACACGAGCGAAATGTACAATGGCGACACGAACAGGAGGGTAACGAAGGCCACGAGCGCAAAATGCAGGATCCTCCTCGCGTCCTTTTTCCTGTACCGGGCGTATGCCGCCGCGCTTTTCATACGTCCACCTTCTTTGCGCGGAAGAACCTTGAAACGGCAAAGGACAAAACCAACAGGATCGCCGTCATGATCACGGCCGCGGCCTGCCCGTAGCCGGCCTTGCTGTTGCCGAAAATGTTGTTGTATATGAACATCGACATCGTCAGCGTCGTGTTTCTCCCGGGCCCTCCGTTGGTCGTGGCCATGACCGCGTCAAACACCTTCAGGCCCCACGCCAGAAGCAAAGAGACATTGACGGAAAACGCGGGCATGATCAGCGGGACCGTGATTTTGACAAACTGGCGCCACTTCCCCGCGCCTTCGACTGAAGCCGCCTCATAGTACTCCGCGGGGACCCCCTGCAGCGCGGCGATGTAGATCAGCATGCAGTATCCCGCCGACCGCCAGACGGAAATGATGGAGATGCCCGCCATGGCCTGGCTTTTGACGCCCAGGGGGCTGGGCACGCCAAAGAGAGGCGAATATACGGTGTTGTATATGTATTTCCATACAAACGCGGCTGTCAGAAGGCTGATGACGTACGGCATGAAAACCATCGTGCGGCTCAGGTTGTTCAGGCGCGTGTTGCGCTGCAGCAGCATCGCGGCGGCAAGCCCCAGGACGTTGCTGAAGACGATGTAGTAGGCGGTGAACTGAAAGGTATTGCGGATGGATGCCCAGAATTCATTGGATCTGGACAGCGTCAGGTAGTTCTTGACGCCGATGAAATCCGATTTGGCCGATACGAGGTTCCAGTTGGTCAGCGAATAGGGGATCCCCTGAAAAAAAGGCAGGACAACGATCAGCAGGTACGCGGTCAGCGCCGGCGCGATGAAGAGCAGGTAGGTCAGGTTTTTTTGATATCTTCGGTGATGGCGGATGCTCATCCTCTGTCTCCCCGTTCTCACGTTCCGGCCTGACCGCAGAAGGAAAGCGAGCCCAGACGGGCATGGGCTCGCCGATGGTCCTGGATTTATTTGCTGGCGTTGATCTCGTCGAAAGCGTCCTGCATCGCCTGGACGACGTCGTCGGCGGTCATGCTGCGGTCGGCCGCGAACTCCTGGAGGATCGTGCGCCACGCGGTCAGGTATTCCCCGCTGAGCTGGGCTGTGAAGTTGCCGGCGTGCGCGATGTTCCCGGACTCCTTGGCGTCCATGGCCACCTTGATCACTTCAGGCATCTCGACTGTGACCCCGGGCACCACGGAGGGGTTCAGGGTTTCGGCGCTCCATTTCCCGGCGACTTCCGGGGAGAGGAGATACTCGAGGAATTTGAGCGATTCGCCGATGTTGTCGCTTTTGCCGTTGACCATGAAGATCTGGTCCAGCTGCACGCAGTAGCTGTTGGGCTTGCCGTCGTCCCTGGGGACGGCGAACATGCCGTAGCTGACTTCCGGATTGAAGCCCTGTATCTGGGCATAGGCCCAGGTCCCGTCATAGATCATGGCGCCCTGTCCTGCGGCGATGGCCTGCCGCGCCATGGTCGTGTCGTTGGACATGTCGTCCAGACGGTTGTATTCCATCCGTTTGCCCCACAGTTCGACCGCCTTGTGGAACTCCGGATAGTCCGCCCACTTCGCCTCGCCCTTCATCAGTTTGTCGAAGACGTCGAATTTGCCGCTTTCCATGATCAGCGGCCACATGATCGCGCGCGCCTCGATGTCGGGGTAGGTGACGTTGCTGTAGTTGCGGATCCACGGATCCACGCCGTTTTCAGCCAATGTGCGGCAGAGGGACATGAGCTCGTCGTGGGTGGCGGGCTCCGCAAGGCCGTATTGCGCGAAGATGTCCTTGTTGTACATCACCGCGTACGTCTTGAAGTCCAGCGGCAGGGCATAGACCTTGCCGTTGTAGGAACAGTCGCCCAGATCCGCGGGGGTCAGGTTCAGCCGTCCGATGAGGGGATAGTCGCTGAGATCCTTGACGTAGCCGGCGTCGATGATGTCGGTGTATTGCGCCGGCTGTCCCATCATGATGTCGGGCGCGTCCCCGGCGGCCACACGCACGCGGAGCTGAGAGATGTATTCGTTCTGGGAGAGGGCCTGGGAGTCGAAGGTGACGTGAGGGTTGGCAGCGGTGTAGTCTTTGAGTATCCCGTCGAAGGAGTTGAGTTTGACCGTGTTCCCCATGTAGTGCAGGATCGTGAGGGTGACCGGTTCGCCGGCCGCCGCGGCCGCGCCCGTCATGGCGGAAGCCAGGGCCAGCGCGAGCGCGAGTGAAAGGATCCTTTTCATGTCCGATACCTCCTGTAGATCATGTTATGCTGGAAACCCCTGAACGTATTATATGTCATTGCGGACCGCGCGATATATATCGGACGGGCCCGTTTATTGGCCATTCTTCTTGAATGCAGCGCGCGCGCTTGAAAATGCGCGCCCGGGATATTATCATCCACGGCAAAATCAGCCCGGGACGGGGAGTGTTTTGTCTGGACACAAGGAAGGTCGCGTTCGTGACCGGGGCCGCGCGGAACACGGGGTTCGCGATCGCCAGGAGGTTCGCCTCCGAAGGCTATGGCGTCTGCATCTCAAGCCGGAGCGAGCCGCAGCTGCGGCAAGCGGAGGGGCTGCTGCGGGCGGAATGCCCGCAGGCCGCTTGCCTGGGGGTCGTCATGGACCCTTCCGACGTCGGGAGCATCCGTCAGGCCTTTGAGCAGATCGGGCTTCGCTTTGGACGCCTGGACGCGTTTGTGAGCAACGCGGCCAACCTGGCGGTCGGCATGAACGTATTCAACACCAGCCCCGAGGACTGGGACGCGGTGATGGACGCGAACGCCCGGGGCACCTTTTTCTGCTGTCAGGAAGCCGTGAAGCTGATGCGGAAGGCGGGGGGCGGCTCCATCTGCAGCGTCAGCAGCGTCCACGCCAACCAGGCGATCCCGGGGCGCGTCTGTTATTCGGCTTCCAAGGCCGCGGTCAACGCGATGATGCGTTGCCTGGCCGTCGAGCTGGGGCATTTGAACATCAGGGCGAATTCCGTCATCGCCGGAGCGATCCACACCGAGCGCTGGGACGGCCAGTCCGCCGAGGAGACGAAGCGGCGCCGCGGCCAGTATCCCGCCGGCCGCGAATCGACGCCCGAGGAGATCGCCGGCTGCGTCTACTTTCTCTGCTCCGACCAGTCGCCCACCGTGACCGGGACGGAAATGACGGTCGATTCCGGGATCAGCGTCTGCCTTCTGCCGTACAACAAGGAGTGGAACAGCCGATGAACAGCGACATGGAAACGCTTCTCAGGGAGCGCCTGATCATCATCGCCAGGGGGATTGAGCCCGGCCTGCTTCTCGAGGCCTCGCATGCGCTGAGCAAGGCCGGCATATCGATGCTGGAGAGCACCTTCGATCATGCCGGGAGCGATCCGGTCGCGGACAACGCGCGGAAAATCCGGACGCTTGTCAAGGAGCTCGGAAACCTCATGCTCTTTGGCGCCGGCACCGTGCTCAACGTCAGGGAAGTCCAGGCCGCTTTCGATGCGGGCGCCCGGTACATCGTCTCCCCCTGTACCAACGAAGCCGTCATCAGGGAAGCGAAGCGGCTCGGGATGCTGTCCGTTCCCGGGGCGATGACACCCACGGAAGTGAGCTGCGCGTGGGACATGGGCGCCGACATCGTCAAGCTCTTCCCCGCGGGCGACCTCGGGATGGGGTATATCAGAAACCTGCGGGGACCCTTTCCGCACATCCCCCTTCTGGCGACCGGCGGCGTGAACCCTGAGACGATCCCTGCGTTCTTCAAGGCGGGCGTGACAGCCGTCGCGACGGGAATCACCGTGTTTCGCCCGGACCTGGTCCTCTTGAAGGACGCTGAGGGGATCGCGGCGCTCGCCGGAACGCATCTTGACGCCGTGCGCGCCAGCGCGGCCTGAGGCCGATATGAAGATCACAGAAGTCAAAACCTTTACCATGGACGCCTTCCGCACAAACTGGACCTTCGTGAAGGTCGAGACGGACGACGGGCTCCACGGCTGGGGCGAAGCGTCGCTCGGGACCCGCGAAAACGCCCTGGAAGGCTGCGTCAGGGACATCAGGCGCCTGGTCATCGGGCGCAACCCCCTGGACATCGAGAAGATGCTCTTTGAAATCTACAGGGATTCCTACTGGAAGGGGGGGCCGGTCATGATGTCCGCCCTGTCGGGCATCGAGATCGCCCTGTGGGACATCGCGGGCAAGCATTTCAACGCGCCGGTCTGTGACCTGATCGGCGGCAGGATGCGCGACAGGGTGCCGATGTACGCCAACGCTTGGTTCGTCGGGGCCCGGGAACCGGGAGAATTCGCCGAAAAAGCGAAAAAAGCTGCCGGGCTCGGCATCAGGGCGCTGAAATGGGACCCCTTCGGCAAGGCGCACATGACCCTGTCAAAAACGGAGATGGACCGGGCCGTCGCCACTGTCGGCGCCGTCCGCGAAGCAGTCGGGCCCTCCGTCGAGCTGCTGATCGAGTGCCACGGGCGTTTCAACCCCTACACCGCCATCGAGGCCGGCAGGGAGCTTTATCCGTTCAAGCCCATGTTTCTGGAAGAGCCCACGGTCCCGGACAACATCGACTCCCTCAAGCGCGTCAGGGACCACAGCCCGGTGCCCGTCGCCGCGGGCGAGCGGTTCTACGGCAAGTATCCGTTCTGGGAGGCGCTGAGCAGGGGCGCGGTCGATGTCGCGCAGCCGGACGTCTTTCACGCGGGAGGCATCCTGGAGTCAAAGAAGATCGCCGCGATGTGCGAAGCCTGCCATGTCCCCGTCTCCTTCCACAACCCCTCGGGGCCGGTATCCAACGCGGCCATCCTGCAGCTGGCGGCTTGCACGCCCAACTTCCTCATCCACGAGATCATGCTGACCGACGGCGCGTTCAGGGCCGATATCTCCGACGAGGCCGTGCGGTACGAGGACGGATGCATCCTCATCGGCGACAAACCGGGCCTGGGCATCGAGCTCAATGAAGAGGAGATCGCGAAACACCCCTACAGGGAGAGGGACCTCAGGCACTACACCGGCGCACTGACGGACATCCGGGCAAAAGACGACACGGTCTACTATTTCGAGGGGCTCAAACACCTCCGCCCGGACTGACGCGGCCCGCCCGGGCGCGTCTTCTGGAGGCGCCGTGTGCGAAAGAAGCCGGCGCCTCCCTCAGCGGAAAACGACCCCGACGCCGTCGGGGATGACGCATACGGAAGCGCCTTCCCCGAGGAGCCCCCTGGCCAGGGACAAGGCCTCGCCGACCGTTTCCGCGTAGCGCATGTGCATGGCCTCGACCAGCCCCCGGTTTTCGGGGAGGGTGACGAAGACGCAGGCGCAGCGCTTCAGGATCCGGGCCAGGATCTGGGCCTCCCACTGGTCGGGCAGCGTATCCTCCGGCGCGATGGACAGGATGTCCCGTTCGACCTCCGCGGGGCCGCTCCGGTCCAGGAACCACCGGTAGAAGCTTTCGCCGCCGTGCCCGTCGCGGCACTCGGCCAGCATGATCAGCACGCCGCCTTCCCTGACGCAGCGGGCCCCCGCGCTCATCCCCTTGACCGCCTGGTAGATATTCTGGTCCAGCGGGTAGCCCCCGTTGGTGGTGATCGCGATGTCCGCCTCAAGCTTTGTCGCGGCCGCCCTTTCCAGGCACAGCGCGCAGCCCGCCAGATGCGCCTGTTCGGGATGCCCCGCGAAGGCGGCGACGACTCTTTTCGCGTCGTCGAGGAGGACGTTGAGGATGAAGGCCAGCCCGGCCCGGCGCGCGGCATGGACGATGTCCCGCTGGATCGGATTCCCGTCAAGCGAGCCTTGGACGGAATTCGGGTCCGCGATGAAGACGGCGTTATGGTTGTACAGGACGGTCTTCGCGGAAGCGATCCCCGGCAGGACGCTTTTTGAGCCCCCCGAAAAGCCCGCGAAGAAATGGGGCTCGATGAAACCCTCGGACACGACCAGGTCCGCCCAGTCCACGAGGCCGTTCAGACGCAGCTCCCCGCCGGACGGGAGGAGGCCCTTGGGCGCCATGGCCGCCTCGTCCCTCGAATCGTGGATGACGAACCTCTCCGTTGACAGGAGGGCGCTGCCGAACTTCGCGTCCATCTCTTCCGGCGTGGGCGCCCGGTGCATCCCGGTGGCCACCAGGATGCGGATCTCCGCGTCCGGGCTGCCCTTTCTGATCTCCTGAAGAAAGAGGGGAAGGGTCAGGCGGCTCGGGAGCGGCCGCGTGTGGTCGCTGGTGATCAGCAGCACGCGCCGGCGCCCGCGCGAAAGCTCGCTGAGCCTTTCGCTGCCGACGGGATGTTCGAGGGCGAGGCGGACGATTTTCCGCCCGTCCCCCGGCGCGCCCTCCTGCCTGTTCGCCATGACGACCGCTTTCAGGCTGCGTTCGTCCATCGCGGCCGTCTGGTATGAGGAGCCGTACGGAAGCCTTATGTTCTGCATGAGCCTTCCTCCGTTCCGATGACCTTGCCCGGGTTGAGGATGCCGTTGGGATCGAAGACCGCCTTGATCCCCCGCATCAGTTCGATCTGCCTGTCGCCGAGGGATTCGCGCAGGAAGCCCGTCTTCGCGTGGCCGATGCCGTGCTCCCCCGACACGTCCCCGCCCATTTCCCGGGCGAGGTCGTACAGGCTTTGCATCGTATCTTCCCGCACCCTTCGCCACTCCCCGGCGTCCAGGGCGTCCTGGCACACGTACAGGTGCAGGTTCCCGTCGCCTGCGTGCCCGAAGGAGCGGATGCGAACCTTCATCCGGCCGCTGATCGCCCTTGCGTCATGGACAAAGGCGGCCACCTTGTCCCGCGGGACCACGACGTCGCACTCGTCCATGGAGGGCGTGCTGTTCTTGATCGCCTCCAGGAAAGCGCCGCGCGCGTCCCAGATGCTCATCTTCCGCTCGTCCGTATCGGCCAGCAGCACGTCCCGTGCGCCCAGCGAAAGCAGGAGGTCCGTGACCAGGCCGAGCCTTGGCTCGATCATCTGCTCATTCGGGCCGTCGAGCCGGATCAGCAGGTAGGCGTCGGAGCTTTTGTCGGGGAACTGTTTGCCCAGATAGGTCTCCGCGGCCTCGATCACTTCCCGCTCCATGAATTCCACGGCGGTCGGTTCGCAGCCGCAGGACAGGACAGCCGGCACGGAAGAGACGCAGGCGTCCAGGTCGTCAAAGGGCGTCAGGATGGACAGGTTCACCTTCGGCTCGGGGATGAGCTTCACGGTCAGCCGCGTCAGGACGCACAGCGTTCCTTCCGAGCCCGTCAGCAGCTGCATCAGGTTGTATCCGCTGGAGGTCTTGGCGACCTTGCCGCCGAGCTCAAGGATCTCGCCGTCTGCCAGCACAACCTGCATGCCCATCACGTAATCCCTGGTCACGCCGTAGCGGACCGCGCGCATCCCGCCCGCGTTGGTCATCACGTTCCCGCAGACGGTGGCGCTTTTCTCCCCGGGGTCGGGGGGATAGAAGAGGCCCGAGCCCTCGAGGGTTTTCTGGAACTCCATCAGCAATAGACCGGGTTCCAGGGTCGCGGTCATGTTGATCGGGTCCACCTCCAGCAGGCGGTTCATCCTGGACGTGCAGAGCACGACCCCGCCGCCCTTAGCGACGCAGCCCCCGCACAGGCCCGTGCCGGCGCCGCGGGGGATCACGGCGATGCGCCTTGCGTCACAGTGGCGGAGCACCCGGCTGACTTCTTCGGCGCTTTCCGGGAGCAGGACGGCGTCGGGCCTGTACTCCCCGTATTCCGTCATCTCGTCGCGCGCGTAGTCCTCGCTGACCTGCTCCCCGCACAGCACCCGCTCGGGCGAGAGCATGGCGCGAAAGGCGCGGACGTCCTCCGGGCCCGCCTGCCTATACTGCTGCATACTGCGACTCCTCCCGCCTAACGCGGGCGATCAGTTCGGGAACGATCCGGTACAGGTCCCCGACGATGCAGACGTGCGCGGCCTGAAAGATCGGGGCTTCCGGGTTCAGATTGATCGACACGATGTGTTCCGCAGCATTCATGCAGGCGGTGAACTGGATCGCCCCCGACACCCCGCAGGTGATGATCAGCTTTGGCCGTACCGTCCGGCCGGACAGCCCGATCTGGCGGGTGTTGGGCGCCCATCCCTTCTCCACGAGCGGGCGGCTGACCGCGTATTCCCCGCCCAGCAGCGACGCGAGTTCGCGGATCAGCTGCAGGTCGCTTTCCTGCTTGAGCCCCCGCCCGCCGACGACCAGGATTTCGGCCTCGGAGATGTTCGCGGCCTTGGGCACGGGCAGGCTCCTGACCAGGCGGACCCTGCACTCATGCACGGCCTTCGGGATCTTCTGCGGGAGGACCGCGGCCTTTGGCTCGCCGCCGCGCTGCGGGGCGTCCATCACCTTGTAGCGCACCGTCGCGAACTGCGGCCGCGTATGGGGCGTCACGATCTGCGCCATGATGTTGCCCCCGAAGGCGGGCCTGACCTGCACGAGGTCGCTGTTCTCCCGCAGCTCCAGCTTCGTGCAGTCCGCCGTGAGCCCGGTCCTGAAGCGCGTGGACACCCGCGGGGCCAGCGAGCGGCCCAGCGACGTTGCCCCGACGAGCACGACGGACGGGCGAAGCTTTCTGATCGCGTCCTCCATGCAGGCGGCGAAGGCTTCCGCCCGGAAAAAACCGAGGGACGGGTCGTCGTAGACGCAGACGCTGTCGGTGACATAACGCGACAGCTCCAAAGCGGAGGCTTCGCAGCCGCTGCCGATGAGCAGGGCGTGGACCGGATGCCCCGTCCCTTCCACCAGCTCCAGCGCCTTGCCGGCCAGTTCCAGCGACACGGGGTGCAGGCGGCCTTCGGTCTGCTCGGCGAAGACCAGGATGCCGCGCCACTTGCTCTTGTCAACGCCCTTGACCCTTGTTTCCAGGCGGATGATCGCTTTCTCGGGGCAGGCCTTCAGGCAGAGGCCGCAGACCCTGCAGGCGGCGTTGATCTCCGCCTTGCCTTCGGCCAGGTCGATCGCGCCGAAAGGGCAGGCCTCGGCGCAGGCGCCGCAGCCTGTGCATTTGCGCGGGATGACTGCGATTTGAGCCATGATACCCTCACATCAGAGAAATTTCCATTGCTTGAGGAGCGCGTGGAGCCGCGCGGCGCTGTCCTCCCCCTCCCAGGTCTCGTGCGTCACCTCCTGGGACGGGGGAAAGATCCGCTCCACCTGCGTCGGGCTGCCGGTCAGGCCGTAATGGTCCGGATCCTTGTCCAGGAAGAAATCGAGCCCGACCACTGTGACCGGCCTGTCGCCGATCTCCCGCCTGCGCCTGAGGCTGGGCAGCCTCGGCGTGAAGATGTCCTGCTCCACGGTGATCAGGCAGGGGAAGGGGAGAAAGACCGTTTCGACGGCGTCGGACAGCTGCTGCTCCGCTTCGATGCCGTCCCCTTTCACGGTCAAATTGCTGACCCAGGCCGCGTGCGGGATGCCCAGGTGTTCGGCGATGGCCGGGCCGACCTGGGCGGTGTCCCCGTCCGTCGTCTGCCTGCCGCACAGGATCAGGTCGAAATCGCCGATGGAACGGATGGCCTGGGAGAGGGTGTAGCTGGTCGCCAGCACGTCCGCGCCGCCAAGCCTCTTGTCCGAGAAGACAAAGCCGCTGTCGGCGCCCATCAGGAAGGCCTCGCGGATCACGCTCTGCGCCTGCGGCGGGCCCATGGTGCCTACGGTCACCGTGCCGCCTTCCCGCTCCCTTAAGCGCAGCGCCGTTTCCAGCGCGAACAGGTCGTAGGGGTTCATCTTCGAAGCGCTGCCTTCGCGCTTGAGGATCCCCGTCTCGTCGTCCACCTGGACCTTGTTTGTGGATGGCACCTGCTTGATGCACACGAAGACGTTCATGCAAAGCTCCCCTGAGGGACGGCGAAGCGCCGCTCAGTACTTCTTTTTCTTCAGCGCCCTCTCCACGACGTACATGTCGCGGTTGCCGCCCTTCCTGAGCGCGATCTCGATGGCGGTGTGAAGGCTGTCGATGATCGCATACTGCGAGATGCGCGAAGCGAGCGCGACGATATGATACTCCGTTTCCCGCGAAGCCGTGTCAAGCCGGATGTCCGAGATTTCGCTCAGGGGGTTCTTGCCGATGTTGGTCAGGCAGATGACCGTCGCGCGGGCTTCCCGCGCGAGCTGGACGGCGTCGATGATGTCCCTTGAGGAACCGGAATGGCTGATCCCCACGCAGACGTCGCCTTCATGGAGCAGCGTTGCGGCGATGCACTGCATATGGCTGTCGGTGAAGGCCGACGCGAAGAGCCCGGCGCGCATCAGCTTGTGCTGCAGGTCATATGCGACGGCGCCGGAATTCCCGCAGCCGTAGATGTGGATGTTCTTCGCGGAAAGAAGGGCGTTGACCGCTTTTTCGAACATCTTTTCGTCGAGGATCCTCTCCGTGTACTGAAGGGAGTGGATAGAGCTGTTGAACACCTTGTGCATGATGTCGGTCCCGCTGTCCTCCTCGTTGATATCCTCGTGGATGTATTCGATGGGGGACACGATGTCCTGCGCGAGCGCGATCTTGAGCTCCTGGTAGCCCTGCATGCCCAGGCGTTTGCAGAGTCTGACGACCGTTGCGTCGCTGACCCCGCTGTTTTCCGCGAGGCCGGAAATCGACAGATGGATCACTTCCTGGGGGTGGGCCAGGATGTAATCGGTGGCCTTTCCCTCCATGGAGCTCAGTTTGGGGCGCAGCGACTCGATCTTCAAAAGCAGCGCGGAAGAGATCCTGTTCACTCGTTTTCCTCCCCGGGCCTGTGGCGGCCCCGTTGAAAACCCGGGAGCGCCCGGCCGCGGCTCACATTTTCCTGACCATGTTTTCGACCGCGCTGACCCAGGCGTGGTCCGGATCGCTCGAGCGGTAAAAACCCTGGTGTTCCCCGGCCATCAGCCAGAGAAAGTAGCTGTTGTAGCCGGGTGCCCCCACGGTGGTATGGTAGCCCCTGGGAAATTCCACGAGATCGTTGCTCCTGACCCGGTAGGCGACGTCGACGCTGCCGTCCGCCGTGTAGAAACACTGGATGCCGAATCCCTGCCCGGGATCGAAGAGGAAATAGTAGATCTCCTCCAGCACGCCTTCGGAAGGCATGTCGTCGCAGTCATGCTTGTGCGGGGGAAAGCCCGCCCAGTTGCCGGGCGTGATGTAGGCTTCGCCGACGGTCAGCTTCCTTGCGTTCGTGGACGCGTCCAGGATGAAGGTCGTGTCCCGTTCCCAGGGCTTGACCCCCAGGCGCACCATGCGGACGTCCTCCTGGCGGATATACTGCGGCTCGCTGTCTTCCCCGACCGGGGTCTTGCAGACGGCGATCTTTGTCTTGAAGCGGCTGCGAATGGTCACTTTCCGGCCGCGCGGCATGTAGACGGCTTCGGCCTTGCCTTCGAAAACCGTCCTTCGTTTGCCGCAGCCGAGGAATTCGCAGCCGTCGGCGACGAAGTCGGCCGTTCCGCCCAGAAGCACAAAGGCGGCCTCGCGGTCCTTCGTGTCAAAGATGAGCTCCTCGCGGCAGCCAAGCTCGATGATGCCGAACTCAAGGCGTTCCAGGGAACACTTGCCGATCGTGCACAGTTCCGTGTAGCCTTTGGCGGGCGTATAGGTCTTCCGGTAATCCATTTCATGTACTCCTTTCCAATTTTGCGATCATCGCGTCGCAGACGCTTTCCCAGTCGGCGACGATACCAAGGTCGGCATAGCTGAAAATATCCGCCTGCCTGTCCCGGTTGACGGCGATCACGTACGCCGAACCGGACATCCCCGCGACGTGCTGCGCGCTGCCGGAGATGCCGAAGGCCAGGTAGACCTTTGGCCGCACGGACACGCCGGTCAGGCCGATCTGGCAGGGATACGGGGCGTAGCCGGCGTCGACGGCCGACCGCGACGCGCCGGCGGCGCCGTTCGCCAGCCCGGCCAGGCGCTGCAGCTTCAGGAAGCCCGCCCTGCCGCCGATCCCTTTCCCCCCGGCGACGACCACCTCGGCCTCCTCGAGCTTCGTCCCACCGGAGGGCAGGGACGCGGAAAGCAGGCGTACCCGGGGCGGCGCCGCGGGAGGGCTGACCCTGACGACCGTCCCGACGCGCCCGGGGTCCGGCGTGGGCAGGGGGAACATTTTCGGCCTGACCGTGGCCATCTGCGGCCGGGAAATCCCGCACAGGATCTCCGCGATCAGGTTGCCGCCGTAGGCGGGACGCTTCTGCAGGAGCAGCCCGTCGCTGTTGATCGAAACGTCGGTGCAGTCTGCCGTCAGGCCCGTCCCCAGCTTCGCGGCGACCCAGGGGGCGACGCAGCGGTGGCGGACGTCCGCCGGAAACAGGACGATGCCGGGCTCCGTTTCACGAAGGATATGGGCGATGATGTCGCCCGTCGCGCAGTCGTCCTCAAGGGCCTCCCTGGGCGCCTGTACGACGATGATGTCGTCGGCTCCGCAGTGGGCGGCTTCCTGCGGGCGCGGCATCGCGTCCCCGACGAGGGCGGCCACCCGTCTGCCGGATGCGCCGGCGAGCTCCCGCGCCTTTCCGATCAGCTCCGCTGAGGCTTCCGAAAGCGAGCCCGCCGCCAGCGGGCATACGACGCACACGCCCCCCCTATCCATGGAGCGCCTCGATCCGCCTGAGCGCCAGGTCGGCGCCGCGTTCCGCGTCCGCGCACATGTCCGGGCTCCTCCTGCTTCTTGAGGCCAGCGAGACCCGCGCCACGCGCGTCGGAGAGCCGCGGAGGCCAAGCAGGCTGGCGGGGAGGTCCAGCTGGGCCGGAGGGATCCTGCGCACAGCCGCGGTCCCCGCCCGCCTCAGGCCCGACAGCGAGGGGAGCCGCAGGGGATAGCTCCATTCGCACACGGTCACCAGCGCCGGCAGGGAGCAGGACAGTTCCTCTTCCCCCCCTTCCACGAGACGCAGCGCGCGCAGGGCGCCGTTTTCAATGGAAACCTTCGTCGCGTTGGTGATCACGGGGATGCCCAGCAGGGCGGCCAGTTCCGGCCCGACCTGCCCTGTGGAGCCGTCGGCGGAGCGGCGGCCGCAGACGATCAGGCTGAAGTGGCCAAGCAGGCGGATGGCCGACGCCAGCGTCCTCGCGGTGGCCAGCGTATCCGCCCCGGCGTAAGCGGGATCGTTGAGGAGGCACAGGCTGTCCGCGCCCCTGGAAGCGATCTCGCGCAGCATCCCTTCCGCGGAACCCAGGCCCATGCTCAGCGCCCAGACCCCGCCGCCGTGCGCGGCCCGCAGCGACAGGGCCAGTTCGACCGCGGATTCGTCCGCCGGGTTCATCACCTGGGCGATGCGTTCGCGCGCGATCGAATGATTCTCATCCAGCGCGACGTCCCTGCCGTCGGGGACCTGTTTTACGCACACAAGGATGTCCATGGCCTTCACATCCCGTGGTATACGGGGGCAAGGGCGGCCTGGATGCGCCTGTAGGTCGCGAAACGGCCGTGATAGAAGTCGCGCGCCGCTTCGTCGGGCCGGACCTCGCCAACCACGCGCACGCAGGCCCTGATGGCTTCGGCGTGCGAAGGAAAGATCCCCGTCGCGACCCCCGCGAGCATCGCGGAGCCAAGCGAACTGTCCGTGTTTTCCGTCTGCAGCAGCGGGATACCCAGCATGTCCGCCATCATCTGCCGCCACAGGGCACTTTTTGCGCCGCCGCCGATGAGGACCGCAGCCGACGGGGCGATGCCGATCTCCCTCATGAACTCATAGCAGTCTTTCATGGAGTAGGAAATGCCCTCGAGGACCGCCCGGTTGAAATGGGCCTTGGTATGGTAGGCGCCGATCCCCGTAAAGCTTGCGCGGAGCCTGTCGTCCCGGTAGGGCGTGATCTCGCCCTGGAGATAGGGATGGAAAAACAGGCCTTCCGAACCCGGGGGAACGAGGGCTGCTTCGTCGGACAGGATCTCGTACGCGTCTTTTCCGGTCCTCCCTTCCACCTCCTTTTCGTGGCGGCTCAGGGTGTCCCGATACCAGCGGTTCGCCGACGCGCAGGATTTGGTCGCGGTCCCGGGATACCAGGCCCCTTCGATCACGTGCCGGTAGCAGACGAGGTTCGGATGCGCGACAGCCCTGTCCGTCACGGAGCAGATCCGCCCCGCCGTAGCCAGCTTGACCGTCGCCTGCCCCCTTTGGACCGCGCCCGCTGCGTAGACCTCCATCGCCGTATCCGTCGCGCCCGCGATGACCGCCGTGGACCGGGAGAGCCCAAGGTCGCCGCAGGCCTTCCGGGTCAGGGGGGAAAGCGTCTGCGCGGGGCTCACGACCGCCGGCAAAATCGAGGGATCGAGGCCGCACAATCCGCACAGGAACGGCGACCATTCGTTCCTTCGGGCATCAAGGAGCATGAAGCCCATCGCCTCGATGGAATCGGTCACGTAGTCCCCCGTCAGGCGCCAGCGCACGTAATCCTTGATAGACAGCAGCTTTCGGATCCTGCCGAAATGCTCCGGCTCGTTTTCCCTGAGCCACATCAGCTGCGGGAGGGTCCACAGGGAGGAGGGCGAATTGAATGAAAGCCCTGCGATCTCCGCCTGATGACGCTGCCTGAGCTCCTCGGCCTGCGGCGCCGACCGCCTGTCTGTCCAGTAGATCGCGGGGCGGACGGGCGTGTCGTTTTCGTCGAGCAGGACCGCCGTGTGCGTGGCGCCGTCCAGGGCGAGCGCGTGGATCTCGTCCGGGGAGACCCCGCTGTCCCTGAGCAGGCTGCGCACGTTGCGCACGAGGGCGTCGTAGGAGTCGTCCGGGTTTTGCTCCGCCCAGCCGGGCCTTGGGTAATCGGTGCTGTATTCGCGGGTCGACACAGCGGCCACGCGGCCGTCTTCCGACAGCAGCGTCGCCTTGGAGGAACCGCCCCCAAAGTCGCAGCCGATCAGATACCTCATGTTCCCGCCTTTCCGGGACGGCTACCTGACATGCCTGTCAAGCAGGGAGAAAAGGTCCTCCAGCTCATATCCGGCCGGGACCGTGTCCCGGAGGATATCATATTCCTGGGGGCACGCGGTGACCAGGGCAGCCGCACCTGTCAGGGCGGCGTCCTCCCAGCGCCCCTCGCCCGTCAGCTTGGTCAGGTCGGGCCTGTACTGCTTCACGACCCCGCTGCCGGCGCCTTTTGCGAGGCGGCGGTTGAGGAACATCTCGCGGATTTCCCCGCCCGTCGCGGCGATGAGCGCGCGCGCCGGTTCATGCTCGTCAAGGTCGCGGCCAAGCCGTGAACCGTCATGGTACGTAAGCGTCCGTTCCGTCCGGACGCAGTCCAGCCGTCCGTTGCGGAGAAGGCCGGCCATGAACGCCGTGGCGGTCACGACCTCCGCACCGATGCCGCAGCCCCATTCGGGATACTCGTGTTTCATCGCCGCCGCGTCGTAGGGATCCAGCGCCACGAGCGTCTTCGCCCCCGTCCGGTTGACGGCGGCGGCGCAGTCCCGCGCCAGGGCCCGGACTTCCTCGACGAAGCCGATCAGGTCGCCGGCTTCGATCCCCGTCCCGACCTCTTGTTCCATCACGGTGAAGGGGACGCCCGCCTTCCTGAGCAGGCTCATGGCCGCTTTCGCGATCTGCGGCTGCCTGTATGCGGCGGTGTTGCCGACATACAGGAGCACGTCGGCCCTGTCGGGAAGCTCCCTGACCTCGTCGCGGAGCAGGTCCCATTTTTCCTGGGCGGGCAGCCCGAACATGTTGCCTGTGGAAAACGTCCGGTCGACGGTTTCCTGCACGTAGGGGGGCAGGAGGCCGTTCACGGCCGCCTCCGTGCGCGCTTCGCGGATGTAAAGGAGCGGGTCGAACCCGGTCACGCAGTCATTGGTGCAGGCCCCGCAGAGGACGCATTCGTACATGGCTTCGGCCGTGGATGCGTCCAGGGGGATGTTGCGGTGGGTCATGGAAACGATCAGCCCCTTGGCGCGCGGCGTGTTGACTTCCCTGCCGGTCTTGAGCCCGACGGGGCACAGGTGCCGGCACATCCAGCAGAACCTGCACGCGTCGGCATGGATCTTCGCTTTCGCGCTGAACATCGCGGTCCGCTTCCTCCTTCTAAAGGCCCAGCTTGTAGGGATTCATGATCCCGTTGGGGTCCAGGCTTTTCTTGATGCCCTCCAGGACCTGCATCGCGGGCCCGTACTGCTCCTTCATCAGCCTTGAGAGCTTGAGGCCTATGCCGTGGTGGTCGTTGATGATCCCGCCATTTTGAAGCGCGGCGCGCACGCCCGCGTCCCAGATGCGGTTGTGCAGGCGGATCGCCTCCTGCGGATCCTCCGGGGGGTGGTCCATGATGAAGCGGTCGTAGATCATTGTGCCCCACTCGTACCAGTGCGAGCAGTGCGCGATGAACTGGACCCCGGGGAAGTGATCCTCAATGGCATGCTTCATGGCCCAGTAGACCTTCTCGACGTTCGCGTAGGTCGCTGCCGTGTCCATCGTGCCGAACATCTGGGGGATGTCCATGATGTTGCCGGGGTAGAAGAAGGTGATCCGGTTTTTATACCATTTCTCGCCGTATTCGCTGCCGAGGTCCTGCGCGCCGTATTTGGCGCAGATCCCGCAAACGATCTCCATCTCGATGTCCGCGATGCGCCTGATGCCCTCGACCGCCAGGTTGAGGAAACAGCCTTTCTTCTCGAAACCCAGGATCTTCTTGATGATGGACGTGGTCTCGGCCTCGTCGAAAAAGCGCAGGATGGAGGGCTTGACCTTCTGCAGGATGTCGCGGCAGGCGGAGAAGCCGCTTTTCATGTCCGAAAACAGGAAGGCCCTGAACTGGCGGCTCTCCGGCAGCTCAAACATCTTCAGCGTGGCCTTGGTGATGATCCCGAGCGTCCCCTCCGAACCGATGAACAGCTGGTTGAGGTCAGGCCCCGCCGCGTGCTTCTGCACGGGCAGGGTATGGATGATGTCGCCGTTGGGAAGCACCACTTCCATGTTCAGGCACTGATCGTCGATCTTGCCGTATTTCGTGGACATGATGCCGATGCCCCGGTGCGCCAGGGCGCCGCCGACGGTCCCGCAGGTCAGGCAGGAGGGGATGTGCTGGCAGGAATAGCCAAGCTCGTTCACCCGCCATTCCAGATGCTGGTATATCATGCCGGATTCCGCCAACACCGTCCTGCTCGTCTCATCGATCTCCAGCAGCCCGTTCATCCGTTTCATGTCGATCAGGAGCCCTCCGGCCATCGGGAGCGCCCCTCCCTGGCTTCCGGAGCCGCCTCCCCAGGTATGGACGGGGATCCTGTAATAATTGGCGATCTTGAGGAGCTTTGATACTTCCTGCGGGGTCTTTGGCCTGACGATCAGGTCCGGCGCCGGCGGCGTCCGGCCCCTGTCGGCCCACATCCGGCTGACCCAGAAATAATCCACGCCGTAGGACAGCTTGTCCGCGTGGCTGTCGCTGACGTTTTCGATGCCGACCGCGTCCTCAAGCTCGGTGCGGATCATGTCGCACATGAAGGCCTGACATTCCATGACCA
Organism: uncultured Oscillospiraceae bacterium; assembly: GCA_964563725.1. Taxonomy (GTDB): domain Bacteria; phylum Bacillota; class Clostridia; order Christensenellales; family Aristaeellaceae; genus CAZLYF01. The sequence goes on from CAZLYF010000009.1 coordinate 32,428, forward strand.
TCTGCTCCTTTGAAAATCCCTGCGCTTTTCCCGCCATCCCGGCCCGGCGGCGGCCTGCTCCGGACTCTTCCTGCCACACTGTAGCACAAAAGCCCAGGGATGTGAAGTTAATTTTTGGGCGCGTAAACCTATATACGAAAATAATTTTTGCCCGCATCGTTTTGCACGTGATCGGAAAAGGCGGCGTTCGATGGGGAAGGAAGGGCAAAACGGGGGAGGAAATCTCCAAAATCCCCCGAATTCGCTTTTTGTGCCTGTCGCGGGTTCGGGTTGCGCGAAGCGGCGGACGGTGCTACATTCATCCAAAAAAGGGGGGCTGGCTTATGCAGGACTACAGGACGATCCCCGTTTCCGAACTGGGAAAAGGCAGCGGCATCAGGCTGGAACTGTGCGAGACCGAGCAGGACCTCTACTGGAGAATGGCCCTGGAGGTCTTCGAAGCGATCGCCGAAAACAACAGGAACGGGACCAAAACGGTTATGATCGTCCCCTACGGCCCGCTCGGGCCCTACAGCCGGCTCGCGTACCTCGTCAAAAAGCATCGCTTGAGCCTGAAAAACTGCTGGTTCTTCAACATGGACGAGTACCTGACCGACGACCTGAAGTATCTGGACGTCAGCAACCCGCTCTCGTTCCGAGGCGGGATGGACCGCATTTTCTACGGTCTGCTCCCGGAGGAACTGAACGTCCCCCAGAAGCAGCGGTTTTTCCCGGAACCCGGCCGCGAACACGTCATCGGCGATATGATCCGCAGCCTGGGCGAGCTGGACATGTGTTGGGGAGGCGTGGGCATCACCGGGCATATCGCCTTCAACGAGCCCCCCGAACCCGGCGAAACGATGACGGACGAAGCCTTCCTGTCTCTCCCGACGCGCGTCCTGCGCATCGCGCGCGAGACCCGGACCATCAACGCCTACATGAACGCGGGGTCGGACATCGACGCGATTCCGCAAAACTGCATCACCGTCGGCATGAAGGAGATCTTCTCCGCGAAAAGGGTCAGGATGTGCATGCCCAGGAGCTGGAACGCGGCGATGCTGCGCAAAATCCTCCACGGGCCGGTATCCTGCAAGGTCCCCGCGAGCCTGTTCCAGAGGCACCCCGACGCGCTGATCTACGCGGCGATGGTCGCAGCCACCACGTCCGTCGTGCCCGAGATCCAGGTCTACAATAAATGAAAAGCTTCAAAATCACCAATGGGACAGTCGTGCTGCCCGGCGGGGCGCTCCAAGACGGCGGGGTCGAGGTTTCCGGGGGGAGGATCGTTTCCGTCGGGACCTTCATGAAGCGGGGGGACTTCGACGCCGGAGGCGGCTACATCCTGCCCGGCTTCATCGACATCCATCTGCACGGCGGCGGCGGTTCGGACTTCATGGACGGCACGC
>CAZLYF010000010.1:0-33764 GCA_964563725.1 uncultured Oscillospiraceae bacterium
TCGAAAAGGCCCATCCCGATGTTTATAACATGCTTCTTCAGATCCTTGACGATGCGGTAGAGCTCCTCGCTCTCGCGGTTGGCGAGCGCGGCGGTCGGCTCGTCCATGATGAGCACCCTGGCGCTGCGCGACAGCGCCTTGGCGATCTCCACCAGCTGCTGCTGGGCGACGGACAGGACGCTCATCCGCTCGGCGGGACTGATGTCGGAGCCCAGCGAGCGCAGGAGTTCCCTAGCCTTCGCGTTGGTCGCCTTCCAGCTGATCCTCCTCAGCGGGCCCGTGAGCTGTTCGTTGCCGATGAAGATGTTTTCCGCCACCGTCAGGTGCGGATAGGCCGCCAGGTGCTGGTAGATCGCGGCGATGCCGTGCCCGATGGCCATGTTGGGATCCGTCATGGCGACGGGCTTGCCGTCCATGAGGATCTCCCCGCTATCGGGCTGGTGGACGCCCGTAAGCACCTTGATGAAGGTGGATTTCCCCGCGCCGTTTTCGCCGACCAGCGCGTGGATCTCCCCCTCGCGCAGATCGAAACGCACGTTGTCCAGGGCCTTGACGCCGGGAAAAATCTTCGTGACGCCGCTGATGGAAAGAATGGTCCGGCTCACCGCGCGATCCTCCCCGCCTCCAGAGAGGCGGACACAGGCTGCAGGGCGGCCTCCGCCCGGGAAGCCGCAGCCGCAATGCCGTTGTCTCGCAGCCGATTATACCCGGTCCGGCCGCCTGGCGCAACGGCCCGGCCGGCCTTGAAGGCGGGGCGGGCCGCGCGTACAATGCGCGGGAGGGCGGGGCGCCGGGAGCTTTGCCCTCCGGAGGGGGAAAAAATGGGCGCGCAAGGCAACATCGGTTTCGGGATGATCGGCTGCGGGGACGTCACGGAACGGAAAAGCGGCCCGGCCTTCCAAAAAATCCAGGGCTGCAGCCTGGAAATGGTGATGCGCAGGGACCCGCGGAAGCTGGAGGACTACGCCAGGCGCCACGGCGTTCCGCGCTGGACCACCGACTACAGGGAGCTTCTGGACCATCCGGCCGTGGATGCCGTCTATATCGCCACGCCCCCCGACTCCCACTGCTTCTACGCGCTGGAGGCGATCCGGCGGGGCAAGCCGGTCTACGTGGAAAAGCCCATGGCCCTTTCCGCGCAGGAAGGCCGCCGCATGTGCGCCGCCGCGAAGGAGGCGGGGGTCCCCCTCTTCGTCGCCTACTACCGAAGGGGACAGGCGAAGTTCCTCAAAGCGAGGGAACTGCTCGAAACCGGCGCCGTCGGCGGGCTGCGCTCCTTCAGCTACGCCTTCGCCTGCCCTCCGCTCACATTCGATCCCGCCCGGCCGTGGCTCATGGACAGGTCCCTCTCCGGCGGAGGGCTCCTGTACGACGTCGGCTCGCACATGATCGACATGCTCCTCTTCCTGATGGGCGCGCCCCTTGAGGTCCGCGGAATCTCCGCGAGCCTGGGAAGGCAGCATGACGCGGCGGACACCCACAGCGTGACCTTCCGTTTCCAGAGCGGCGCGCAGGGCGCGGCGCAGTTTTCCTTCAGCGCGGCGGAAAACAGGGACGAGCTGTGGATCTCAGGCAGCGAGGGGAGCCTTTCCCTCTCCGTCATGTCAAACGGGCCCCTCACGCTCAGGCGCCCGGACGGGACGCGGGACATCCCCTTCGCCCCCATCGAGCATGTGGAGCAGCCCTTCATCGAGCAGGTGGTCCGTTCCCTTTTGGGGGAAGCGGGCCCGGACGCCACCGGGGCGGGCGGCCTGCTGGTGCAGGAACTGCTGGAAGCGATCGACGGCGAAAGGGAGTGGCGGGCGGGGAGCCGGTAACGCCGCGGGAGTCTCCCGTCGCCCTACCTGCCGGCCGCGGGCCTCCCCGCGCTCCGCGCGAAGGCCGCGTACCCGATGAGCAGCAGCGCCAGGGATATAAGGACCGGCCAGACAGCCGGCAGCACCGGGTACCCGGCCAGGGCGGCAAGCGCCCAGCCCTGGGGGAGATATTGCGAAAACCCTGCGATCAGCGGCCCCGAAAGGCGGAAGAAGCAGCCGCCCGCCACCGACAGCAGAAGCGTCGCAAGCAGGCCCAGGTAGAGCCGCAGGCCCTCGCTGAGCAGCGCCATGAGCTGACCGAGCGCCAGCGACATCAGCAGGAAGGCGGCGAGCGTGCCCGGCTCCGCCAGGCGCAGCGGCGCGCGCGTCAGCCCGCGCACGGCCAGCAGGTACAGGAGGATCTGCGCGGCCCCGGCCAGCAGCAGCGCGGCGACGCCCGACAGGTAGTCCAGCGCAAGCCCCCGGCGCGTCGCCGCGAGCCTGCGGCGCAGGCCGGGAGGCGAGAGGATGAGCGAGCCCAGCAGCGCGTAGACCCCGAGGAACAGCACCTCCATGGAATCGTCCGCCACGATGTAGCTCAGCAGGACTGCGGGCTGTCGCTCTCCGTCAAACACGAAATCCAGCCGCGCCTCCCGCCCCGCGTAGGTAGAAACAGCCGCGTCGAAGCGTTCCCGCAGGTCCGCAGGGGGCTCAAGGCCCTGACGGGTGTAGTGCGCTTCCAGTTGTCTGAAAAAGACCAGCCGGCTCTTTTGTGGCACCATCGCAGCGGACACTACGTCCAGGACCAGGTTCGCAGTCAGCGTTCCCTCCGCCGGGGTAAAGGTCAGGCCGCCCCCCTGCAGGCTGCCCAGTGCGCCCGCATAGCCCTGTTCGATCACCAGCGCCCCGTCGACCAGGCGGCCATCCAGCAGGCGGGGGAGGGTTTCCCGTTCCGCCTCCAGAATGTCCCAGCCGCGGCCTTTCAGTGACCCGGCCAGTTCCCGGCTCTCCGGCGTCCCGTCCAGGTCAGCGAGGGCGATGCGGATGTCCGGGGAACGGTTGGCCCGGTTGGCAGCCCCCGCCGTCATCCCCATCAGCGGCGGGAGCACGAACAGGAGAAACACCAGGGATCTCCTGGACAGGAGGTCCAGAAGCTTGAGCCTGAGCGCCTGAAGGAAGCTCATGCGGCTCCCCCGGTCCGGCTCTGCCGCAGGCCCCTGAGCCAGGCGGGCCTGAGCAGCGCGGCGGCCGCGGCAGCCATCAGCGCGGCGGCCGCCCCGGCGCCGGGCCCGGGAAGCTCCCCTCCCAGGGCGCGGTAGCTTGCCTGATACGCCCAGTATGCGGGCGACAGCTTCATCAGCGGCCGGACAAACTCCGGCAGCAGCGTCCCCGGATAGATGCACCCGCCCAGGAGCAGGGCGGCCAGGATGCCCATCCAGGCGCCCAGGAAGACCATTCCCCCGTGCCCGGGGAGGGAGCCGGCCGCCTGGCACAGCAGGCCGGTCACCAGGAACAGCCACAGGAGCGCCGCGGCGATCAGGTCCGTCCGCGCCAGCGGGTAGAAGGATCTGATCCCCGCCAGCAGCGGCGCGCAGGCGGCCGCCAGCCAGAGCGTCCCGACGAGCTGCCGGGACAGGGGCGCCAGCCACCAGGGCGCCCCGGAGAGCGCGAGCCTGGCCTGCACCCCGGTCTCCCGTTCGGCGCGCGCCTGCATGAGCAACAGCAGGCCCGTCTGCATCGCCAGCAGGCTCAGCAGGCAGCCGACCACATGACGGGGCGTGTCCAGGCGCGCCGTTTCGTCCGTGACGATGGCGGCCCGCCTGCCAAGCACCCACATCGCGATCTGCGTGAAAGCGTTCCCTGTGGCCCTGTTGTACCCCTCGGCATCCGCATAGAAGGGCTCGATCAGGTCGGCGTAGGCAAAATACGCCGACTGGATGCCCGTCACGCTGTCGGCGAGGCTCATCAGGGCGCGCGTAAAGATCGCCGTCTCCGCGGGCATCCGCTCGTTGAGCCACAGCTTCACCGGCGGGCGTTCCTCCGTCTTCAGGCTCGACTCGATGAACCCCTCATCCAGCTCGATGATCATGAGAATCTCGCCGCCGTCAAGCCTGGCCCTGGCCGATTCCAGCGTTTCCACATAGACCTGCCCGACGCGGTTCATGTGCTGGAGCTGGCCGGCCAGCGTGCCGGAGATGATGCTGCGGCCCGGGTCCACGATGGAGATCGAATAATCGAAACGGACCCTGTCGAGGCTTGAGGCGAGCTGCGGCATGGCCAGCAGGAGAAAGACGCTCAGCAGGGCCGCGAGCAGGAAGAACAGGAGGGACCTGAGGCTCACGGTCTCCCTCGCGTGCAGGCGCAGGAGCGCAAGGAGCATCTCAGGCGCCCCCCCGCGGGGGCCCGTTCCCGCCGCCGGCCACCAGGCCTTCGCGCAGCGTGATCACCCGGTCGCAGACCGCTTCGAGCTCCTGCCTGTAATGATTGACCATCAGGATGACCCTGCCCTCCGCCCGCAGGCCCGTGACCGAGAGGAGGATCATCTCCCGGCTTTCCTCGTCGATGCCCGCCGTCGGTTCGTCAAGCAGGATGAGCCGGGGGTCGCCGATGAGACCCGCGGCCAGGTTGGCGCGCCGCGCCATGCCTCCGGAGCAGCCTGCCACCCGCTTGTGAAGGAAGGCGCCTATGTTCGCGCGTTCCGCGGCCGCGGCCGCGGCCTTCCTGCCCCGGGCGCCGGACAGGCCGTTCATCGCGGCCCAGAACTCGAGGTTCTGCCTGACCGTCAGGCGGGGGGAAAGCGCGATCTCCTGCGGCACGAAGCCGACCTGCGCCCGGTATGCCCGCGCGCGGGAGGCCGGGATGCCCATGAAGCTGATGGAGCCCCTGTCGGGCCTGAGGATCGATGCGACCAGATGGATCAGCGTGCTCTTGCCCGCGCCGTTGCTGCCGCAGATCCCCAGCGCGCAGCCGCGGGGCACGCTGAAGCTGACGCCGCGCAGCACCTTTTCCTTTCCGTAGGACTTCTCGACGCCCGCGACCGTGAGCCCCTCTGCATCCCGGCTCCCCGGCCCCGCGCGCCGGCGGCTCTCTTCCATATGGTCCCGGCCCTTCCGGCGGCCCCTTTGGGAGGGGTCCCGCCTCCGCCCCGCTGCGATGATTATAGCGGCGCCCCCGGGACCCGTCAACGGCCGGGGCCGCCCGCAGCGCGCGGGCGGGCGCCGCCGCGGCGCGCGTGATATGATGCCTGAACAATCCATCAGACGGGAGGCCGCAAACGCGATGACGGACGAGATGAGGATCAGGATCCTGCTGAGGCGCGACATGATGAAGGGCCATTCCACGCGCCGGGAAACGCAGGCGCCGCCCCAGCAGGAAGGCGCGCCGCAGCCGCCGCTGTTCAGCGGCCGGGAAGGGAAAAGGACGCTGTCCCTGACGCGGGACTTCCGGGGGCTCGTGCGCGACGACAGCTTGCTGTCGGTGATGGGCGGCCGCCGCAGCCGCAGGAACTACCTTCGGGAGGACCTGAGCCTCGAGGAGACGGCTTTCCTGCTGTGGATGACCCAGGGCGTGCAGGAAAGCTCCGCCCGCTCCAGCCGCTTCACCCTGCGCACGGTGCCTTCCGCGGGCGCCCGCCACGCGCTGGAAAGCTACCTGCTCGCAAACCGGATCAGGGGCCTGGAGCCGGGGATCTGGCATTACCTTCCCGAGAAGCACAGGCTCGAGTTCCTGGGCGACCCGGTTGACCGGGAAGGCCTCGCGGCGGAGGCGTTCATGGGGCAGGTCTTCGCCTCGGGGAGCCCCGCCGCCTTCCTCTGGACGGCCGTGCCCGGGCGCATGGAATGGCGCTACGCCGACCAGGCGCAGAAATACATCCTGCTGGACGCGGGGCACGTCTGCCAGAACCTTTACCTGGCCTGCGGCGCGATCGGCTGCGGCGCCTGCGCCATCGGCGCCTACCTGCAGGAGCCCGCGGACAGGCTGCTGGGCCTCGAAGACAGGGCGGATCTCGAAGACGGCGCGGAGTTCGTGGTCTACGCCGCTAGCGTCGGAAAGGTGTAGCCCCGTTCCCTCATCCCGCGCCGGGCCCTCCAAGGAGCCGTTCCCCGGCGAGGGCGGCCGGGGCGCCTGTCGGGGCGCTGCCCTGGGCGAAGCCCGGACGGCCGCCGCCCTTCGCGCCGGCCCCGCGCAGGAGGGCGGGCATGTCAAAGGGCAGGCCTTCCGAGCAGGCGAAGACGAAAAGACAGCCCTCGTTTCCGGGCGCGGCAAGCAGGGCGACGACGCCGCCCCGCCGAACGAGGTCCGAAGCCGCTTCCCTCAGGGACGGGAGGTCGGCGCCGGGGAGCTCGGCCCGGACAAGCCTCGCCCCGCCGGGCAGGAGCGGCGCCTCCTCAAGAAGCCCCCGCAGCCTGTGAAGGAGGTCCTGCCGCCTGAGCGCCCCGGCTTCGCGCCGGAGCGCGGCGTTTTCTTCAAGGAGCCTCCCGACGCCCGCCGCGAGCCCTTCCTCCCCGCACGACAACAGCCTCGCGGCGTCCCCGCAGGCTGCCGCGCAGGCGCGGCAGCGCCTGACCGCCCGCGCGCCGCAGACGAAGCGGACGCGCATGTTTCCCTTCGCGGGCTCCGTGCCCAGCAAGTGGATCAGGCCCACCTGCCCCGAGGATGCCGGATGGGTGCCGCCGCAGGCCACCATTTCAAAGTCCCCGACGGCCACCACGCGCAGCCCTTCCCTGAACGCCGTCTTCTTGCGCAGCGGCAGCGCCTCCAGCTCCCCCCCGCCGGGAAACCAGCAGCGCACGGGCGCGTCCGCCTGCACCCTTTCGTTGGCCCTCTCCTCGGCGCGCCGGATCTCGTCCTCCTGAAGCCTGGTGCGTCCGTCCGGCATCCGGGCGTCGATGCTGCACTCCCCGCTCCCGATGTGCAGCCCGATGGTCAGCGCGCGGTGAAGCTCAAAAAGGCAGCCCGCCAGGATGTGCTCCCCGCAGTGCTGCTGCATATGGTCGAAGCGGCGCGCCCAGTCGATCTCGCCATGCAGCTCCGTCCCCGGGGCGAGCGCGCCGTCGGCGAGGTGCCAGACCTCTCCCCTCTCGTCCGCTTCCACCTTGAGCACGCGGATGCGCTCCTCCCCCGCGCGCAGCGTGCCCGTGTCGCAGGGCTGGCCGCCGCAGGCGGGGTAGAAGGCGCTGCGGTCCAGCCTCAGCCAGGTCCCGCCCTCGCCGCGCCTTTCTTCCAGCACGCGCGCCGCAAATTCCCTCAGATAGGCATCCCGCTGGTACAGTCTCTCCGTCATCGTCTTCCTCCCCTGCCGGGCCGCCTGGGCCCCGCGTTCCCCTCCTTGGCGGCGCGGCCCCCCGCCCGTCGCCTTTCGCTTTCCCCCTCCCTGCTGTTACAATGGGGCGGAAGCGCCCCTCCGCGCTCCCGGTCGCAGGGAGGGGGCCGGGGCGCGCGAAAGGGGGCCTGCCCATGTTCAGCAGCGGCGACGACCTGCCCCGGACCCCCCTGCTGTTCGTCATTTTCGGCGGCACCGGCGACCTGTCCCACCGCAAGCTCCTCCCCGCCCTGTACGACCTCATGGCCGAGGGGCGGCTCCCGGAAGAGTTCGGCGTCCTTGCGGTCGGCCGACGCGACAAGGACGACGCGGCGTACAGGGAGGAAGCCCGCGCCTCCATCGCCGCCTCGTCCCGCAGCAGCGCGGACGGCCCCCGGCTTGAGCGCTTCCTCTCGCGGGTCCATTATCACCGGATGCACTTTGACTCGGACCCGCAGGGCTACGAGCGCCTCCGGGAGTCGCTCCGCGGCGCGGAGCAGGGCTTCCGCCCGGGCTGCGTGCGGCTCTTCTTCCTGGCGGTCGCGCCGGAGTACTTCGGCCTGATCGTCACGGGACTGACGGAACACGGGCTGGCCGAACGGGGGAACCCGCAGCACCGGGTGATGGTCGAAAAACCTTTCGGGTCCGACCTGGGCACCGCGCGGGAGCTCAACCGCACGATCTCAGGCGCGCTTGACGAAAATCAGGTGTACCGCATCGACCACTACCTGGGCAAGGAGATGATCCAGAACATCCTGGCCATCCGTTTCGGGAATTCCCTGTTCGAGCCGCTGTGGAACCACCACCATGTCGACAACATCCAGATCACATCGGCCGAGACGCTGGGGGTCGAAGGGCGCGGCAGCTACTACGAGCAGGCGGGCATCCTCCGGGACATGCTGCAGAACCACCTGCTGCAGATGCTCGCCCTGATCACCATGGAGCCGCCGGTGGACCTTTCGCCCGAGTCCGTCCGCGACGAGAAGGTGAAGGTGCTCCGCTCCCTGCGCCGCTTTTCCGCGGACGCCCCCGGCCAGGCGGTCGTCAGCGGGCAGTACGGGCCGGGAAGGGCCGACGGGAGGGAGGTCCCGGGCTACCGGGAAGAGGAAAAGGTCCGCCCGCGCTCGGAGGTCCCGACCTTTATCGCCCTCAGGGCCTGCGTGGACAACTTCCGGTGGGGCAGCGTGCCCGTGTACATTCGGGCCGGCAAGCGGCTCGACAGGCGGCGCACCCAGATCGTCGTCGAGTTCAGGCGCTTGCCCGGCGTCAGCGCCTACAGGGAGTTCGGGGACCTGCCGCCCAACCTCCTCGTGATCGAGGTGCAGCCTTCGGAGGGCATGTACTTCCAGATCAACGCCAAGCGCCCGGGCAATGAGTTCCGGATGGAGCGGGTGGAACTCAACTATTCCCAGCACAGCCGCTTCCAGGGCAACGTGCCGGAGGCCTACGAGCGGCTCATCCTGGAGGCCTTCCGGGGCAACTCCTCCCTTTTCACCCGCTGGGACGAGCTGGAGAACTCCTGGAGCTTTGTCGACAGCGTCGGGCTTGCCCTGGCCACCCGGCGGGATCCCTTCCCCAACTACCCCGCGGGGTCCAGGGGGCCCCAGGCCGCCGACAGGCTCGTCGGCGCCGACGGCCGCCGCTGGTGGGAGATCGACCTGCCGTAAGACAGGGCGCTCCCTTGATGACCCTCCGGCGCGCCGCGGCGCCCGGGCGGAAGGAGGCCCTTTTGCGCATCATCGACATATCGATGACCATCCGGCGCGACATGCCCGTGTACAAAAACCTTGAGGAAAAAAGACCCGTGCACACGGTGCGGCGGAGCATCCCGCCGGACTCCGTCAACGAATCGTCCCTTTCCATGGACCTGCACACCGGCACGCACGTCGATTCCCCCTTCCACATGATCCGGGGCGGCCAGCCCACGGAATCCCTGCCCCTCAAGAGGCTGATCGCCCCCTGCCGGGTGCTTGACCTGACGGGCGTGAGGGAAGGGATCACCCGGGAGGACCTCGAGGGCTTCGACCTCCCCCCCGGCCGTTTCGTGCTGCTGAAAACGCGCAACTCCTTTGATGAGGGCTTCCGCGCGGACTATGTCTATCTCGCGGAAAGCGGCGCCCGCCACCTCGCCGGGCTCGGCGTCGGCGGCGTGGGCATTGACAGCCTCGGCATCGAGCGGGCCCAGCCCGGGCACGGGACCCATCTGGCCCTCCTTGAAAGAGACATCCTCATCCTCGAAGGCCTTGTCCTGCGGGAGGTCCCGCCCGGCGACTATCTCCTGATCGCGCTGCCGCTGAAGATCCGCGACGCGGACGGCGCGCCGGCGCGCGCCGTCCTCATCGAGGGGGGCCTCCCGGGCCTGTAAACGCCCGGCCAGGCTCTTCGCCGGCCTGCGCGCCGGGGGCCTCGATCTCCAGGTCGTCCGGCAGGCGGCCCGTATACCTGAGCAGCGCCCGCGCCCGCGTGTCCGGCGTGACCGCCGCCGTTTGCGCCACCCCCACGCCGATCACCCACAGCACGCGGTCTCCCCTGGCCAGGAGCGGCTGAAAGGCGCGGAACGGCCGGTCCACCCGCCGGTCGATCAGGTATTGCCTGAGCGGCTGCGAGCCCTTCGCGTGCAGCGGCGTGATCCGGTCCCCGGGCATCCTGAAGCGCAGCGCCGCCCCCTCGAGACGGTCCGCGTCCAGCGCCTGTTCCCGCCTCCCGTCTCCAAAGGAGCCCCTGTCCGCGATGCGCATCAGCGCCCCCTCCGGCGCCCCGCCGCGGGCCTCCGCGGGGGGGAGGTGCAGCCGGGTGCCCGTCCTGAGCGCGAGCCCGCCCCCGGGCAGGTTCACGCTCTCCCCCGCCGGCGCGCGCAGCAGTCCGCGGAGCGCCTCCGTCTGCTCCTGGTCGGGGGCCAGGCCGCAATGCCGGCACAGCGCCCGCAGGAGCCTCCTCTGCGCGGCAGCCGGCAGCCGACCGCAGGGCTCGGCCAGCAGGAAGGGGCAGGGGCCCGTGACCGACGCGTTGCGAAGCAGCCAGTCCGCCGCGTACCCGTCCCAGAAATCCTCCTCGTCCGCCTGCAGCGCGGCCGCCCTGGCGATGCTGCGCGCGGCGGACGGCGCCAGTTCCCCGATCTGCCTGAGGGCCCCGTGCCGCAGCGCGTTGCGCAGGCGGCCCGTGTCCCGGTTGCTCTCGTCCTCGCACCAGGGCTCGCCCGCTTCAAGGAGCAGCGCGCGGATCTGCGCCCTCGTCGCCATCAGCAGCGGCCTCCATAGCGGCGGGCGGTATTCCCTCATCCCGGCCAGGCCGGCGCCGCCGCTGCCCCGCATCAGGTGCATCAGCAGCGTTTCCGCCTGGTCGTCGGCGTGGTGCGCCAGCGCGACCGCCTGCGCGCCCCGCAGGGCAAGGACGTCCTCAAACGCGCGGTAGCGCGCGGCCCGCGCGGCCGCCTCCAGGTTCCCCTCCCTGGGAACCTCCACGCGCACGACGGACAGCGGGACGCCCAGGCGCCCGCACAGCGCGCGCACGAAGCCTTCCTCCTTTTCGGAAGCCGCGCGCAGGCCGTGGTTGACGTGCACGCAGGCCAGCCCGAAACCGCACTCCTCCTTCAGGGCGGAAAGGATCAGCAGCAGCCCCGTGGAGTCCGCGCCTCCCGAGACCGCGCACAAAAGATTGCGCGGGCGCCCGATCCTTGCAAAGGACGCCCTGACGAGGCCAAACGGCGGCAGGCTGCTGTCCACGGAGCCATTGTAGGACCGTTCGCGCCGCCGTTCAAGCGGCGGCCTCCCGCCCGCGGGGATTGACATTCAAGGCCGGGAAATCTATCATGCCTGCAGCCGAAAACACGGGCCGCCGCCCGGCGGGGCCCGGCATGGAGCCTCGCGGCGCGCGGGAGAAAGAGGCAGGATGAGAGAGCCGGATTTTACAGGCAATACGCTCAGGATCCTAAGCGGGCAGCTCCCCGGCCGCGCGACGCTCTACGAGCTGTTCCTGAACCGTTCCTACTACGAGCGCCTCGCGGGGCGTGAGGCGAAGCCGTACGCGGGCCTGGAGAAGCTCAGGCTCACGGTGGACGCCATGGCGGCCGCCGGCTACGACTACGCCACCACCTACGCCTCGGATTACGCCTTTGTCAGGGACAGCCAGGCGCAGCTGAAGACCCTCTCGCTCAACGACGCCCCGCCCATCACAGACTGGGAAAGCTTCGAGCGCTTCAACTGGGGCGACCCTAACAGCCACGACACGGGGGACCTGCGGCGCATCCGCCCCTTCCTGCCCGAGGGCATGAAGCTGATGGTGATGGGCCCGGGAGGCGTCCTGGAGAACGCCATCGCCCTGATGGGCTACGACAACCTTTGCCTCCTGCTGTACGACGATCCGGACCTGGTGAAGGCGGTGACCGACCGCGTGGGCGCGCTGCTGGTCGAGTACTACCGGGGCGCCGTGGACGAGCCGAGCGTGGGATTCCTGTGCTCCAACGACGACTGGGGCTTTGGCACGCAGACCTTCCTGTCGCCCGAAGACCTGCGCCGCTACGTCTTCCCCTGGCACAAAAAGATCGTGGAGGTCGCCCACGCGGCGGGAAAGCCCTGCATCCTCCACTCCTGCGGCTATTTCGCGGACATCATCGGGGACGTGGTCGAGGACATGCGCTTTGACGGCCGCCACTCCTACGAGGACAAGATCTGCCCCGTGGAGGAGGCCTACGAGCAGCTGGCCGGACGCATCGCGGTGATGGGCGGCATCGACATGGACTTCATCACCCGCAGGAGCCCCGAAGAGGTCTACGGGCGCTCCATGGCGATGCTGGAAAGGTCCCGGACCCGCGGCGGCTACTTCCTGGGCACGGGCAACAGCGTGCCCGAATCCGTCCCTTTTGAAAATTTCCTCGCGATGAACCGGGCTGCCTTCGATTTCCGCTGACCCGGGGACCCGGATGGGCGCCCGCCCCGCGCGGGCAAGAATAAACGCTCGGGAGGACTGTATGGACCTGTTTGAAGAGATCTCCGTGACGCTGCAGGCGGGAAAGGCCAAGGCTGTCGAGGAACTGGTGCAAAAGGCGCTCGACGGGGGCGTCCCGGTCAGGGACATCCTGGAAAAGGGCCTGCTCGCCGGGATGGGCGTGGTGGGCGAAAAATTCCGCAACAACGAGGTCTTCGTGCCCGAAGTCCTGGTGGCCGCGCGGGCGATGAACAAGGGCGTGGCGCTGCTCAAGCCCCATTTCGCGGCTTCGGGCGTCGCCTCCAGGGGCAGGGTATGCATCGGCACCGTGCAGGGCGACCTGCACGACATCGGCAAGAACCTGGTGAAGATGATGCTGGAGGGAAAGTCCTTCGAGGTGATCGACCTGGGCACGGACGTCGCCCCCGACGCCTTCATCCGGGCCGCGAAGGAACAGGGCTGCCGCATCCTCTGCCTGAGCGCCCTGCTGACGACGACCATGGGCGGGATGGCGGAGGTGGTGAAGGCGGCGCAGGCGGCCGGCATCAGGGACAGCGTGAAGATCATGGTGGGCGGCGCGCCCGTCACGGACGCCTACCGTGCGGAAATCGGCGCGGACGCCTACGCCCCTGACGCCGCGAGCGCCGCGGAGGCCGCCGTCAGGCTCATCGGAGGGATGTCGTGAAGCCCAGGGAACTGCTGCTCTCAGCGCTGCGCCGCGAAGAGACGCCGCGCGTTCCCTGGGTCCCCTTCGCGGGCGTGCACGCGGGCAGCCTGGTCAACGCGGACGCGACGAAGCTCCTGACCAGCGAAGACGCGCTGGTCGAGGCCCTGCTGGCAGTCAACCGGCTCTACAGGCCGGACGGACAGCCGGTACTCTTTGATCTGCAGCTGGAGGCGGAAATCCTCGGCTGCGGGCTCAGGTGGAGCGCGAACAGCCCCCCTTCCGTGGTCAGCCATCCGCTGGCCGGCGGCCTGTCGGCGCCGGACGAAGCCGCCCTGCCCGGGAAGGAGGACGGCCGCCTCCCCCTGGCGCTTGGCGCGATGCGGCGCATGAAGGAGGCGGTCGGCAGCGAAACGGCCCTCTTCGGCCTGGTCTGCGGCCCCTTCACGCTGGCCTCGCACCTGCGCGGCAGCGACCTGTTCATGGACATGTACGACGACCCGGACGGCGTGCGGCGCCTGCTCCGTTTCTGCGCCGCCTGCGCCCGCAGGCTGGCCGGGTACTACCTGGACGCGGGCATGGACGTGATCGCGATGGTGGACCCGATGGTGTCGCAGATCTCCTCCGCGCATTTCAGGCATTTCCTGCTTGAGCCTTTCGCGGAGCTGTTCCGCTTTGTCCGGGAACAGGGGGCCCTGTCCTCCTTTTTTGTCTGCGGGGACGCCACGCGCAACATCCGGGACATGTGCCTCACCGCGCCGGACGCCATCTTCGTCGACGAAAACGTGTCCCTCCCGGACGCCAAGCGGCTGGCGGACCGCCACGGCGTCGCGATGGGCGGCAATATCCCCCTGACCACGGTGATGCTGCACGGGACGCAGGCGGACAACATGAAAGCCGTGACCGACCTGGTCGACGGCGTCGATTCCCTCAGGGGCCTGGTCATCGCGCCCGGCTGCGACATGCCCTACGACGTGCCCCCCGAAAACGCCATCGGCGTTTCCCAGGCCGTGCGCGAACCGGAAAAGGTGCGGGAGCTGCTCAGGCACTACATTTCCGCCGCGGAGGAACTGCCGGTGGAGCTTCCGGACTACGCCGCGCTCCCAAGGCCGCTTGTGGAGGTGTTCACGCTGGACTCGGACACCTGCGCCGCCTGCGCCTACATGCTGGAAGCAGCGGTCCAGGCGAAGCTGCGCTTCGGGGCGGCGGTAGACCTTGCGGACTACAAGTCCACGACCAGGGAGAACATCGCCCGCGCGCGGAAGCTGGGCGTCAAAAAACTTCCGAGCATCTACCTGAGCGGCGAGCTGAAGTTCGCCTCCCTCATCCCTTCGCGGGAGGAGCTCGACGCCGAGATCCGGAAACTGCTGTAGCCCGGCCGCTGGCGCGGCGGGCGGGAAGGGCATCGCCATGGCTGAACTGCTTCTGGTCACAGGCTTCCTTGGAGCGGGCAAGACCACGCTGCTTGAGCGCCTCATCCGTCTTAAGTCGGACAGGAAGCTCCGTGTGATCGTCAACGAGTTCGGCCGCGAGGGGACCGACGGGCAGCTGCTCCGGGCCCTGGGGGCGGCGGTGGAAGAGATCAGCAACGGCTCGATCTTCTGCGTCTGCCGCCTTCATGAATTCGAGGAGGCGCTCCGGGCCGCCGCGGCGGACGGGGCGGAGGGCATCCTCGTCGAGGCTTCCGGCTTTTCCGACCCCGTGCCCATCCGCTCCATCACAGGGCGGGTCCCCGGGATCCTCTACAGCGGCTGCGTCTCGGTGGCCGACGCCGCCAACGTGCACAAGCTCCTGTCAAGCTCCCGCGTCTGCGTCAGGCAGCTTGGCATCAGCGGCCTGATCCTCCTGAACAAAACGGACCTCGTCACCAGGGAAAGAGTCCGGGAGACCCTGCGCGCGCTGGCCTTACGTTTCCCGATGGCCTCGGTGCGCCCGACCGTCCGCGCGCAGATTGAACCCGCATGGCTGGCGGCCCTCCGTCCGGGCGGGGGCGCGGAAGAACTCCCCCATCAACGGGACGTTTCCCTGCAGAAGGCCTTCGTCCGGGTCAGCCCGGAGCTTGACAGCCGGGCGCTCAAGGGTTTCCTCTCGCTTTTCGCCGAGGACACGCTGCGCGTCAAGGGGGTCGTGGCGCTCAGGGACGGCCTGTTCCGGGCCGACTGCGTGGGCGCCTGGGTGGGGCTTGAGCCGGCGCCGGGCCTGTCCCCCAGTCCGGAAAACGGCCTCGTCGTCCTCGCCGGCGAAGGCCCGTCGCTCAAGGAGATCCTTGAGGACGCCGCGGCGCTGCACCCCGGCTGCGTCCCGGAGGCAGGCTGAATGGACGCCCAGACGCTGCTCGGGGCCGTCCGCCTGGCCGGCGCGCACAAGGCCGCGCATGTCCTCATCGGCGGGGTGGTCTTCGATCCCGCCTTCCGTGGCCTGTGCGAAAGCAACGCCTGCGGCAACTTTGGCCTCTGCCACATGTGCCCGCCGGCCGTGGGGGACATCCACGCGCTGATCGCGGAAGCGAAACGATACGGGGAGGCCGTGCTGTACCAGACGGTGTCGCCGCTTGAGGACTCCTTCGACATCGAAGGGATGCTCCATGCGGGAAAAGAACACAACGCCTGCGCCTTGCGGGTGCGCGCCCTGCTCGAAGGGGAACGCGGCCTGCTGCATCTGGGTTCGGGCGGCTGCCGGGCCTGCGAGCGATGCAGCGCCAGGGACGGGCTCCCCTGCCTGAAGCCCGCGGAAGCGATGGCCTCCCTGGAGGCCTACGGGATCGACGTCCTCCAAACGTCGAGGAACGCCGGGCTCAGGTACAGCAACGGGCCGGACACCGTGACCTATTTCGGCTTGGTGCTCTTTGGGAGGCGCAGCGATGCCTGAGCTGAAGGTCCTGGGCGCGGGCGGTGCGCGGACGCTGCGCTTCACGGGGACGCCGCTGCTGAGCGTCCTGCTCAGGGAGAACGGCTTTGCGCTGCGCACGCCCTGCGGCGGCAGGGGCATCTGCGGCAGATGCGCGGTGGAAGCCTCCGGCAGCCTCTCCCCCGCGCCCGAGGGCGGCCGCTGCCTCGCCTGCCGCACAAGGCTCACGGGGGACGCGTCCGTGAGGCTGCCCGAGCAGAAGGCCCTGCAAAACATCGCCCTGGCGGGGCCGATGCCGCCCTTCGATCCCGACCCCCTGCCGGGGCGCCTGGGGCTGGCGGTGGACGTCGGCACGACAACGCTGGCCGTGCAGCTGGCCGACCTCAGGAGCGGAAAGCTCCTGCGCGCGGCTGCGGAAGGGAACCCGCAGGGACTGGTCTCCGACAATGTCATCGGCCGCATCGAGGCGGCGATGGCCGGCAGGGGCGCGGAACTGAAACAGCTGGCGCTGGACGCGATCGGCCGGCTGAAGGCCGAGGCCTGCCAGGCGGCGGGGGCCGCGCCGGAGGAGGTCGACAGGACCGTCGTCACCGGCAACACGACGATGCTCTACCTCCTGACAGGCCGCGACCCCGTCTCCCTTTCGCGCGCCCCCTTCGCGGCGGACCACCTGTTCGGGGAGTGGACAGAGGGCGGCAGCGTCTACCTGCCTCCCTGCGCGGGCGCCTTCGTCGGGGCGGACATCACCTGCGCCCTGCTCGCCTCGGGGATCTGCGAAAAAGAAGAGACCGCCCTGCTCATCGACATCGGCACCAACGGCGAGATCGCGCTGTGGCGGGAGAACAGGCTGTACTGCTGCGCGACCGCGGCGGGACCCGCCTTCGAGGGCGGCGGGATCCTCAAGGGGCTGGGCAGCGTGCCGGGCGCCATCGACACAGTCGGGGTCCGGGACGGCAGCCTGGCGTGGACGACCATCGGGGACGAGCTCGCCGTTGGCATCTGCGGCTCCGGGCTCATCGACGCGGCAGCGGCGCTGCTGCGCCTGGGAAGGCTCGACGAGACCGGCGCGCTCGACGGCGAAGAGCTTGAGATCGCGCCTTCGGTACCCCTCACCCGGCAGGATATCCGCAAGCTGCAGCTGGCCAAGGGGGCCGTTGCCGCGGGGATCGAAACGCTGTGCGGGACCGTGGGCGTGCGCTTTGGGGAGATCCGGCGCTTCTGCATCGCCGGCGGTTTCGGCAGCCATCTCAACGCGGCCAGCGCCGCAGCCATCGGCCTCATCCCGGAGGCGCTGGCGCACAGGGCGGAGACGCTGGGCAACACCGCGCTTGCCGGCGCGGCGATGCTGCTGCTCAGGAAAGGCTTCCACGGGCAGGCGGAACGGATCGCGCGGGAGGCGGAGCTTGTCCCCCTCAGCGGGAGCGCGGCCTTCGCGGAGAGCTTCGTGGACTGCATGATGTTTTCGCCGCGCTGACCGCGCTGGCGGCGCTTCCTGCCGGGCGCGGCCTTGCCCGCGGGCGGATGCGGCGGGTATACTCAGGCAGACAGGACAGAAAACGCCGGAAGGCAACATTGTTTGGGAGGGTCGACATGAACGAGAAACAGGTGCTCCAGAACTACGAAGTCGCCAGGGAGGTCTACGCGGAACTCGGCGTGGACACGGAAGAGGCGATCGCGCGTTTCAGGACGATCCCCGTGTCCGTGCACAACTGGCAGGCCGACGACGTGCGGGGCTTCGAGGGCAGCGAGGGGCTGCACAGCGAAAACGTCGTGACCGGCAGCTACCCCGGACGGGCCGGGAACGCCGCGCAGATGCGTCAGGACTATGAGCAGGCTTTCCGCTTCTCCCCCTGCCGGCACAAGATCAACCTGCACAGCATGTATGCCGAACCGGCCGTCAAAAAGGAGCGCTGCGACCTTGATACGGAGGACTTCCGCGCGTGGATCGACTGGGCCGGGGCCCGGGGCTGCGGCATCGACTTCAACGTATCCTACTTCACGCACCGCATGATGAAAAACGGCTGCTCACTCGCCTCTCCGGACAGGGAGGCGCGGGAGTACTGGATCAGGGCGGGGATCGGCGGCCGCAAGATCTCCGCGGAGATCGGAAAGGAACTCGGGCAGGTCTGCGTCAACAACACCTGGGTCCCCGACGGCACCAAGGACCTGCCGGCCGACCGCGCCGCCTGGCGGGCGAGGCTGACGGAGTCCCTGGACAGGATCCTGGAAAAGCCCTACAGCCGGGAGCACCTCATCGACACGCTGGAGGGAAAGGTGTTCGGCATCGGCACAGAGTGTTTTGTCGTGGGCTCCCACGACTACTACCTGGGCTACGCCATCCGCAGGGGCGTGGGGGTCACGATGGACACCGGGCATTACCACCCGCAGGAAAACGTGGCCGACAAGCTGACCGCGGTCTGCCCCTTTGTGGATTACGTGATGCTGCACCTCACCCGCGGCGTGCGCTGGGACAGCGACCACTGCCTCATCCAGGACGACCCGCTGCGCGGGATCCTGCTGGAGCTCAAGCGCGGCGATCTGCTCGGAGGACAGGTCGGCCTCGGCCTTGACTATTTCGACGCGACGATCAACCGCGTCTGCGCCTGGATCATCGGCCTGCGCGCCCTGGGCAAAACGCTCATCGAGGCGCTGCTGGAGCCAAGCGATCTGCTCAGACAGGCTGAGCAGGAGGGCAACGACACGCGCCGCCTCGCGCTGATGGACGGCTTCCGCAACCTTCCGCACAACGCCGTGTGGGACTACCTGTGCCTCACCACCGGTTCGCGCGTGGGCAACGCGTGGCTCGACGAGATGGACGCCTATGAGAGGGACGTGCAGCTCAAACGCTGAGCGCCCGATTCCGCGCCGCCGGCAGCGGCGCAGGCCCGCAAAGGAGGGTCTATGCCGTTTCGCAAGGATTTTCTGTGGGGCTCGGCCTCGGCCGCCTTTCAGGTCGAAGGCGCGTGGGCTCTGGACGGCAAGGGCCCGGGCATCTGGGATACGCTGGGCAGGGAGAAAGGCAGGATCGCCCACGGGGAAACGGGCGACGTCGCCTGCGACCACTACCATCGCTTCAGGGAAGACGTGGCGCTGATGAAGCAGATGGGGCTGAAGCATTACCGCTTCTCGATCTCCTGGCCCCGCATCCTGCCCGGGGGCACGGGCAGGGTCAATGAAAAGGGCTTCGCCTTTTACCGCGCGCTGGCGGACGAGCTCATCGGCGCGGGCATCGTCCCGATGGCCACGCTGTACCACTGGAACCTGCCCCACGCGCTGTACGAGAGAGGCGGGTGGAAGAACCCGGAAAGCCCCGCCTGGTTCGAGGAGTACGCCAGGACCGCCGCCCGCGCCCTCGGGAGCCGTGTCCCCTGGTGGATCACGTTCAACGAGCCGCAGATCTTCCTGGGCCTGGGCCACCGCATCGGCATCCACGCCCCCTTTGAGCATTCCCCGGACGAAGACATCCTGCTGATGACGCGCCACGTCCTCCTGGCCCACGGAAGGGCCGTCAGGGCGCTGCGGGAAACCCTCGGCGGAGGCATCCGCGTGGGCTTCTCCCCCACGGGGGACTGCTTCCTGCCCGAAAGCGATGCGCCCGGCAGGGTGGAGGAGGCGCGCAGGCGCAGTTTCCTCCTCGGGGAACACTATATGATGTCCAACGCCTGGTGGATGGACCCCGTCTGCCTCGGCCGGTTCCCGGAAGAAGCTGACAGCCGCTTCGGGGAGAAAATGTATTTTTTTTCTGGGGAGGAATGGGCGCTGGTACGCCAGCCCCTGGATTTCTACGGGGTCAACATCTATCATGGCAAAGACGGCGGCGAAACGGACGCGAAACCCTACGGCGAATACGCCTACACCGGCAGCCCCAGGACCATGGCAGGCTGGAATGTGACGCCCGGCGCGCTGTACTGGGGGCCCAGGTTCCTGCAGGAACGCTACGGCCTGCCCATCCTGATCACGGAAAACGGCATGGCGGGCATGGACTGGGTATCGCTGGACGGGCGCGTCCATGACCCGCAGCGGATCGATTACCTGCACCGGTATCTCAAGGAGCTTAGGCGCGCCGCGGACGACGGCGTGGAGATCCTTGGCTATACCTGCTGGTCCCTGACGGACAATCTGGAGTGGGCGTCAGGCTATGACCAGAGGTTCGGGCTGGTCCACGTTGATTTCAGGACGCTCGAGCGCACGGTCAAGGACTCGGGGCGCTGGTACGCGGACGTGATCCGGACAAACGGCGCAGAGCTGTAGGCCAATCAGGCCGCGCGGGCGGCCGCCCCCGGTCAGTTCCCGATCCCGGGCATTTCCCAGAAATATCCGGCGGCGTCCACCGCGGTCTTGTTGACGCGGTCCCGGAGCACCACGTCCGAGCCGTTGCAGATGAGGACAAGCGCCAGTCGCCTGTCGGGCTGAAAGAGGACGTTCGCGACGAGGCCCTCCCATCGTCCCTGATGCCCGTACCATTCATAGCCGGGTCCGGTCAGTTCCCCGAAGCGCTCGAGGCCCAGCCCGTAGCCGCTTTGGCAGAGCACCGTGCTCATGAACGCGCCCTGCTGGTCCTGCCGCATCGCAAGGGCCGTTTCTTCCTCAAGAAGCCGCGGTCCTCCCGCCTTTCCCCCCTCGCACAGCGCCGAGGCAAGCCTGGCCAGCCCTTCCGCGCTGATCAGCAGGGAACCCACCGTTCGTTCGCAGTGGTTCAGGGGATCGCAGGTATCGTCGTAGCCCGCGGCCTGGCCGATCAGATCCTCCGCCGACAGATAGAGGGTCCCGTCCTCATTGAACAGCGCGGACAGGTTTACGGGCTTTTCAATCAGTCCGGCGGAATACCCCGCGTCGATCCCAAGCGGGCCGAACACGTTCTTTTTCATGTAGGCGTCGACGCTCATCCCGCTGACGAGCTCGATGACGCTCCCAAGCAGGCCGCCGTTGAGGTTTGAATACTCGTAGCGCGTGCCCGGAGCGTATTTGGTGAAGTAGCGCCGGCTTTTGTTCAGGTCGCTCCAGTTGGGACGGGTCCCGGCCTCCTTCGCGAGGGATGAGGTATGTGACAGGACCTGCCGCAGCGTGATGGGGCTGCCGGGCTTTTTGGGGTTTTCGACGCGATGCCCGTAGTAGTCCCCCAGCGGCTCGTCCAGCCCGATTCTCCCGTCCTCGACAAGCTGCATGACGCCGACGGCAGACACCATTTTCGTGACGGACGCAACGCGGAAAAGGGTGTCCCGCGTGACCGGCTCCCCATTTGCCGCGCTCCTGCGCCCGTAATAGTACTCATACAGGACCGTACCGCCCCGCGCGGCCACGACGGCTGCGCCCTGCGCCTCTTTCGCGGAAAACACCCGGTCAAAGTAGCTGTCGGCGGACTGCGTGCCGCCCGCCGGGAGCTGCGCGCAGGCGGAGCGCACGAAAAGCGCGCACAGCGCAAGCAGCGCAAGCCTGAAGACAGGTTTTGTCCTGGAATTCAATGCAGGCTCTGGCAGCAGGGACAGAAATAGACGTTCCCGCCAAGGTAGGCCTGGCGAAGGATGGCGCGGCCGCACACCGGGCAGGCCTTGCCGAGCGTTTTTCTGGACAGGACCGTCCTGTACCCCCCCGGAAGGCCGAACAGGTCGGGCTCGGTATCGCGGCCGCCCAGGCCCGTCATTTCGCGAAGGGTATCGCGCACGCTGAAAAAAAGCCTCCCGGCGTCGCCGTCCGTCAGCGAGTCCAGCTTTTCGCGGGGGTGCACTTTGGCGCGGTACAGGATGTCCTGCAGGACCCCGTTGCCCAGGCCCGGGATGCGCTGTTCCGTGGCCAGGAAGGCCTTGACGCTCAGGTTCATGACGGTGCTTCCAAGGAGGCTCCGGAAGTAGCCCTCGTCAAAGGCATCGCTCAGCGGCGACGGCTTCTGCCGGGCAACGTTGTAGTAATAGTTGTCGTTCTCACCGGCGCGGAAGGCGTAGATGCCGCCGTACATCAGAACCGAACAGACGATGGAGGAGCCGTCCCCAAAGCGAAGGAGCAGCTGGTGTTTCGCCGGCGCCTTTGCGCCGGGTTCGAGATAGCGCAGCCTGTCGCCGTCGTTGAAGACGAGCCGGACGTCCTCCAGGGCGATCTCGACCTGACCGCCAAAGGCCTGCGCTCCTTGCGCCGTCTTCCCGGACAGAAGGGCGCCATAGGCGGCGGGATCGCCGTAGAAGAAGGCGAACTTGTGCGGGGAGGCGTTGACGGTCACTTCCGCGACCGTCTTTCCGGCGATCGTTTCGCTCAGCTGCCTGGCCAGCGTCTGGCTCTCGGGAATCTCGATCATGGGCCGGCCTCCTTTGGTCGCGGGCGCCGCGCAGGGCATCCGCCCGCGCCGTTTCTTTCTGCTGGCCAGATGGTACCAGAAAACGCCCGGCGTGGCAACGGCGCGGGTATACCGGCAGCCCGCGGGCCGGGCCGTCGCAGGCTTTACACGGCCGCGGGGCGGAACTATAATCTGGCAGGCTTCTGTTTGGCTCAGGCGGACCCTGCTCTTCGGGAGGGTGTCCAATGGAGAGGATCATCGAGGTCAACGGGCTCAGAAAATCATACGGCTCCGTGCAGGCCGTGCGGGGCGTGGACTTCTACGTGGAGAAAGGCGGCCTGTTCGCGCTGCTGGGGCCAAACGGCGCGGGAAAATCCACCATCATCAACATCATCTGCACCTTCCTCTCGCCGGACGCGGGCAGGGTGCTGGTGGACGGCCATGAACTGGGAAAGGATGACGGCGCCATCAGGCGCTCCATCGGCGCGGTGTTCCAGGACGGCCTGCTGGACAAACTGCTGACGGCGGAGGAGAACCTCCTCGCGCGGGGCGCGCTGTACGGGCTGAGGGGAAGGGCGCTGCGGGAGGCGGTGCGCTTCGCCGCCGAAGCCGCGGGCGTGACAGGCTTCCTCAAGCGCCCCTACGGCAAGCTGTCGGGCGGGCAAAGGCGGCGCTGCGACATCGCGCGGGCGCTGGTGCACACGCCGGACATCCTTTTCCTCGACGAGCCGACGACGGGCCTTGACCCCCAGACGCGCAAGAGCGTGTGGGAAACCGTTCTCCGCCTGAAGAAGGAACGCGGCATGACGGTCTTTCTCACCACGCACTACATGGAGGAGGCGGCCGGCGCCGACTACGTGATCATTATCGACAGCGGGCTGATCGCCGCGCAGGGCACGCCCGCAGAACTCAGGGAACGCTACACCAGGGACAGGGTCACGCTGGCCTGCCGCGACGTGGAGGCGGCGAAAGCCGTCCTCCGCGCGAACAAAACGGCCTTCACGCAGACGGCGGATCAGCTGGTCGTCGGCGTGGACTCGTCCCTGGCGGCGCTCCCCGTCATCCAGGCCTGCCGCGAACACCTGATGGGCTTTGAGGTCAGCACAGGCACCATGGACGACGCCTTCATCGCCGTGACGGGAAAGGAGATCAGGGAATGAACGCGCTCATCGGCCGCAACCTGCGCGTGTTCTTCAGGGACCGCGCCTCCGTTTTCTTTTCCCTGCTCTCCGTGTTCATCATCATCGGCCTCTACGCGCTGTTCCTGGGCGACGCGTGGGCGGGCAGCGACATCTTCCGCGGGGCGCCGGGCGTGCGCGCACTGATGGACACGTGGATCATGGCGGGGCTGCTCGCGGCGGTCTCCGTGACCTCCGCGCTGGGCGCGCTGGGCACGATGGTGGAAGACAAGGCCCACCGCATCGACATGGATTTCGTGTCCTCCCCCGTCAGCAGGCGCGCCATCGCCGCCGGCTACGTCTTCAGCGCCTTCCTGGTGGGGATCGCGATGAGCCTGCTGACGGCTCTTCTCGCGGTCGTGTACATCGCCGCGCGCGGCGGCGGCTTCCCCGCCCCCGACGCACTGCTGAAGGCGGCCGGCCTCATCCTCCTGTCCACCTTCGCCAACACCGCCCTGATGCTCTTCATCGTCTCCTTCCTGAAAAGCAGCAACGCCTTCGCGACCGCCAGCACCCTCGTGGGCACGCTGATCGGCTTCCTCGCGGGAATCTACATGCCCATCGGCCAGCTGCCCGGCGCCGTGCAATGGATCGTCAAGCTCGTCCCCGCGTCCCATGCCGCGGCGCTGTTTCGGCAGGCGCTGATGGAAAAGCCCATCGCGCTGACCTTCGCGGGCGCGCCGGAGGAGACCGTGCGGGTCTTCAGGGAAATGATGGGCGTCCGCCTCTACGCGGGGGGCAGCGCCCTCTCCCCCGCCGTGCATCTTCTGGTCCTCCTGGGCACGGGCGCGCTGTTTTTCGGGCTGTCCGTGCTGTCGCTTTCCCGCAAGCGGAAATAGGCCGCGCAGGCTCCCGCCCGGGGGCTTCAATGGCAGGCTCCATGCCTGCCGTTGCGTTATTCACCCGCCGGCGGGCCGCCGGCGCTTTCAAGAAAGGGCCCGAACGCCTCGACGGGCAGCAGCGGGAGCTGCCTTTCCCAGCGGAGGGGCCCTTCCACCGCGGCCGCGTCGAAACACGCCCTGATCACCGCGCACAGATACTGCGCCTTAAGTTTGAGGCGGGAGCTTGCGAAGCAGTCCGGCAGCGAGTCCCCCGACGCGAACAGATGCTCAAAGATCCTGGCACGGTCTTCCAGCGGATAGGTCTTCGAGTAGGCGTCGACATAGAGGATCAGCTCCGGGTCCTCCGCGGCGGCCGGGTCGTCCGCGGTGAAGGCCACGTCGGAATACTCGTAGCCTTCGGCGTCGTGATAGGAAAACGCGTAGCCCGCCCCCGGGAGGCCCGGGGGGACGAACCGTTCCCAGTCCCTCACCAGGTGCGAACCGGTTTCGGGGCGGTACCCGCGCTGCCAGAGCCGGTCTTCCATGGCGTGCATGAATTCGTGCGCCAGGTTCTGCGTAAGCTTGCCCGCTTCGTAGAGGCTCACGGCGATGCAGCGCTCGGTCCCGTCGACGGACGAGAACCCCATGGGCGAATGGATGCCTTCGCTGCTGATGGGCGAGATCGCCCCGCAGAGATAGACGCCGATGCGCGTGACGGGCGGGACACAGATCTCCCGGAGCATCCCTTCGGGAAAGCCTGAGCAGAACGCGCGGAGTTCCTTCAGCGCCGCGTTGATGAGCAGCAGGTCCTCCGCCTGGCCGGCCATATAGGTCCCGTCGGAAAAATCGTTGCCGCTGACGCCCAGGTACACCCTGATCCCGCTGTCCTCCCCGATCACCCTGGCAAGGAGGCTGTTTTCCGCCTGGACCGCCTCCAGGGTGGTCCGCCTGGGGGCGGCGTCCGCGTTGTCCGGCGGGGCGCCGTAGTCCCACAGGTAGAAAGCGGGGCGGTCGGCCAGCTCGTCGCCGGCGCGGACCACGGCGAAGCCTTTCTCCGAGAGCAGCACCTGCTGCAGGTATCCGTCCCCGTCCCCTTCAAAGCCTTTTCCCGACGCGATCAGCAGACCGCCCTTCAGGTCGAACAGCTGAAGGACATTGTCCCCCGAGCCCCGCCATGCGGCCACGAGCGGGCCCTGGGCCGCCACAGGGTACGCCCCGTCCGGCCAGGCGCCGAAGCTCACGATCCCCGGGCCTTCCCGCGGGTCCATGAACCAGTATGCGCCGCCGCTGGACGAGGCGTACAAAAGGCTCCCGGACAGGCGGTAAAACCCGGGCGGGACGGCATGCGCCTGCGTCCTGCCATCCCCGAGGCCCACCGCGTTGAGCAGGGACCTGCCGGAAGCGTCCGTCAAGGTATACAGGAGCTTTCCGTCTTCGCAGCCCAGGATCTCCGAGAAAGACCAGCCTTTGGCCAGCGGGTTTTCGTGCGTGAAGCCCGGCCCGCCTTCCAGCGGGAAGCCGGCGATCCTCTTCCAGTCGGCGGATATGCCAAAGAGCATCTTCCCGTCAGGGCTCAGGAGGGGGCAGCAGTACCCTTCCGCCGCCGCGCCCGGATGCAGGGCAAGCGGTTGGAGCGATCCATCGTAGAACGTCGTTTCCAGGGTCTGCCAGTCAAGGACGCAGACGCGTCCGTCCTCAAGCAGCGAGAGTTCCAGCGCGTACGAATCGCCGTCCAGCGCCCTGCGCGCCGTCTGTTTGCCCTCAAAGAGGTCATACAGCACCAGGCTTCCGTTCCCGTCTCCCTCCGCGCCCAGGACCAGCAGGGCCAGGAGGCCTCCCCTGAGGTCCATATCCTGGACATAGCCCGCCGTGCCGAGGGGGTCGAAGCGCAGGACGCCTGCTTCCTCCGCCTCGTACAGCGCCGCGAAACCGCCGGCCGGGGGGCCTTCCCCCGCCGCGGCGCCCGAAACGGAGGCTGCCAGGACAAGCAGCACGAACACGAGAAGGGTCTTGCGCGCCATGGCCGCCTCCCGGGGAATTCTGTACGGGATCCTCCGCCGCCTACAGTATATCCGGGCGCCGCTCCCGGCGCCAGCCGCGCGGAGCGCTTTCTCAGGAAGCGCCGTAGAGCCCGGGGAGGACGAAATACAGCGAATCCAGGAGATAGCCTTCGCCGTACCGTTCGGCGAGCCTGAACAGTTCCCGCCTGAGCGCCGCGGCGGGAAGCCCTCCGGCCTTGAAGCCCTCCAGGTGATCGAGGAAACTCTGCTTCTCCCTGTCGGAGGCTTTGTCCTTGAAATATCCCCACAGGTGCAGAAAGGCGTTGACGCTGTTGCCGGGAGTCGCCTCCCTCGCGAGGGCGGATTCGACCAGCCTGTAGAATTCCACGGCCGGAAAGCCCCCCTTGTCCTTCAGCAGCGCTCTGATTTGGCGGTAGGCCCGCGGATCCTTCTCGAGCACGCTGTACTTGTAGCGCGCCCATTCGCGCTCCAGCGCGCCGATGTTCCTCCCGCCCCCGGCGCAGAGGATGCACTTGACGGCCGAGAGGTTCTTGTCCTTCACTTCGAGCATCAGATCGATCTGACGCCCGCCGAGCCCCTCGTGGAAGCGCAGGAATTCATCGATGGCGATGGCGGCGGAGTGGGAGCCGGCCCTCCCGCCGGGGGCCTGCTGCGAGTAGTGGATCTTCTGGGGCCCGTCGGCGGCCGTCCATGTGCCGGCAAAGGCGTCGATCCAGTCAAGGTCCCCCCTGGGGGGATCGGACGGGTTCAGGGCGTTGTGAAGGTTGTCGTACACCGCCGGGACCTCCAGCCGCCCGGCGAGCGCAAGCACCTCCGCGGCCGTGTAGGAGACGTCGTCGTTTTCAAGCACGAGCCTGCTTTGGACCGCCTCGGGCAGCCCCGCGAAACGCTCCGCGAAGCGCTCCAGCGCCGCGGCCTTGTCCCCGTATGCGCCCCCCGCGTGCAGCACGATCCTGTGGCGCTTGTCCGGACCCGCCAGGCTGTCCAGCACCAGGGCATGGTAAAGGAGGTCCTCAGCGGCCCGGCGCGCCACGTCCGCGCTTGGGGAGTTGAGCACGGTGTACTGGCCGGGATGCATGGAGATGCGCATCCCCTCGCGCGCGATGAGCTGCCCGAGCCTTTGGAGATCCTCCCGGAACAGCTCCGGCCAGGGCAGGCGGTTGACGGGGCTCGACCCGAAGGGGATGAGGTCCGAGCTGATCCGAAACAGCCGGATGCCCTGCCCCGCATTGTATTTGAGGATCTGTTCAAGGGAGCGGAGGTTGTGGGCGATGAGTTCGGCAAGCCGCTCCGCGCCGGCGTTTTTCAACGTGACCCCGCGGATGCCCGTATCCGGGACCCCGACGGCCAGACAGGCGTAACCGATGCGCGTCATCCGTCCGAACCTCCTTGGCGCGGCAGCCCGCGGGCGGCGGATCTAGCCGAGGGTCTCAAAGGCTTCCCTGCCCCGGGCCCCGCCAAGGTAGCGCCACAGCAGTGCCGAAGCGCCCAGGAACGCGAGCGACAGGAGCGCCATGTACAGGTCCGCCGGGACCAGCTTACTCAGCAGCAGGGCGTACAGCAGGGCCGGGGCCGCGACGGCCGTAAAACAGGCGAGCATGGTGACGATCGTGCTCGCCCCCTGCTTGATCGCCTCCGTCTCGCTGTTCCACTCGAGCCTCGGGAACCTCAGATTGACCGCGACCCCCAGCAGCGCGTCAAAGGCCGTGAAAAGGGCCGGAAGGACGAAGAGCATCGCCTTGGCCAGGGGCGTCGCTTCCAGCAGGAAAGAGAGCGCGGCCGCCGCGAACGCGAGCGGGGGCAGGCACACCGCCGCGTGCGCCCCGGCCTTCGCGCGCAGCGCCATCCCAGGGTCCACCGGGAACGACCGGAGGATCCAGAGGCTCCTCCCCTCCAGGGAGACCGACGGCGCGGAGATGATGTTGGTCGCCGAGATCATGCACAGCGCGAGGACGGCGGCGGGGGCGGCCAGCCCGGCGGGCACGGCGAACTGGCTGAGCGCGGCCTCGAGCAGGTCGCGTTTCACCAGCAGCGCCGCGGGAAGGAGCAGCGTGAACAGCACGCCCATGGCTCCGTTGAGCATATACATCGGGCTCGAGGAGAAATGCGTGAGTTCCTTGTTCAGGAGCGCCAGGGCGGGACGCCGCTCCTTCAGGGGCCTTTCCTGGTACCGCACGGGCGCCAGGCCTCTGTTGGCGGTGACGATGCGCACGAAGCTCCGCGACAGCGCCGCGGCGGCCAGCAGGAAGGGGGCGGCTGCGCACAGCAAAAAGATGATCAGGCTCCTGAGCTCCCCTTCGGCGACGGCCAGCCCCAGATGGTAGGCGGGGAACAGCGCCCTGCGCACCGCTTCCGCCACCTGGGCGCCGTTTTCGATGAGGCGGGCGTAGTAGAGGCTGATCCTTGAAAAGAAGAAGAGGTAGGCCAGCAGAAACAGCACCGAGAGAAGGGTGACCACGAGCGATCGGCGCCTGATCCGGGCGCTCAGCAGGGCCAGCAGTCCGCCGCCCAGGCAGGAGAGCGCCAGGGTCAGGAGCGGAAGGGCCAGGGATACGGCAGCGAGGCTCAGGCCCCCCGGAAGGGACAGCGGCGCCTGAAGGAGGTATGCGACGGCCGCCGGGACGAGGATCAGCGCCTGCATCGCGAAGGTGAACAGGTACAGCGCGGCCATCCGGCTCAGCAGGATGAGGCGCGGCGGGATGGGCAGGGCCAGGAGCATCGCGTTGTCCTTCGCCTCGTACAGCTGCGACTGGGCCAGGAAGACCCCGCTGATGAAGAGGAGCGCGAAGGCGGCGAGGCCGGCCAGCGCGAAGTAAAGCCAGGAGAGGCCCGCCCGCTCGAAAGGGGCGGCGAGGCCGTAAAAGAAGGATCCGAACAGGCCTGCGGCGCTCCCGGCGATGTACAGGGCCAGCAGCAGGACCAGCGCCTTGAACAGGGGCCCGCGCTTTTTCCCCGGCCTGCCGGAATGGAACAGGGACAGGAACAGGGCCCGGAGCCTGACGCCCAGCAGCGCCCTAAACATGCGCGTCCTCCAGCTCCAGGAAGACTTCCTCCAGCGATTCCGTGCCCCTCACCTCGGCCATGCTCCCGGAGACGACCAGCTTCCCGCGCCGGATGATCGCCACCCTGTCGCACAGTTTCTCGGCGACTTCCAGCACGTGGGTCGAAAAAAAGATCGCCCCGCCCGCGTCGCAGATCTCCCGCATGATCCCCTTGAGCGTGAAGGAGGCCCTGGGGTCGAGCCCCGTGAACGGCTCGTCGAGGAGGAGGAGCCTGGGCGAATGGATCAGCGCGCCCACCAGCGCGAGTTTCTGCTTCATGCCGTGGGAATAGGCGCCGACGCGCTGGGCGAGGTCGTCCCTGAGATCGAAGGCTTCCGCGTAGCGCCTGATCTTCGCCTCCCGCTCGTCTCCCGGGATGCGGTAGATGTCCGCTACGAAACGGAGAAACCCGATGCCCGTCATGAACTCATACAGGTCCGGGCTGTCGGGGATGTAGGCGAGCCGCTTCTTGCATTCCAGGGGCTTTTCGCGGATGGACAGGCCGTCGATGAGGACCTCTCCGGCGTCGAAGCGCAGGATGCCGCAGCAGGCCCTGATCGTGGTCGTCTTGCCCGCGCCGTTGTGCCCGATGAACCCGTAGATCTCGCCGCCGCGGACATGGATCGAAAGGCCGTCAACGGCCTTCTTCCCGCCGTAGGACTTGCTCAGTCCCTCGATCCTGAGCATGTTTCCCTCCCTTTTCCGCAAGCCTGCGCCGATCAAAAAAGCGGCGCGCGCGCCGCTTGGTGAGATCCGGCCCTACCGGTTTCCCTGGACGATCCCCAGGACGATCGCCAGGAACAGCAGCACGGCGATCGCGGCGATGATTCTGTCCATGGTGCGGACGGACACGCGGATATGGCTGTACAGTTTCTCCCGGATGCCCCGCCGCGGCTCCCCGTCCTTCATGCGCGTCATTTTTTCACAAGCGACCTGCGTACGTCGATGGCGACCGCAAGCACGATGATCAGGCCGCGGATGATGTACTGCCAGTACGCGTTCACCTGCAGAAAGTACAGCGAGTAGTTGATGGCCTGCAGGATGATGGCGCCGATCACGACGCCCTGGATGGTCCCCACGCCGCCGGAGAAGGACACGCCGCCGATGACGCAGGCGGAAATGGCGTCCAGCTCATAGTTGATGCCGGTGTTGGCCCCGACGGACTGGATGCGCGCCGCCTCCAGGAAGGAGGCGATCCCGTAGAGGACGCCGGCGATCAGGTACACCAGCATGATCGTTCTGGCCACATTCACCCCGGATACGGCCGCGGCTTCCGTGTTGCCACCAACCGCGAACATGTTCTTGCCCAGCCTCGTCTTGTTCCATACCAGCCACATGAGCACCGCGAGCAGCAGGAAGTACAGGACAACCAGCGGGATCCTCGCGTCGCCGATGATCAGGTTGCCCGCGGCCGCGTTGAGAAAATTCCGGTCAAAGGTGGAAAGCGCCTGCGCGGAGCCCGAAGGCTGGGACTCGATGTAGATGCAGTTGGCGCCAAAGGCGATCAGCTGCGTGCCCAGCGTGATGATGAAGGCGTGCATGTGGAGCTTCGCGACGCCAAAGCCATTGATCAAAGTGAATATGACGCAGATCGCGATGGCCGCGAGCAGCGGGACGATCATCGGGAGCTGCTGGGTCATCCCCAGATAGTACCTGGACGCGTAGGTGACTGACTGCACCAGGGAGGCGGTGACCGCGGCGCTCAAGCCCAGCACGCGGCCGATGGACAGGTCCGTGCCGGCCAGCACGATGATGCCGGCGCAGCCCAGCGCGAGGATCCCCTTGGTGGACGCCTGCTTGAGGATGTTCAGCACGTTGGAAAGGGCCACAAAGTTGGGCTTGATGATGCTCACCGTGACCAGGATCGCGATGAGGATGATGTACAGCGCATAGTTCAGAAGGAACTCGTTGACCTTCTTCCGGTCGATTTTCACTGCCTTTTCCATGCTTCCACCCTCGATTTACATGTATTTGGCCGCGAGGCGGAGGATCTTCTCCTGTTCGTGCTCGACGCCGCCAAAATCGACGCCCCGTTCCACGATGCCCGCCATCCTGCCGTTGGACATGACGAGGATGCGGTCGCAGATCCCGATGAGCTCAGGCATCTCCGAGGACACCATGAGGATCCCCTTGCCCTGTTCGGCAAGGCTCAGGATCAGCTGATAGATCTCAAACTTCGCGCCCACGTCGATGCCGCGCGTCGGCTCGTCGAGCAGCAGCACGTTGGGGCTGGTCAGCAGCCAGCGCCCGATGATCACCTTCTGCTGGTTCCCGCCCGAGAGGCTGCGCATCGCGGTCCGCTGGCTGGGCGTCTTGACCGACAGGTTTTCGACCACCCACTTGGTGTCCCCGCTCATTTTTTTGTTGGACAGGAGCAGTTTCCCATAGGCGTCCACGTTGGCGATGGTGGAATTGAAGGTGATGTTCATCACCGGGAACAGGCCGGTCGCCCGGCGCTCCTCGGTAATGAGGGCGAAGCCGTTTCGCCTGGACTCTCCGGGCGTCCTGTTCCCGATGGGTTTGCCGTCCAGGCTGATCTGCCCGCCTGCCCGGGTGAAAACGCCAAACAGGGTGTTGAGCAGCTCCGTGCGGCGCGAGCCGACCAGCCCGGCGACGCCCAGCACCTCGCCTTTGCGCAGGTCGAAACTCACGTCGCGGAAAGCGGGCTCATATTTCCTGGACAGGTTCTCGACCCTGAGGAGGACCTCGCCGGGCACGTTCCGCTTTTCAGGGAAACGCTGCGTCAGATCGCGGTTGACCATCAGGCGGATGATCTGCTTGTTGTCCAGTTCGCTCGCCGGCCGGGTGGCGACCCACTGGCCGTCCCGCATGATGGTCACCTCGTCGGAAATGGACAGGATCTCGTCCATCTTGTGCGAGATGTAGATGATGCCCACGCCCTTGGCGGCCAGCTGTTTGATGATCGCGAACAGGTGCCCGACCTCGTTTTCCGTCAGCGAGGAGGTCGGCTCGTCGAGCACCAGGATCTTCGCGTCATAGGAAACGGCCTTGGCGATCTCCACCATCTGGCGCTTGGCGACGGAGAGCGTCCCGATGATCACCTTTGGGTCCACGTCGATGTTCAGCCCCTTGAACACCCTGACCGTGTCCTGGTACATCCGCCTGCTGTCCACCAGGCCGCGTTTGGTGGGAAATCGTCCGAGCCACATGTTTTCCATCACGCTGCGGCGCAGCACCTGGTTGAGCTCCTGGTGCACCATGGCCACCCCGTGGTCCAGCGCGTGCCGGGGATTCTCGAAGTTGACCTCCCGGCCTTCCATCAGGATGGCGCCCGAATCTTTTTTGTAGATGCCGAACAGGCACTTCATCAGCGTCGATTTCCCTGCGCCGTTTTCCCCCATCAGGGCGTGGACGGAGCCCGGGCGGAGCTTCAGCTGCGCCTTGTTGAGCGCGTGGACGCCGGGGAAACGCTTGTCGACATCGACCATTTCAAGCAGGTACGCGGGCCTGTCTTCTTGCATGATCTCACCGCTTTTCGCCGCTGATGAAAAGGAAGAGGCGCGGCGCGAGGCCGCGCCTCCTCCCGCGTCAGGAGATGTCCCGGTCAGGTCTCACTCGACTTCGGTGATCTTCGCGTAGGGGATGCGGATGCAGTGGAAGGGATCTTCCGTGGTGTACACGTACTCCGTCCCGTCCAGCCATTCCTTGCCCAGGGCGCCGTTGACCGCGATGCGGATGTTGGCTTTGCCCATGGCGTCGCCGTCCTGCTGCACCGTCGCTGTCATGCCGCCGTTCTTGATGGATTCCATCGCGGCGTCAATGGCGTCGACCCCGATGATCACGACCGAGGGATCGCCCGCGATGCCGGTGTTGTAGCCGTAGGCGTTCAGGGCCGCGACCGCGCCCAGGCCCATCATGTCGTTGTTGGCGAAGATGACTTCAATCTTGTCGCCATAGGCCGCCCAGGTAGCCATGATGGCGTCCTGCGCCCTCGCCTGGTCCCAGTCGCACACGAGCGTGTCGCCGATCTGCTCGAGCGCTACGCCGTTGAGCTCAGCCGTTTCGACGGAATACTGGGTGCGCGCGATCGCTTCGGGGTTGTTGGCCTCACCCTTGAGCATGACGTACTGGAGCTTTCCGTCGCCGTTCTTGTCGATGGAGGGGTCAGCCTTGTACATGTCAGCCAGGATCTCGCCCTGCATGTCGCCGGCCTGGCGGGCCAGAGTGCCGATGAAGATGGTGCCGGTGTCGACCAGCACGGACTGCACGGTCTCCTCGGCGGGCTGCTTGTTGTAGAACAGGAAGGGGATGCCCGCCTCTTTGAACATGTCCACCAGGACCTGCCCGTTGGCGACTTCAGCCAGGTTGATGATGACGAAGTCGGGCTTCTCGCTCATGATGATCGTGGCCTGCTCGATCTGCTTGGCCATGTCGTCGGCCGCGTCATACATGGTCAGGTTGATTTTGATGCCCAGCTCCTCAGTATAGGCGGCCGCCCATTTTTCCATCGCCGCGCGGACGGTGGAACCGTAGGTGTCGTCATATTTCCAGATCAGGGCACGCATGTCCAGTTCGGTTTTGCCTTCCGCGCCCGCGACCGCCGCCATGGAAAGCAGCAGGACCGCCGCCAGCGCCAGTGCCAGAAGCTTCTTCATCGGGGTTCCTCCTTTAAGGATAAAACATATTTATACCGGGAGGCCCTTTCAAGGGCGCCGATATATCTGGGTGAGCGCACTCCCTCCCGCATGGGGGGGCGTCCGCGGGCCTTTGCCGGGGACCCCGGGCCGCTCGCGGAACCCTCTCCGGGAGTTTCACGCCGCTGGCGGGAACGCTTTCCGTGGATCTCCCGCCGCTCGCCGAAGCAGGGCCCTTCTGTACGCTGGGCGAAGTATATCAGTGATTTTACAGCCGTGTCAACTGATTTTTCAGCGGGGGGCCGTTTGCT
>CAZLYF010000011.1:0-10462 GCA_964563725.1 uncultured Oscillospiraceae bacterium
TTCAGGCAGCCGGCCTCCCGCATGGACCGCAGCGCCGACAGCAGCGCCAGGCGGCCGTGCGCGTAGGTGAGCGCGCCCTGCAGGTAGACCGCGTAGGGTTCGCGCATGGGCGCGTCGGCGGAGAGCTCGATGGAGGCGCCGGACACGAAGGTCCCGGCCGCCATGATGACCTGGTCCCCGTAGCCGGGCATATCCCAGGGCTCGGGCGCGGCGAAGCTGTCCACGGGGGACGCCGCCTGGATCCCCCGGCAGAAGGCGACCACGCGTTCGGGCCTCTCCAGGCGGAGGGCCTGGATGATGTCCGCCCTGGGCTCGTCAAAGCGGGGCGAGGTCTCCATGCCCAGCAGCTCGAACGCCCGCGCCGCGAGGGCGGCCGTCTTCAGCGCCTGGGTCACCGTATGGGGCGCCATGAAGAGCCCCTGGTAGAAGAGCCTGTAACCGGCGGCGTAGCTGCCCACCTCCCGGCCGATCCCGGGCGCGGTCAGCCGGCTTTCGATGCGGGCGATGGCCCGGGCCGTCCCCGCGACGTAGCCGCCCGTCGGGGCCAGGCCCCCGCCCAGGTTCTTGATCAGGCTCCCCGCGACGGCGTCCGCGCCGTAAAAGCTGGGCTCGTCCTCCGTGACGAAGGCGCCGTAGCAGTTGTCCACGAGGATGAAGACGTCCGGCCGCTCCGCCCTGAGCCTATCGATCAGCGGTCGCATGTCCGCGGGGCTCAGCGCCCGGCGCCAGGCGTAACCGCGGCTGCGCTGGATCAGCACGACGCGCGTGCGCGGCCCGAGCGCCCGCAGCACCGCCTCCGCATCGATCCCGCCGCCCGGCTTGGGCGGGACCTCGCCGTACACGACGCCCATCTCCCGGAGGGATCCGGGCGGGCTGCCGCTGATGCCGATGATCCCGTCCAGGGTGTCGTAGGGCCTGCCGCAGGCCGAAAGCAGCTGGTCTCCCGGCAGCAGGAGCCCGAACAGGCAGGCCGACAGCGTGTGGGTGCCGCTGGCGAACTGCGGGCGCACGATCGCCTCCTCGGCCCGGAAAACAGTCGCGGCGACTTTATCAAGCGTGTCCCGGCCCGCGTCGCCATAGCCGTAGCCCGTCGTCGGCGCGAAGTGCCGCTCGGCCACGCGGTGTTCCCGGAAGGCCTCGAGCACGCGGGCCGTGTTCGCCTCTTCGCGCGCCTCCATCGCGGAGAAGACCGCCCGGCAGTCCTCCTGCGCCCGGGAGAGCAGCACCCTGAGGTCCTTCAGCATCCTTCCTCCTTGACCGCCCGCAGCATCTGCGCGCAGAGGGCGTCCGGGCCCGCGCCTTCCGCGTCGAGCCACCGGACGCGGCCGTCTCCCCGAAACCAGGTCAGCTGGCGCTTGATGTAGCGGCAGGTCCCGGCGACGAGGGCCTCCCGCGCCTCGTCAAGCGAGGCGTCGCCCCTCAGGCAGGGGAGCAGCTCCTTGTATCCCAGGCCCTGCATG
This sequence comes from uncultured Oscillospiraceae bacterium, assembly GCA_964563725.1. Taxonomy (GTDB): domain Bacteria; phylum Bacillota; class Clostridia; order Christensenellales; family Aristaeellaceae; genus CAZLYF01. The sequence goes on from CAZLYF010000011.1 coordinate 1,461, forward strand.
CTCTGGGCGTCCGGCGGGACGCCGGCGTCAAGCAGCCCCTTCACCTCGTCCGCGAGCCCCGCCGCGATCATGCGCCCGGCGCGCTCCGCCGCGCGGCGGTACAGCGTTTCCCGTTGCCATAGCGGCGCGAACAGCAGGAAGCGGAAAGGCGAGTCCGCCTCCGAAGGCAGCCGCTGGCGCGACAGGGGGACGCCGGTCAGCTCCAGCACCTCCAGCGCGCGGATCACGCGCCTCGTGTCGTTTGGGTGCAGGCGCGCCGCCGTGTCCGGGTCGCGCGCGGCGAGGAGCGCGTGAAGGGCCTCCCTGCCCTCCCTCAAAAGGTAGTCCCTGTAGCGCTCGCGCGCCTGCGGGGCCGCGGGGGCGTTGCCCAGCGTCAGGGGGAGGGACAGCGCCCTCAGGTACAGGCCCGTGCCGCCGACCAGCAGCGGGACGCGGCCCCTGCCGGGGATGCCCCGGACGCACGCGAGGGCTTCCTGCGCGTAGCGCGCGACCGAGTAGGGCTCCCGGGGGTCGGCCACGTCCAGCATGTGATGGGGCGCCGTCCGCCGCTGCTCCGGGCCGGGTTTCGCCGTGCCGACGTCCATCCCCCGGTAGACCTGCATCGAATCCATGCAGACGATCTCCAGGGGCAGACGGGCGCACAGGCGCAGCGCCAGTTCCGTTTTCCCGCCCGCCGTCGGGCCGACGATCCCGGCCACCAGGGGCTTGTCCACCGCGCGCACCCTCTCAGCCCTGGACGCGCCTGAAACGCCGGTCCAGCTCGGCGCGCGTCAGGGAGAGCATCAGGGGCCTGCCGTGCGGGCAGGTCGGGGTCACGTTGCCCTCGAGCATGTCCCGCACCAGGGCCAGCAGGGTCTCCTCCGGCAGCCGTTCCCCGCCCTTCACCGCATGCTTGCAGGCCGTCTGCAGGATGCGCTCCAGGCGCCTGCGGTCAGACAGCGAGCCCGTGGCCTCCAGCTCGTCCAGCGCCTCCTTCAGGCAGCCCTCCGCGAAGGGCTCGCCCAGCTGCATCGGGACGGACAGGAGCCGCAGGCTCCGCCCGCCGAAGTCCTCGGCATCGAAGCCCGCTTCCTGAAGCAGCGCCCGGTACTGAAGAAAGCTGCCGTATTCCCGGGCGGAGAGCGGCACGATGAGCGGGCTCAGCAGCATCTGCGACAGGACTCCCCCGTCCAGGGCCCGGACCATGCGGTCGTAGATCAGGCGCTCGTGCAGGGCGTGCTGGTCGCAGAGGATCAGCGCGCCGCCGCTTTCAAAGAGGATGTAGGTGTTGAAGGCGGAGCCGATGAGGCGGACCTGCGTCCCCGCCAGACGGGGCGCCAGCGCCGGCGTTTCCAGGCCGGGGGCCTCAGCCTGCTTTTCCTTCTGCCCGCCCGGGGGCTCCGGGCGGCCCGGGCTTTCCTTCGTTTCCTCCCTGGCGGGATCCATCAGCCGCATCGCGTCCCGCGGCTCCGCCGCGGCGGCGGGGGGCGCCTCCTCCGGCGTCCCCGCCGGGGGGGCTTCAAACGGGATCACTTCCCTGCGGCTGACCTGCGCGGGCGTCTGCCGCGCCGGCTCCGGCGCCTCGGGGAGCAGCGGGGGCGGGAGCGCCTGCGCCCCGCCGCCGGACAGCGCGGCGGAGACCACTTCCCGCAGGGCACCGGAAACGGCCTTCTCGTCCGCGAAGCGCACCTCCCACTTGTTGGGGTGCACGTTCACGTCGACGGAAGAGAAGGGCAGCTGAAGATGCAGCACGCAAAGCGGGAAGCGGCTCGCCGTCACCCGCTGCCGGCAGGCTTCCTCCAGCGCCTGGGAAAGGAGGTCGCTGCGGATCGCCCGGCCGTTCAAAAAGAACAGCTGATGCGCCCGGTTCCCCCGCGCGGCGTCCCCGACGCCCACATAGCCCCAGATCAGCGCCCCGCTGCGGTTGCCCTCGGCCGGGACGAAGGACCTGAGGGCCGCCACGCCGTAGACGCTCATCACCGCGCTTTCCAGCCGGCCGTCCCCGGGGCTGAACAGGACGGTCTTCCCCTCGCTGACGAGGCGGAAGGAGACCTCGGGGTGCGAAAGGATCAGCCGCGTCACGAGGTCCGTGACCTGCGCGGCTTCGGCCGCGGGCTTTTTCATGAACCCGCGCCGCACGGGGGCGTTGTAGAAAAGATCCCGCACCGTGACCGAGGTCCCCTCCGCGCAGGCCGCCTCTTCGATGCGTGCCAGGAGGCCGCCCTCGTTGACGGCCGTCACCCCCGAGCCGCTCCCGCGCCTGCGCGTCAGCAGGGTCACCCGCGAGACCGCCGCGATGGAGGCGAGCGCCTCTCCGCGGAACCCGAGCGTGCCGAGGCTGTGGAGGTCGGCCGCGTCCCTGATCTTGCTGGTCGCGTGGCGCTCGAAGGCCATGCGCAGGTCCTCCCCCGCGATCCCGGAGCCGTTGTCCGACACGCGGATATACGTAAGCCCCCCGTCCCTGATCTCGACCGTCACGGAGCCGGCGCCCGCGTCCATGCTGTTCTCCACCAGCTCCTTGACCGCCGCGGAAGGCCGTTCCACGACCTCGCCCGCGGCGATCTGGCCGATGACCTCGGGGGTCAGCCTGAGGATCCTGCCGTCCGCCATCCCGTCCCTCACAGCTTCCTCGCCTTCTCCCGGAGCAAGAAGAGCGCGTTGAGCGCGTCCATCGGGCTCATGGAGAGCACGTCCAGCCTGGACAGTTCCTCCACCAGCTCGGTCTTTCCGTACTCCAGCAGCGCGACCTGCTGGTTTTTCCGGCTGCCGCGCTTTTCCAGGATGTTTTTGCCGATGGAGTACTGGGTGATGTCGTTTGCCTCGAGTCGCGCCTGGATCTCCCGCGCGCGCGCGATCACGGGCCTGGGCAGGCCGGCCAGGCGGGCGACATAGACGCCGAAGCTCTTGTCCGCGCCTCCCGGCACGATCTTTCGGAGGAACACGACCTCTTCCCCCATCTCCCTTACAGACACGCAGTAGTTCTGCACACCCTCCAGGACCCCTTCGAGTTCGGACAGCTCGTGGTAATGGGTGGCGAACAGCGTTTTCGCGCCGACCTTCTCCTTGTCGGCCAGGTGCTCGACGGTCGCCCAGGCGATGCTCAGCCCGTCGAAGGTGCTGGTGCCGCGCCCGATCTCGTCGAGGATCACCAGGGACCTGCCGGTCGCGCTGCGCAGGATGTAGGCCAGCTCGCTCATCTCCACCATGAATGTGGACTGCCCGGACGCGAGGTCGTCGGAGGCGCCCACCCGGGTGAAGATGTTGTCCACCAGGGGGACGACCGCGGAAGCCGCGGGCACGAAGCTGCCCATGTGCGCCATCAGCGTGATCAGCGCGGTCTGGCGCATGTAGGTGCTTTTGCCGGCCATGTTGGGCCCCGTCACGATCAGCATCCGCCGGCCGCCGCCGTCCATCGCGGTGTCATTGGGCACAAAGGCCTGCCGGCCCAGCGTTTTTTCCACGACCGGGTGCCGGCCGTCGCGGATGTCCATTTCCCCCGCTTCGCTCAGGACGGGGCAGACGTAGCCGTTCTCCCTCGCCACGCGGGCAAGCGACAGGAGGACGTCCAGGGTCTTGAAGCCAAGGGCCGTGTTTTGAAGGGCCGGGAGCTTCGCGGACACCGCGTCCCGCACCCCGTCGAACAGCTCCGCCTCCAGCCTTGCCGCCTCGTCCTGCGCGCCGACCACCCTGCGTTCGATCTCCCTGAGCTCGTCGGTGGTGTAGCGCTCCGAGGAGGCCAGCGTCTGCCGGCGCTGGTATTCGGGCGGCACGAGGGCGAGGTTGGACTTCGTCACCTCGATGTAGTAGCCGAAGACCCGGTTGTACTGCACGCGGAGGTTTTTGATCCCCGTTCGTTCGCGCTCCCTTGCCTCCAGGTCCGTCAGCCACTGCCTGCCTTCGGTGGCCGCGGAACGGATCGAGTCGAGCCGGGCGCTGTAGCCCTTGCGGATGACGCCGCCCTCCGTCAGGAGGATCGGCGCGTCGGGGTCGATGGCTTCCTCGAGCAGCCCCGCGAGCCCGGGGAGCGGGTCGATGATCCCCCTGAGCTTCGCGATTCCTTCCGCTTCCACGTTTTCAAGCAGCGCGAGCGCCTCCGGCGCCTGTTTGAGCGAGCGCAGCAGCGCCAGGCAGTCCCGCCCGTTGAAGGTCCTGAACGCCACCTTCGACAGCAGGCGCTCCATGTCGTAGACACGCCTGAGGATCCCGGCCAGTTCCTCGCACAGGACCGGCTCGGCGTACAGGGCCGAGACCGCGGACAGCCGCTCGCGGATCATGGCAGCCTCGACCAGGGGCTGTTCCACAAAGGAGCGCAGCAGGCGGCCGCCCATGGCAGTCTCCGTCCTGTCCAGCAGCCACAGCAGCGAGCCGTGCGCGGAGCGGGAGCGAAGCCCTTCGGTCAGCTCCAGGTTTCGCCGGGTCGCCAGGTCCATCGGCATGGTTTTTGAGGGGGCGAGGACGCGCAGCCGGTTGATGTGGGGAAGGGAGTTCTTCTGCGTTTCCGACAGGTAACGGACCAGGGCGCCGGCCGCGGACACCACGGCGGCCTGCGTCCGCCCAAGCCCCAGGGCGTCCAGCGCCGCGACCCGGAAATGTCCAAGCAGCGCGTCCCGCGCCTCCGGGAAAGAGAAGTCGGACGCCGGGCGCGGCTGCAGGCAGGCGTCGGTCATCCCTCCGACGAGTTCCGGGGCGTTGGTGATCACTTCGCTCAGGGCTTGCGCCGAGAGCGCCGTCCCCAGGCCTTCCTTCGCGTCCGGAACGGGACGCACGAAAAACTCGCCCGTCGTCACGTCGCACAGCGCCATCCCCGCGCGGGCGCCGGCGACGAACACGGAAGCGAGAAAATTGTTCCTGCGCTCCTCCAGCGCGGACAGGTCCGACACGGTGCCGGGCGTCACGACGCGGATCACCTCGCGCCTGACCAGGCCTTTGGCGAGCGCGGGGTCCTCCATCTGCTCGCAGATGGCCACCTTGAAGCCCCGCCTGATCAGCCGGGCGACGTAGGCGTCCGCCGCGTGGAAGGGGACGCCGCACATGGGCGCCCGCTCCTCAAGCCCGCAGTCCTTGCCGGTCAGCGTCAGCTCAAGCTCGCGGCTGGCGGTGACGGCATCGTCAAAGAACATCTCGTAGAAATCCCCGAGGCGAAAAAAGAGGATCGCGTCGGGATGCTGCTCCTTGACGCTCAGGTACTGCTGCATCATCGGGGTGACGTCAGCCATGGCCGCGCCTCCGCGGAGAGGGGCGGCGCGCCGGCCCGCGGGGCCTCACGGCCCCCTCCTGTCGATCTCCCCGCGCAGGCTGTTGCTGCCTGCGCCCGTGATGCGCACCGGGACGACGGTCCCGGCCAGGGAGGGGTCACCGGGGAAGTTCACGCTGATGTTGCGCCCGCTCTTTCCGGTCATCTGCCTGGCGCTGCGGCGCGACGGCCCTTCCGCGAGCACGAGAACCGTCTCTCCGCGCAGCGAGGCGAGGACGCGCGCGGTGATCCCCTCCTGCAGGCTAATCAGCCGGCCGATGCGTTCCTTCGCGACCCCTGGCTCGACGCGCCCGGGCAGCTCCGCCGCCTTCGTCCCCGCCCGCGGGCTGTACACGAAGGTGAAGGCGCTGTCGTACCCGGCCGTTTCCACCAGCGACAGGGTCTGCCGAAAGTCCTCCTCGGTTTCGCCAGGGAAGGCGACGATGAGGTCGCTGGTCAGGCCAATGCCCGGGACGGCGCGGCGGAGCTTCGCGATCTTCGCGAGGTAGGCGTCCGCGGTGTAGCCGCGGTTCATCAGCTCAAGCACGCGGTCGCTCCCGGACTGCACCGGCAGGTGCAGATGCGGGCAGACGGCCGGGTTGCAGGCCATTTCCTCGATCAGGCTGTCGGAGAGGTCCCGGGGATGGGAGGTCATGAAGCGGATGCGGCCGGCCCCCGCGGAAGCCAGCCTGGCCAGCAGCTGCGGGAAAGAGATCCCGCCGCTGTCCCTGCCGTAGGAATTCACGTTCTGCCCAAGCAGCGTGATCTCCTTGACCCCCTGCCTGAGCAGCGCTTCCGTTTCGCGGAGGATGTCGTCCTCCGCGCGCGACCGCTCCCGGCCGCGGACCAGGGGGACGACGCAGTAGGAGCAGAAGTTGTCGCAGCCGTACATGATGTTCACGTAGGCCCTGAACCGCGAGCCGCGCTCTGCGGGCAGGCCTTCGACGATCAGGCTGTCCTCCCCCGGCTCCGCGATGACTCTTTCGCGCGTGTCGAGCAGTTCAAGCAGGTACTCGCCCAGGCGGTGCAGGCTGCCTGTGCCGAAGGCGAGGTCGACGAAGGGCAGCTCTTCCCGGATCCTCTGGGCCATCCCCTCCTGCTGCGTCATGCAGCCGCAGACGCCGATGATCATCCCGGGCCTTTGTTTCTTCGTCTCCTTGAGCGCGGTGATGTTCCCGATCGCCCTTCTTTGCGCGTTGTCCCTGATGCAGCAGGTGTTGAACAGCACGATGTCCGCTTCCTCGCGGCTCGCCGCGGGCGCCATCCCCATTTCGCGCAGCATCCCCGACAGGGTCTCGGAATCCCGGTCGTTCATCTGGCAGCCGTAGGTGACGACGAAGAAGGACCGGGGCCTGAGGGGGTGGGCTTTCACCCTGAGCGCATGGCTGCGCTGCGCGGCGATCTCCCCGGGCGGCACGGTGCGGACCCCGGACGCGCGCGTCACGGGAGGATCCCCTCCTCCCGCGGGGCAGGCTCCCCGGGCAGGGAGCAGGCCTGCCCCGTCCCTCCGCAGGCGGGGCACAGGGAGAGGGTCTCCGCGTCCAGCGGCTCGTCCGCCTTCCTGCGCGTCATCTCCACCAGCCCCAGGGAGGTGAATCCGTGGACGACCGTCTTCACGCGGTCCTTTTTCAGGGCGGCTTCCAGTGCGGCAAGCACCTTTTCCCTGTTTCCTTCCTGCTGCATGCCGATGAAATCGATGAGGACGATTCCCCCCGCGCGCCTGAGGCGCAGGACGCGGGCGATCTCCTGCGCGGCCTCGAGGTTGAGGGCCAGGACGGAAGCCTCCTTGTCCCTTCCGGAGCTGCTCTGGGCCGTATTCACGTCGATCACGGTCATCGCCTCGCAGGGATCGACGACCAGCGTGCCACCGCTTTTCAGGTAGATCCTGCGGCGGAGGGCCTTGCGGAGCTGTTCGCGTACGCCCCAGAGCGCAAAGGGCTGCGGGCAGCGCTCCAGGGGGATGCCCGCGGGAAGGGAGGCCGGTTCGGCGTTGGCGACGATCTTCTCCGGCGTGTACGCAAGATCCCTCAGCAGCCGCGCGAGCGGCTCCGGGCTCCCGCGCAGCAGGGCCGGAGCGCGGGAGGCGGCGGCTTTTTTGAGGATCTCCGTCCATTGCGCAAGGAGCTCCGCGACCTCCGCCGCGGCCGCGTCCCTGGTAAGGCCCGCCGACTGCGCGCGCATCACCAGCCCCATGCCCTGCGGGGCGAGTTCTCCGGCAACGGAAAGCAGCCGCTCCCGCTCCTCCCGGTCTTCAACGCGCCCGGATACGTGCCGCGCCCGGCTCAGGGGCAGCAGGATCGCCAGGCGGCCGGCAAGGGCGACGTCGCAGCTGAGGAAGGGCCCCTTTCCCTGCACGGGGGGTTTCCTGACCTGAACGATCAGTTCGTCCCCGGGCTGCGCCTTCGTCTCAAAGGGGATCTCGCTGAGCGGGAGGAAGCCCTCCAGCTGCGGCGAAAGGCGGACAAACACGGCCGAGAGGCTCTTCATCACGCGGGAGACCTTCCCGAGCCAGACCCCCTCCGTGAGCGCCGTCGCCCCCGCGCGCAGGCAGGCGTACTCCGTCAGCCGCCCGTCCTCCATGGCTGCGTACTCAGCCGCGTCCGCGCCCGTTTGAACCAGAAGCAGGTTCATGCGTCCTCCAGGGGCGCGAAGCCTTCCGTGTACAGGCGCGTCCTTGTGATGCGGCAGCGGGGGACGGGAACGCCCGCGTGCCCGGCCAGCGACGAGAGCAGGAGGTCCGGCTTGCAGGTCCCGCTCTCCCTGAGGGCCAGGACGGCGCGGAGGCCCTCCCCCCTCACGAGCAGGTTGTAGATCCAGGGCCTCAGGTCGCAGGGCCGCTCGCCTGTTTTGGTCTTGCGAAGGGCGGGGATGGTCTGCCGTTTGAGAAAGCCGGGCACGGCTTCAAGCAGGCCTCCGCAGGGCTCAAGCGGCGTGATCTCGTACTCCGCGGCGGCAAGCAGCGCCATGGGGGCGGGGTGCCCGTCGTCGACCGGCCTGCAGTGAAGGCACCTCAGGTCGCCGGGCAGCGCGGCGTTGAGGATCTCGAGAAAATCGCCGCAGGGCACGGGCCTGTCCAGCTGGACCTCCATCACCTCGCGCCGTCCCTCCATCCCCACCGACAGCGGGGCAGCGAAGGTGAGGAGGATGTGCGGATTGAAGCCCTGGGAGTAGCGGACGGGCAAAGCGCTCCTGCGCAGCGCGCGCTGCATCGCGCGCATCAGATCGAGGTGCCCGACGTGACGGAGGCGGTCCCCCTTTTCAAAACACACCCACATCTTCATGGGCAGCGCACTCCCTCGAGGCGGTCAAGGCCGCAGCCGGCGCAGGCGCCCCGGCAGTCGGGGGTAAGGATGCCCTGCTCCGCGCGCAGCTTTTCCCGCCACAGGTAGTCCCGGGTGACCCCGATGTCGATGAAGTCCCAGGGAAGAAGCTCCTCCTTCCCCCGCGCGCGGTTGGCGTAGAACCCCGGATCGATCCCGCAGAGCTCAAACGCCCGGAGCCACTGGTCGTAGCGGAAGTGTTCCCTCCAGCCGTCCAGCCGGCAGCCGAGCTTCCAGGCCGCGTGGATCGCTTCCCCGACGCGGCGGTCGCCCCTGGCGATGCAGGCTTCCAGAAAGCTGAGCTCCGCGTCATGCCAGTTGAAGGTGACCCCTTTGATGTCCAGGACCTGGCGAAGCCTTTGCTGCTTCCGCCTGACCGTTTCCAGGCTGTCCTGGCCTTCCCACTGGAAGGGGGTGAAGGGCTTGGGCACAAAGGTGGACACGCTGCAGGTGACGCTGAGGCTGCGCGG
>CAZLYF010000011.1:10472-30234 GCA_964563725.1 uncultured Oscillospiraceae bacterium
TCCCTGGGGATCGCGCGATACGCCCCTGTCACCAGGCGGACCGCCGCCCCGATCCCCTCGATATCCTCGTCCGTCTCGCCGGGCAGGCCGATCATGAAATACAGCTTCACGCTGTTCCATCCGCTCAAAAAGGCGTCCGTCACGGAGCGCACGAGGTCCGCGTCGCTGACGCCCTTGTTGATCCCGTCCCTGAGCCGCTGCGTCCCGGCTTCGGGCGCCAGCGTAAGCCCTGTTTTCCGGACTTCCCGGCTCTCCTCCAGGGACTGTTTGACCAGGCTATCCAGGCGCAGGGAGGGCAGCGACACGCTGACCCTGCGTTCCCTGAAGCGGTCCGTCAGCCCCCGCGCCAGTTCCGCCAGATGGCTGTAGTCCCCGCTGGAAAGGGAGGAAAGGGACAGTTCCTCGTAGCCGGTCGAGCCCACCAGCTCTTCCGCGAGGCGGAAAAGCGTGTCGAGGCTGCGCTCCCTGACCGGCCGGTAGATCATGCCCGCCTGGCAGAACCTGCATCCGCGCGTGCAGCCCCGCATGATCTCCAGCACGATGCGGTCGTGGACGATCTGAAGGTAGGGCAGGGGGATCCGTGTGGGATAGGCGGCGCCGTCCAAGTCTGCCTCGACCCGCTTGACGACCTTCGCAGGCGCGGTCCCCGCGCGCGGCGCGAAGGAGGCGAGCCCTCCGTCGTCAAGGTAGCCTGCCTCGTAGAGCGCGGGCACGTAAACGCCCCTGATGCCGGCGAGCGCGGCGACGATCTCCCCGCGGGGGGCGCCTTCCCGCTTCATGCGGCCCACAAGGTCCGTGACCTCGAGGATCCCCGTCTCCCCGTCGCCGATGAGGAAAGCGTCCACGAAAGGCGCCAGCGGCTCCGGATTGAACGCGCAGGGGCCGCCCGCGAGGACGATGGGCTCCTCCGGGCTCCTGTCCGCGCTTCGGACCGCGACCCCGCCCAGGTCCAGCATCTCAAGGACGTTGGTGAAGCTCATCTCATACTGCAGCGTGAATCCGAGCAGGTCAAACTCGCAAAGGGGCGTGCGCGTTTCCAGGGAGAACAGGGGCACCCGCTCGCGGCGCAGCCCGTCCGCCATGTCCGGCCAGGGCATGCACACGCGTTCGCAGACGGCCCCGGGGCTCGCGTTGAGCACATGGCAGAGGATCTTCATCCCCAGATGGGACATGGCCACTTCGTACACGTCCGGAAAGCAGAACGCGAAAGCGACGGTCCCCGGCCGCCTGGGTTTGAGTTCCGTATTCATCTCGCCGCCGGAATACCGGGCAGGTTTGTCGACATTTTCAAGCAGCGCTTCGATGCGCGCGTTGCGGATCCCGTCCAAATGGCTGCCCTCCGGTCGTCTGGATGCGGCCGTCATCATAGCACAGGCAGGCTGCCCTGTCCACGCGGGAAGGGCCGCGCCCGGCGCCCTCCGCCCTCAGGCCCCGCTCCTGTGGGCGGAGACGATATTGCGCAGCCAGACCCCTTTTTTGACGAGGATCAGCCCGAAAGCGCTCTTGACAAGCTCAGAAAGCTGCGCCAGGGGGAAGAGGACCCGGATGTCGAGGCCGGTCCTGCGCACGAGCAGCAGCGCGTAGGGGATCGCGATCCCCCACATGAAGACGCTGTCGAACAGGAAGGTGAGGAAGGTGGACCCGCCGGCCCTGAGCGTGAAGTAGCAGCAGTGCGAGACCGCGTAGACCGCCATGAACGCGGCGCCGGTCTGGATAAAGCGCGACGCCATCGCCTTCACGTCCTCCGTGGTGTTGTAGACGCGCGGGAAAACCCCCGAGGCCAGGCCCATCAGGCCGCCGATCAGCAGGGACAGGATGAAATTGAGAAACAGCAGCCTCCAAGCGTCCCGCTTCGCCCGCTGCATGTCCCCCGCCCCGAGCGCCTGCCCGATCAACACGGCCACCGCGGTGCCCATCGAGAGGAAGACCACGTTGAACATGTTGGAGATGGTGCCCGAGATGTTCATGGCCGCCAGCACCGTCAGGCCCCGGAGGGAATAGGTCTGCGTCAGCGTGGCCATCCCCGTGGACCAGAGGGCCTCGTTGACCAGGAGCGGCGCCCCTTTCCTGAGCACGGCCCTGAGCAGGGAGGAGGGGACGCGAAGCGTCCGCCAGACGCCGCGGATGCATTCGTGACGCTTTCCGCGGTGCACCGCGGCCGTGATGATGGAAAGCTCCACGAAGCGGGAGGCGACCGTGGCCAGGGCCGCGCCCTCCACGCCGAGCGCAGGAAAGCCGAGGTTGCCGCCGATGAGCAGCCAGTTGCCCAGGAGGTTGGTCAGGACGGCCGTGATGCTCGCCTTCATCGGCATGAGCGTGTCGCCCATCTCCCGCAGCGTGCCCGCGTAGCACTGCGTCAGCGCGAAGGGAAGCAGGCCGGCCAGCATGACGCGCAGGTACCGGCGGGCGTACAGGAGCATGTCCTCGGCCAGGCCGGCTTCGCCCCCGCCGGTCAGGAAGAGGGAGACGAGGCGGTCGCCGCAGCAGAGGAACAGCAGGAGGGCGGCCAGGAGGATGGCCGCGCAGATTAAGAACTTGATCCTGAAGGTGTTCCGGAGGCCTTCCATGTCCCCGGCGCCGAAAAACTGGGCGCCGAAGATGCCCGGGCCGGAAATCCCGCCAAAGACGCACAGGGCGTATACGAACATCATCTGGTTGACGATCGCCACGCCCGCCAGCTGGGCGGTTCCCAGCTGGCCGACCATGATGTTGTCCAGCAGGTTGACCAGATTGGATACGCTATTTTGGACAATGACGGGCACGAGCACGGCAAGCACCGCGCCGTAGAAGGCGCGGTCCCCGATCAGGGCCCGCCTCAGCCGCCCGGCCATCAGCGGGACGCCCCCCGGCTTATATGGATCCGGACGTAATCGTACATCATCACTGCCGCGGCGACGGCCGCGTTGAGCGATTCGGCCTTCCCGGGCATCGGCAGGCGCACCCGCAGCGTCGCCAGGCCGAGGACCTCTTCGCACACGCCCGCGCCTTCGTTCCCAACGACCAGGCACAGGGGCCTGCCCGTCACCGGGCGCGAAAAGAAGGGGCTCCCCCGCATGTCCCCAACGACGATGTCGAAGCCCTTAAGCTCCTTCAGGCAGGCGGCCAGCGCTTCGCAGCGGAGGACCGGTACGCGGAACACGGCGCCCATGGAGGCGCGCAGCGCCTTTGGGCAGAAGGGATCGGCGGTTTCCGCGTCGGTCAGCATGCCCGAAAAGCCCGCGGCGTCGATGGTGCGCAGGATCGTCCCGACGTTTCCCGGGTCCTGCAGCCCGTTGAGGGCGACGACCCTTTCCCCCAGCCCGGCAAGCGACGGGCCGCGGGGAAGCCTGCAGACCGCGGCAACGCCCTGGGGCGCCCGCGTCTCGCAGACGGAGGCGAAGTCGCGCGCCGAAAGCAGGAAGGCCTGCGGGCCCGCCGAAAGGTGGCGGCGGTATTCCCCGAGCCGGTCCCTGTCGACCAGCACCGCGCTGGCCGCGCCCGCGGCGACCGCCTCCTCCGTCAGGTGCTCCCCTTCGGCGATGAACAGGCCGCTCGCGCCGCGCTCCCCCCGTTGCCTGAGGGAGCGCCAGAAAAGCACCTGCGCCCGCTGGGCCGCAAGCGGCCCCGTCACAGCAGCGAAAGGGAGCGGGGCAGCCCGCACATCAGGGGCTTGAGCTTCTCCATGTCGGCGCCCCTGGACAAGGCGTAGGGGAGGATGAAGCCGCGGAAGGCGTAGTCTATCGCCGACGCGACGCCGCCTTCCAGCAGCGCCGCCGCGGGGCGCAGGTAATTCAGCGCGCCCGCGCGCAGGGCGGCCGGCAGCCCGATTCCCTGCAGGGCCAGCGCCTTTTCCGCCGACGCCAGCAGCTGGAGCACCGGTTGCGGCAGCTCGTACACGCGGGAAGCGATTTCCCGATTGAGTTGCCGGGCGTTGAGCGCTTCCCCCCTGAGCGTTTCCGCCATGGCCCAGCCGCTCCTGGGTTCCAGCCTCACGCAGGGCCAGGGGTCGGGCGCGCCGCCGCCGGGGCCGTCCCGCTGCGGGCCCCTGCCGCCCGCGACGATCAGGCGCGTGCAGCCTTCGGGGAGGGGGCCGTCGCCGCCGCAGAGCACGAACGCCGCCGCGTCGCCGCCCGGAAAGAAGACAAAGGGCTGATCCGGGCGATGCAGCCTGACGAAAGCGGCGCCAAGGGCGCCGCAGAAGGTCTCCGCGGCAAACAGCGCGTCGGCCTCCTGCGGGCAGGAGATCCGGACGCGCGGAAAAAGCGCGCAGTGGATCAGCAGGTCCCACGCGTCGTTTCGGGCGCAGGCGAAGCCTGCCCTTTCAAGCGCACTGGCCACCCGCTCCGCGGCGATTTCCGGTTCGCAGTCCCGTCCCGCGCCGGGGGCCAGCCTTGGCAGGCAGGGATCGAGACCGCTGATCTGCCTGAGCAGCGCGTCCCTTTCCAAAGCCAGTTCGCCGCGCTGCGCGGACAGGTCCGCAAGCGCCTTGCGCGCCTCGAGGGCTTCCCGGGAAAGGTCCGCAAGCTCCGCCTTCCCCTGGGCTGAAGCGTGTTCCAGCGCTTCGCCGCGGAAAGCCTGAAGATCCGCCTTGGCCCTGTCCACCTGCATCAAAAGGGAGAGGCGCTCCGCCTCCATGTCCTGCATCTGGTGTTTCATCGCCGCAAAGAGGGGGTTGCCGTCCTCGCCGATCATGATCTTACAGATCAGCTGGGACGCCCCGGGCATGCCGATGAGGCGGCTGACGGCCTGCTCGCGCGTTTCCTCGCCGTTCCAGAGGGTTTCCAGGTCCTGCCCAAAGCGTTCCACGGGGTTCTCCACCGCGTGGAGCGTGGGGGCGGCCGAGGCGTCCGCTCCGGACGCTTCGGGCCGTCCCTGCCTGACCCGACGGTCCACGACTTCGTGAAGCGGGTTGACCACCGGCGCGGGCAGGGCCCGGGGGTGCACGGCAACGGGCGTCGGGAACAATTCCTGCCGGCGCGCGGGGAGCTGCCGTCCGCCTTCGGCCGGCTGCAGCTCTTCGGGGCCCTTTGGCCCCGCGCCGGGCATATCAGCGCTTCCTTCAGGCTCAGAAGGCGCCCTCGCGTCTTCCCTTGCCGCGTCCAAAGAGGCGGGAACGGGCGCCTGCGCCGGCCAATAGAAGAGCCGTTCCTGCCCCGAGGGCAGCGTGACCGCGAACAGGCGCTCGCTGTCCGGCGCGATCTGCAGCGCCGCGCCGAGAGGCTGGCCGTCCGTCCGGCCGTAGGGTCCCTGGATGCGGCCGCCCTGGCGCAGGTAGCAGCGGGGCGTCAGGGAAGAGGCCGCCTTCAAGTCGGGCACCACTTCGTACAGCAGATCCTCCGGCAATTCCCGGACAGCGTCGGAATAGACGACGTAACGGTTGTTTTCCCCCCTGGGAGGCGCATAGTTCCTGTTGGGCCTGATCTTGGCGGCATCCTGCGCGTAGTCCCGAAGGTTCAGCGCGCAGGCCCCGCCGAGGCGCCGCATCCTCTCCTTGAACGTGTATTGTTCCTTTTTGTCCGGAACGACGCGGATATATCCCTCGTCCGCCAGCTCGTCGATCTCCTCCCTGGAAACGGCGCCCAGGTCGGTCAGGAGCGGGCGGATGCGAAACAGGGAGCGCTGGGTATTGTCTTCCTCCAAAAACGCAAACATCATCCTGCCGGCAAAATCCATCAAAAACACTTCCCATCCAAAATAAAAGGGGGGCCACGGCTACCTGCATTGTATTCGCCGCGGGACGCCGCGTCAAGCGCGGCCGGGGTTTTCGCCTCCCCGGGCAGGGCGGGGTTTGACATCCCGCGGGGCGGAAGGTAGTATACGGCTCGCAACGGAACGCTTTCCCCGGCCGGAGGGACTCATGGGCATCATCGCTTCAAGGAATCTATCGGAACAGCGCAGGGAAGAGAACGGCGTCGTGTATTTCGACCGCGGCGTCATCCAGGGAAACAACGGGCGCAGCTACCTGCGCTTCGCCATACAGACCCATTTTGTGCAAAAAGGGGAGGACCAGGCGGAGCTGGTCAGGCGCTATGCGCTGCCCCTGAGGAAGGAGGGGGACCTCCTCTCCTTCGGCGCCAAGGTGATGTGCATGTGCGTGGGGAGCTGCAGGACCCGCGACGAGGTCAAACCCGGTTTCTGGGCGGGAAAGCTGTGGCGCTTCGCGGGCATCAACCGCACGGGCGTGGGGATGCACGAGCCCTACAAGCTTCAGCTCGTGATCGACATCTGCGGGCTTCCGCGGGTGCTGTTCGCGGCCGCCTGTTCCGCCGTCACCCGGCCCCTGGGGATCCACGGCGTGTTCTACAGGGTCTGCGGAAAAGGCGTCGGGGGGATCGACGGCTTCTACGAGCGCTCCAGTTTCGAGATCTACAAGGGGCTTGCCCTGATCAATCCCGGCAACCCGGATGAGCTGTGCGACGACCTGGCCCGAAAGACCGGGATGCCGGTCGTGCTGATGGACGCCAACGACCTGCAGCGCGACCAGCTTGGCAAATCGAAAGGCTTCCCCCTGACCGACGCGGAGATCCAGGACGCGCTGCGCGACAACCCCTCCGGCCAGGGCGACGAACAGACGCCCCTGATCCTCATCAGGCCCCTGTGACCCCTCCGGCCGCCGGCCGGGTGGACGGCCCCTGTCCGGCGCGCCTTCAGGCCCCGTATACGTCCTTCAGCGCGGGATAGAGCCGCTTGTACCGCGCGTAGACACGCATGTAGTTTTCGTGTTTGCCCTTTCTGGGCAGGTAGGTTTTTCCCTGCCTGACGAAGGCCCCGGCCGCCTCCTCAAGGCTGCCGAAGATGCCGCAGGCGACGCCTGAGAGCATCACGGAGCCCAGCGTGCCGCACTGCGCGGTGCCCAGCGAGACGATGGGCAGATCGAGGATGTCGGCCTTCATCTGAAGCCAGGCGGCGCTTTTGGCCCCGCCGCCGGCCGCCAGCAGGCGCCCGACCCCGATGCCCGCGTCGCCGAGGGCTTCGAGATTCACGCGCATTTCATACGCGACGCCTTCCATCAGCGCCCGGTAGAGGTCGGCGTCCGTGCTGCGCAGGGTCAGCCCCACGACCGCGCCCAGGGCGGAGGGGTCCATGTAGGGCGTGCCCGCGCCCGCGAAATGCGGCAGCACCATCAGCCCGCTGGGCTCATCGCCGAGGCGGGCGTTCATTTCGTCATAGAAGCCGCCTTCCCCCGGCCTCTTTTTCATCTCGTCCCGGAACCACTTGAGCAGGGCGCCGCCGGTGTAGGAAAACGCGTAGCTCGCGTAGGTGCCTGGGCGGACGAAGGGCACCACCGAATACCTGCCCTTCTGGATGCGGGCGGGATCGGGAAAGCCTTCGTATACGGGCGTGATGCATTCCACCGTCCCGGTGCTGTCCACCGCGTCCCCGGGCTTCAGGGCGCCCGCTCCGACGCAGGCCGAGATCTGGTCCTGGGCCACGTTGACCACCAGGGTCCCCGGAGGGAGGCCGATCTCCCGCGCCAGCTCCGCCCGCAGGGGGCCGGCGGCAGTGCCGCTTGGCACCGGCTTTGAAAAAAGCGCGGCGTCGAGGCCCGCGTAGCGGAGCAGTTCCCCGCTCCACTGGAGGCGGCGCACGTCGAAGGCCATCGTCCGGCTCGCGAGGGAATAGTCGATCTGGCGGATCCCCGTGAGCCGGTAGACGATGTAGTCCTCGATCAGGAGGATCTTCCGGATGCGGGAGAACAGCGCCGGCTCATGCCGCTTGAGCCAAAGAAGCTTGGGAAGGGTATACATCGGGTTCGGGGTCAGCCCCGTGATGGAGGCGACATGCAGCGCGCCCAAGCGGCCGGCGATCTCCTCCGCCTCCTGCGTGCCGCGCGGGTCGGTGTAGAGCATGGCGTTCGTCAGCAGCCTGTCCTCTTCGTCCAGCAGCGCCGCGGTCTCCCCGAAGGAGGTCACGCCGATGGCGGCAAGGCCGCCGCAGTCCGGAGCCATCTGTTTGAGGATCCCAACAACGGCCGCATAGACGGCCCCGAGGTCGATCTCCAGCGGGCTTTGGGCGCTGCGCGCCGCGTACTCGGACTCGATTTCGCGGATGAGGGCGCCCCCCGCGTCGTAGAGGCTGACCTTGCAGGCGGTGGTGCCGATGTCGATGCCGGCGATCTTCATTCCAGCACCATCGTCTGGTATCCCAGATAGTTGGTGAAGGCTTCCGCGACCGCCTGCCGCCAATGGCCCTGCGAGGCGGTGGTGTGGTGCCTGAACCCGCTTTTGCCCATATAGATCAGCTTGGGCTGGAGCCTTTCGATCCTCGCGACGCCCGCGCAGCCGAAATAGCCTTCCTCGATGGGTTCGCCCGTGATCTCCCCTTCGCCCACATAGGTCAGGATCTTCCCGTCCAGCGTCGACGCGCTGGCGTAGGTGATCGGGGCTTTGGCGATGCGGCCTTCATTGATGCCCCAGCCCTGGTCCGGATGGTTGCCCTTGGCGAACATCTTGTGGACGGCAAGCTTGCCCTTGCCTTCCATGAGGCCGGCGGCGATCGGGCCGCAGTGGAACAGGATCACCTTGTCGGGATCCTCCCCGTAGTTGTTGTTCCAGTCCAGGCACATCGCGGGCCCGCGCGAGGCCGCGGCCAGCGCGCGCATGGTGACCACGTTGGCCACGTCCATCTCGCAGGAGGCTGCGATGCCGTTGTCGTTCAGGTAGCTCAGCAGGACGCAGGGCGCCACGCCGAACTGCTGGTGCATCTCGTTCCAGCAGCGGATGGAAATAGCGTCGAGCCCGTATTCGCGGATCATGTCGTCCACGGCCACGCCCATCTTCGACAGCCATCCGAAATGGGCCTCGGGGATCCCGCCGATGTCGGTGTACCCTTTCAGGAAGCTCTTTTTCAGCGGCAGTTCCGGCCGGCTGTCCGCCATGCTGCGCATGCGGTCGAACAGTTCGCTCAGGTCGAAGGATTCCACCGTGATGCCGTATTTCTGCAGGGCGACCTCGTCAAAGCGGACCGTCTTGAACGCGGTGGTGCGCGCGCCGATGCCGCCGATGGTGAAGCGCCGGTTGGCCTTCACCACGCGGCATACCACCGCGAAGGCCTCCAGGTTTTCGGCGAAGCCCGCGCTCTGCGGATGCGCCACGTGCGGGGCGAAGACCGTGTACTTGATCCCGTACTGGTTGAACATGTCCATGATGGAGAACTTCCCGCAGTACGAGTCGCGGCGGTGCTCGAAGTCCATCCTGCCGATCTCGTCCGGGTAGGCCTGAATATAGACGGGGACATCCGCGTCGCGCAGCGCGGCGCAGGCGCCGTTCTCGTCCCCGAAATTCGGCAGGCTCATGATGACGCCGTCGTATCTGCCCCTGTTCTCCCTGAGGAACTCCGCGTAGCGGCGGCCCTCCTCAGGCGTTTCCACCGCGCCGTAGCGCGTGGCGCCTGCGTCCATGGCGATCCAGCCGTACCCGGCCTCCTCGATCGCCCTGGTCATTTCCTCCCGCGCGCCGGCGATGAGGCTCCCCGGGAAAAACCCCCTGTTCGCGAAATACAGGGCAAAGGTCTGCTTCTCCATACGTCCCTCCTGTGTTCGGTCATATTTCACCGCAGGGGCGGCGCTCCCGCGGTCCGTGTCAGGGATCGGGCCTGCCCGGGCCTTCAGGCCGGCCAGCCTCCCGCGCTGCTTTTGAAAAAGGGCTGGCCGCCCGCATCCCGGAAATGCGCCTCAAGCAGGCGCAGTTCCTCCGCCTCAAGGGGCGCCGAGAGGCACTCGTCCACGCGCCCGGCCATAAAGGCCAGGCACTCGAAGTTGCCCGGGGGGACCAGCACGTCCGAGCCCATCGAGAAGGAGTACTTCATGGCAGCCAGGCGCAGGTCTTCCTGCTCCGGGCCGAAGGGCTTGCACCAGGACTTGGGGTAGGGAGACGGCTGCTTTTTCTCTTCCTCCGTCCAGGCGCGCTCGATGAGCGACTTCATCCCCAGCAGGCCCGCGCCCTTGCGTTTCGCCTGCGCCGCGATCCCGCGGCCGATCCCCTCGTTCATGTCAAGCAGCCAGTTCATAGGAAAAAGCACGGTGTCGAAGGGGTACAGCTCCAGGCACCTGAGCGCGGCGGTCTCGCTGTGGGCGGAAAAGCCCAGCTTTCTCACCACGCCTTCTTCCTTCAGGCCGCGAAGCAGCTCCATCACGCCGCCCGGGCCGAAGGCCTGGTCCACGTCCGCGGGCGCCGTCATCGAATGCAGCTGGAACAGGTCGAAATGATCGGCGCCCAGCAGCCGCAGCGAGCGCTCGATCTCCCTTTGCGCGCCGGCGCGCCGGCGCTCGAGCGTCTTGCAGGCGAGGTAAACGCGTGCCCGGTAGGGCCTGAGGGATTGGCCGAGTTTTTCCTCGGCGTCCCCGTAGGAGGGGGCGACGTCGAAATAGTTGATTCCCCTGTCGACGGCCCAGGACACGTAGCGGTCCGAGTCCGCCTGCGTTTCCGACATCGACGCGATGCCCGGATAGACGACGGCGGATACTTCGTAGCCGGTATTACCCAGAGGTCTTTTCTGCATCTGCCTCTCCCGTCTGCGGCACGCCCGCGGTCATCTCCAGCAGTTTGTTGCTGCGCTCGAGGAATTGCTTGAGGTCGTCCGCCTCCAGGGGGCGCGAGGCCATCCTGGCCAGGTCGAAAAGCTGGCGGCAAATCAGGCCGCGGGTCTCGCCCTCCGGCATCCCGGCGAGCTTTTGCACCGTCGGGTTGAGCCGGTTGAGCACGAGGCTGTACTTTTCGGGCATGCTGAGGGTCTGGCCGTATACGACGCTCATTTCCTTGAAGCGGCGCATCTGCTCGTCTTCGGTCAGCATCGCCGGGAGGCCGCGGTCCGAGATCGCCTCAAGGCGGACGCTGATCTCCTGTCCGCCCAGCGCGTCGCGGAACAGCTTCCCCAGCGCTTCCGCGTCCAGCCCCTTGCCCTCGTCGCTCTCCTCCGTCAGGCCAGCGACGTCAGAGTCCACGCGGACAAAGGACAGTTCCTCGCCGCCGGAGTACTCCAGGAAAGACATGAAATTGATGTCGATCAGGGTGTCCATCACGGCCACGTCGATCCCACGGGAGGTATACAGCGCCACGTTGGCGGCCTGGCGGTTGGGCTCGCTGGCGTAGTATATCTTCTTTTCCGTTTTCCCGCCATTGCGGGACCTGTATTCCGAAAAGCTCAGGTACTCCCCTGCCGTCGTCTTGAGCAGCAGGGAGTCCTTGACGGCGTCGTAGAACTTCCTGTCGCGGACGCAGCCGTACTTGACGAAGGGATGGATGTCGTCCCAGTATTTCTGGTAGCTCTCGCGCTCCGAAGAGAAGAGCCCGTTGAGTTTGTCCGCGACCTTTTTGGCGATATGCCCGGAGATCTTCCGGACGTAGCCGTCGTTTTGCAGAAAGGAGCGGGATACGTTGAGCGGCAGGTCCGGGCAGTCGATGACGCCCTTCAAGACCATCAGGAACTCCGGGATCACTTCCTTGATGTTGTCCGCGACGAAGACCTGACGGTTGAACAGCTTGATCTCGCCCTCCTGGCCGGCGAAATCCCTCCTGATGTGCGGGAAGTACAGGATACCCTTGAGGTTGAAGGGATAGTCGACGTTGAGGTGCACCCAGAAGAGGGGGTCCTCGAAGGTGCGGAAGATCTTCCGGTAGGCGCTTTTGTATTCCTCGTCCGTGCAGTCCTTGGGCGCTTTGAGCCATAGCGGGTGGACGTCGTTGATGGGCTTGGACGCCTCGTCCCGCCCTTCCTCCGCCTCGGGGCCTTCCTCTCCGGCGGCATCCTCCAGCGCCTGTTCTTCCGCGGGCGCGGCTTCCTGCGCCTCTTCCTTTCCTTCCCCGCCCGATCCTTCCTTCTTCCTTGCCTTCTCTTCCGCCTTTTTCGCCCGTTTCTTGGCCTTTTCCTCGGCCTTTTTTTCCTTTTTCTTCTTCGCGTCCTCCGCCGCGCGCCTGAGGGCGTCGAGGTCCTCAAGATAGATCGGCACCGCCATGTATCCGCAGTACTTTTCCAGCGTTTCCCTGACGCGGAAGCCTTCAAGGAACTCCTTCTCGTCCTCCATGATATGCAGCGTCACGGTCGTGCCGCACCCCGCGCGGCTGCCCTCGCCCATCTCGTAGCTCATCCCGTCGGCGCTGACCCAGCGCACGGGCCGGGCGCCTTCCTGATAGGAGAGCGTGTCGATGGTCACCCGGTCAGAAGCCATGAAGGCGGAGTAAAAGCCCAGGCCAAAGTGGCCGATGATCCCCGACTTGTCCCCGCCGGTGTAGCTCTTCAGAAAATCCTCGGCGCTGGAAAACGCGACCTGGTTGATATATTTTTCCACCTCGTCGCCCGTCATTCCCACGCCGTTGTCGCTGAAGCGGAGCTCCCCCGCCTCCTTGTCCACGGTGACGTCGACGCGGAGTTCCTCCTCCCCGGCCAGGCCGAGCATGCTGAGCTTCGTGACGGCGTCGCAGCCGTTGGCGACCATTTCACGGATAAAAATGTCCTTGTCCGAGTACAGCCAGCGTTTGATGATCGGCATGATGTTCTGCGCTTCGATCGATATGCTTCCCTTTTTTGCCTGTTGTGTGTCCGCGCCCATAAGACTCCTCCGCAAGGGGGCTTCGCCCCGTATTTTCGCAACGAGTATAGCACGCCGCGGGCCCCGGCGCAAGCCAATTTTGGCACTCACCGCTCAGGAGTGCTAATCCGGGCCCCTGATCCCGCGGCGGCCCGGCGCCGGCCGCGTTGACAGCGCCGCAGGAGGCGTGGTAATTTGGGCGGGAAATGAAGGGCAGGGATACCGCGGGGAGGGATCGGCTACGGGCAGGCTTGGGGACCTGATCAGCCTGGAGCGCGCGAGACAGGGATTCAGCGCCCGGGAAGTTGCGAAAAAGTGCGGGATCGGCGAAAAATACCTGCTTGAGGTCGAAGCCGGCAAGCGCGTCATCTCCGACGTGGAGGCGAGGCGCATCCTGAAGACCATGGGGATGCGCCAGCAGGAGGAGAGCGAGTTCACCCTGGACGACATCGCCGTGACGGTCGATCTGCAGACCGTGATGCCCCAGGCCGTGCGCGCCGCGGAGGCCGCCGCCGCAAAAACGGAGAGCGGCGGCTCAAATGCCGGCGTCGAGGGTTCCGTCTGGCTCGATGCCCTCAAACAGGTCCTCCGGCACGTCCCCGTGTACAACGCGGTCATGAAGGAAGTGGGCCACCGGCTCCTTCCGGTCAGCGAAGGCAGGATCGAAGGCGCGCCCGCCGACAAGGTGTACTATTTTTCCGCGCCGGACAACGACATGCAGGGTTTCCGCGTGCACAGGGGCGACGTCGTGCTGGTGGTCCCCTCCTCGGCGCCCGAGGACGGCCGGATCATGCTGGTGGAGACGCCGCAGGGAAAGGCGCTCAGGATGGTCAAGGTCCTCCCGCGCTTCCAGGTGATGCTGCAAAGATACGACCAGGCCTTCGAGGGCGACATCCACAACCTTGCCGACATCCGGGTGGTCGGACGCTGCGTGCGGCTGGAGGCGGAACTGTAGCCTGTCGGCCGGAAAGGAAAAACATGTCCACGGGAAACGTGCCCACGCTGCACAACAGCGCCGCAAGGGAGGATCTCGCCCGGACGGTCCTGATGCCGGGAGACCCCCTGCGCTCGAAGTTCATCGCGGAAACCTATCTGCGGGACGCGAAACTCGTCAACAACGTCCGCGGCATCCAGGGCTATACCGGCGAATACGGGGGAAAGCGCGTCTCCGTGATGGCTTCGGGGATGGGGATCCCCTCCATGGCCCTGTACTCGTACGAGCTGTTCAACTTTTACGGCGTCGAGCAGATCATCCGGGTCGGCTCGGCGGGGATGATCTCGCAGGGGCTGAGCCTGCGCAGCGTCGTCGCCGGCATGAGCGCCTACAGCAATTCCGCCTACGGGAAGCAGTTCGGCTTTGACGGCAGCCTCGCCCCCTGCGCGGACTGGGGCCTGCTGAGCGCCGCGGCCGGCTGCGCCGGGAGCAGGGGCGTGCGGCTGTCCGTCGGGCCCGTATATTCCTCCGACAGCTTCTACGACATGACAAAGCCCGGCCCCCTCGAAGCGCTGGGGAAGCTGGGCGTGCTGGCCGTGGAGATGGAGGCCTACGCGCTGTATCTCAACGCCGCCTTTGCCGGGAAAAAGGCGCTGGCGCTGCTGACCATTTCCGACAACCCCTTCACGGGCGAGTCCCTGTCCAGCGCCGAGGTGCGCGAGACCTTCACCCAGATGATGGAGATCGCGCTGGAGATCGCCTGAACGCTTCCCGGCCGACGGCCTGGGCAGGCTCCGTTTCAGGACATCCTGCGGTACATGCCCGCTTTCGTCAGCGCGGGCTTGAGGACCGAGTAGAGGATGGGCGCCGCGATCACGGCGAAGGCCCCGTTGATGGAGGAGGCGAGCAGCTTTTCCCCCATCCGGATCGGGATGACCGACGGGGGCAGCGGGGCGACATAGGCCATCTGGATATAGCTTTTGAACAGGTACAGGGCGATATAGAGGACGGCTCCGGCGACGGCGCCGATGACGACGCCGGCGTGCCGGCCGATTTTGTTGCGCTCGTCGTTGGCGATGATGCCGCAGGCGAGCGCCATCAGCCCCTTGTTGACGAAGGTGATCACCGCTTCGCCCAGCCCGTACTGGCCGACCACGTCAAACAGCGCGGAGCCGATCCCGGCGGCCAGCGCGCCCCTCACCCCGCCAAACAGCATGCCCGCCAGCAGGCAGACCGCGTTGGCGATATGGATCCTCGAGGACAGCATCGGGACGCTGAAGTAGTTGGCGACGAAAACCACCGCCGACATCATGCCCACAAAGGCGACCGCGTAGGCGCCCGACATCCGTTTGGCCATCTGCCTTCTCCCCTTTCAATACAGCGGGTTTTGTCTTATCATAGGAAGGCGCTGACAGGATGTAAAGTGTCAGAACACGCAAATTTCATCAGTCCAGATGGAGGAGCCGATGACGGAGATCACCTGCGGGCTCAGGCAGGGAGGCCCCGTCCCCCTCTATGAGCAGCTGTACCGCCACATCGCCGGCGAGATCCAGGCCGGCCGGCTGGCGGCGGGAGCGCGCCTGCCCTCAAAAAGGGCGCTGGGCGCCCACCTTCGCGTCAGCGTGTGCACGGTGGAAACGGCGTACGGGATGCTGCTGGACGAGGGATACATCCGTACGGAGGCGCGGAGGGGATATTACGTATGCCGCCTTACGCCCCTGCCGGCCGTCCCGGCCGGGGGCCCCCCGCCCCGCAAGGCGGCGGCGAAGCCCGGCCCGCCCCCCGCGGAGAAGTATGATTTCTCGACCTCCTCGACGGACGCGTCCATCTTTCCCTACAAGACCTGGGTGAAGCTGTTTCGGGAAACGCTGTACGCCCGCCCGGAGCTTCTGCTGCGGGGAGACGCGCAGGGAGACGATGAGCTCAGGGAGGCGCTGAGCCTGTTTTTGTACGAATACCGCGGCGTCCGCTGCCCTGCGGACCGCCTGGTCGTCGGAGCGGGGGTGGACTACCTGCTGTCCATCCTGCTTTCGCTTTTCCCCCGGGGCACGGCCGTCGCTGCCGAGGACCCCGGCTATCAGGGGATCTACCGGGTCGGGGAAAGGCAGGGGGTCAGGGTGCTGCCCGTCCCCGACGACGGCGGGGGGATGGACGTGGCGGCGCTTGAGCGCTCCGGCGCCGGCGCCGCCTACGTCACGCCTTCCCACCAGTTCCCCCTGGGGACCTCCATGCCCATCGGGCGCAGGACCCGGCTTTTGTCCTGGGCCGCCGAGGCCCCGGGGCGCTGGGTGATCGAGGACGACTACGACAGCGAGTTCCGGTACTCGGCCAGGACTCTCCCGGCGATGCAGGGCCTGGGAGACGGCAGCAGGACCGTATATATCGGGACCTTCAGCCGAAGCCTCGCCCCGTCCATGCGCGTCGCGTACATGGCGCTGCCGCCGGACCTCGCGCTGGGCTATGCGAAGACCTTCATCAAGTGCGGGGACACGGTGTCGCGCTTTGAGCAGCAGACGCTGGCCGCCTTCATTGGCGGCGGGTACTACGGCCGCCACCTGAGGCGGGCGAGGAACGTCTACGAGTCGCGCTGCAAAGCCCTCTGCGGCAGCCTCTGCCGGATCCCGGGAACGTCCGTCCGGGGGCAGGAAGCGGGGCTGCATTTCCTCTTGACCGTTCCGTCGCTTGGCGAGGAGCAGCTCGTCGGAAAGGCGGCGGGGCGGGGCATCCGCCTGCGCGGCCTGAGCGAATTCTGCCGAGAAGCCGAGCCGCTGGATTCCACGCTGGTCATCGGCTACGCGGGGCTGAAAGACAGCCTCGTCGCGGAGGCAGCCGGGGAGCTGCGCGCCGCGTGGGGCCTCTGAACGGAGAGGCCGCCGTGAAGGCGCCTGCGGGCGCCTTTCAGTGGTGCCTGACCACCCTGAAACGCTTGAGGGACACCTTTTCGTCCGCCCCGATGCCGGCCTTGCGGCGGGCGATGGCGATTTGTTCCTCCACGCTGTCCACGCCGTCGAGGTTGGGCAGCAGCAGGCCGCGGCGGCCCCCTTTGGAGACGATGACCCCGTATTCCTTCACGTCGAGCTCTTCGGGCGAAGCGATGTCCTCGGGCTCATCGAGCACGTCCACCGAGCAGCTGATGTACGGGAGTTCCTCCGCGGTCACGGGAGGGAAGCGCGGATCCCTCGCCGCCGCGCTGACGGCGTTTTCGATGATCTCGTCCGCAATGCAGGCGGTCGCCGGCTGGATGGTGCCGATGCACCCGCGCAGGCGCCCGTCCTTCTTGAGCGACACGAAGACGCCTGCGCGCCTTTGGGTCATCTCGTCCGGGAGGCCCTCCGGCCGCGCGATGCGCGCACCGGTCCTGACATGCTGTTCAAACGACTGCCTCGCCAGGCGGACATAGGGCCCTTCGCCCGCCCGCGCCTCTTCCACCCGCCTCAGGCGGCCCTCGAGGAAGCGGCGCGACGGATCGTCCTCGCCCGGCTCAAACAGGCAGACCCCGTACCCTACCCCGGTGACCCCCTGGTACGAGAGCCGTTTCGCCACGACCGCGCGCCCGTCCAGGCAGCCCGCCATGATCAGGAAGCTCCTTTGTCCGCATTCGCCGGCCCTTTCGCAGCCTTCCTCCGGCATCCCGAGCAGCTCGCCGAAGGCCGCGCGGCCCATGATGTCCATCAGCCTCTCGTCGTACGCGGGCCCTTCGGCGCGATAGCCGTAGGGCCCGTCCTTCCTCAGGTAGTGGGACAGGTCGCCGCTGGCCGCCACGCAGAGCTTTCTCCCCAGGGCGTCGGCCGCGTCGCGGATGAGGATCCCCAGGCGGTAGTGGTCCGCGTAGGAAAGCCCGGAAAGCCCGATGCGCACGATGCGAAACGGCAGCTGCCCGCCTGCCGCCTCCTTCAGGAAGTACAGCGGCACCAGGGTCCCGTGGTCGAGTGAAGCGTCCCGCCCGCCCTGCGTGCCGGCCGGGAACCCC
Source organism: uncultured Oscillospiraceae bacterium (assembly GCA_964563725.1). Taxonomy (GTDB): domain Bacteria; phylum Bacillota; class Clostridia; order Christensenellales; family Aristaeellaceae; genus CAZLYF01. Next base: position 27,882 of record CAZLYF010000011.1, read on the forward strand.
GCCTCCCGCGCGTGCAGGGCGATCCTTTCGGCAAGCTCCCCGTCATATTGGGCCTGGATCCTGACCCCGCCCGCGCCGAAGCGCCCGAAGTCCCCCGCGGCCCCCGCGCCGGGCGAGATGTGGATATAGTCCTGGTACGCGGCGCTGTGGGGCGAGATCACCGCCACCGTTTCCGGCTTCCTGCCAGCCAGCCAGGCCGCAGCGGCGCGGTAGGCGCCGGCGGTCGCCGCGATCTGCGCCTCCCCTCCCCTTCCCACCTCAGGGATGATCAGGGGCGGGTGCGGGACCTGAATGCACCCGAGAATCGCCACTCCAATCCCTCCTTTGCGCTGTTTTGCGGCAGGGGCTCAGGGGCGCGGCGCGCCCTGCCTGACGAGACCTTCCGCATAGGCCTTGCGCAGTTCTTCCAGTTCGTCCACGCGCCGCGAGATGTCCTCGCCCTCGTCCGTGTCATAAACCATCAGGCGCCTGGGCAGGTCTTCGATGATCAGGTTGTGGGAGGTGATGTCCAGGTCCCCGCAGATCGCTTCGGCCCTCGACGTGAAAGGTTCGTGCGAAGCGATGCGGATGCCGTGAGAGGAGAAGAACATCGTGTAGCCCGCGATGCCCGTTTTTTGGTGGTACGCCCTGCAGAAGCCCCCGTCGATGACGATGAGCCTGCCGCCGGCCTTGCGCGGGTCTTCGCCCCGGGAGGCCCGGACGGGGACATGCCCGTTGACGATGCGGCTCCAGGGTTTGTCGAGGCCGAATTCCTGAAGGATCCTGCGGCTCGTTGCTTCGTCCTCATACCAGCTGTAGTAGGCGTTTCGCTTTTCTTCCCACGCGGGCTGCGCGTCGAGCAGGATCCTTTCGAATGTGGCGATGTGGTCGCGCCCGAACAGGGGCGAATGGCGGCCGCACCACAGGAACCACAGAAAGTCCCTCCCCTGCTTGCGCTCGGAGGCGTTTTCGTCCGCGAAATACCCCTGTCGCGCCATGCGGTCGCAGTAATCCAGCAGCTTGCGCCCGGACAGCCCGCCTTCCCCGAACGGAAAGGCCATGAAGCCCCCTTCGCCGGTCAGGGGGATGCAGCCGTGATAGAGGAGGTTGCCGTTGTACTTCAGATAGATCGAGCCGCAGCCGTAGAGGAAGCGGACGTGCGCCTGCAGGCGTTCGCTCCGGGCGAAGGAATCGACCAGCTGCCCGATGAGCGCGTATTCGCGGTTGCTCAGCGCGTTGGGCTCATCCGGGTCGACCGTGGGGAAATCCGTGTCCCGCAGCGGGTAATCCTGGCCCCCGATGCGGATGGCGCCCCTCTTCCAGTCGACGCGCCGCAGCATGTCCCGGTCCGCCATGGCAAACTCGGGCCGTCTGACGACCAGCGCCCCTTCGAGCTTGAACTGAAGGATGGCGATGGCCTTGTGCATGCGCGCGTACAGCCGGGGGTCCTGCGGCATGTAGAGTTCCCGGGGCAGGTCACGGGGCAGGAAGGCCTCCGCGGAGCCGTAGGTCTCACCGGCAAAAAGAGCCAGCGGCAGGAGGCTGATGCCGTATCCTTTTTCCAGCAGGTCGAGGTTGCCGTACTGGATGCAGTTCCTGACGGCCGCGGCGACGCAGGCCGCGCTGCCCGCCGCCGCGCCCATCCAGAGGATGTCGTGGTTGCCCCACTGGATGTCGGCGCTGTGGTACTTCATCAGGCCGTCCATGATCAGGTCGGCGTGCGGGCCGCGGTCGAAGATGTCTCCGACGATGTGCAGGCGCGACACGGCGAGCCGCCTGACCAGCGCGCAGAGCTCCCTGACGAGCCTGCCCGCGCAGCCCGTTTCCGCCGCGGCGCCGATGACCGCGCCGCGGTAAGGCCCGTCCGTCTCCCCGTCCAGCATTTCCTCCATCACGGGGCGGAAGGCGCCTGAAAATGCGGCGCGCAGCCCCGCGCGGGTGTATTTCTCCGTCATCGCCCCGCAGAGCCTGGCAAGCCGCCCAAGCGTCTCCCTGTGCCAGGCGGGGAGGTCCGGCGCGGAGTTTTCCGCCTCAGCGATCTTTTCGCGCGGATAATAGATCAGGGAAGCGAGGGCGCGCTTTTCCCCTTCCTGCAGGGACGCGCCGAAGACGGTGTCGATCTTTTCGTAGATCACGCCGGAGGCGTTGCCCAGGATATGCAGGAAGGCTTCGTCTTCCCCATGCACGTCGCTGAGGAAGAGTTCCGTCCCCTTGGGCAGGCGCATCGCCGCGCGCAGGCGAACGATCTCCGCCGCGGCGGCGTGCTCGTCCGGAAAAAAGGAGGAAAGCAGCTGCATGTGGCGCGCGTCCATCTGGGCCTCCTGAAGGGTAGCGCTGAGTGATGAGTGATGAGTGCTGAGTGCTGAGTGCTGAG
>CAZLYF010000011.1:30334-33582 GCA_964563725.1 uncultured Oscillospiraceae bacterium
GGCTGAGGGCTGAGGGCTGAGGGCTGAGGGCTGAGGGCTGAGGGCTGAGGGCTGAGGGCTGAATGCCGAGTGCCGGGTGCTGAGGGCTGAGGGCTGGGTGCTGAGTGATGAGTGCCGGGTGCTGAGGGCTGAGTGCTGGGTTGTGAAAACGCGCGGACGGGGACCGCAGGGACTTGTCAGGAAGCGGCGGAAAGGGAGGAAGTGATGGGAACGGGGAAGCGCGCGTGGGCACGCCGGCGTCACGCGTCCCGCGGGATGGAAGCTTCCGGGGGCTTCTTCAGCAGCGCCCTTCGCGCCTTGTGGTCCGGAAACACCGAGGCGACGAGACGATGGAACGCGGGGCTGTGATCCGGATGGATCAGGTGCGCCAGCTCATGGACGATCACGTAGTCGACTGCTTCCTTCGGGTAACGGAACAGACGCAGGGAGAAACACAGGGCGCCTTTCGTGCTGCAGCTGCCAAAACGGGTCTTCGCGCGCGTGACCCGCACGCTGGCCGGCTGTACGCCCAGCAGCGCGGCGTAGCGCTTGACCCCTTCGGGAAGGACACGCGCCGCCCTCAAGTACAGGGCGGCTTCCTCCTCCCCGGAAAGCTCCCCGGACGGAGGAAGGCCGGCGATGGCCTCCGCCTTTTTTTTGATCCATCCCTTTTTGGAGAGGACGATGCGCGCGATCTCCCTGTCGCCGCAGCCAAGCGGGGCGCGGACGACGATCCCCCGCTCCGGGCAGGCCTCAATGGCGAGCGTCCTGCGCGCGGAACGGACGATCCGGCAGCGGACGCCTTCGGGGAGATCAAGCGCGGCCCACAGGCCGTATTCGCTCCTCGGACAGGCGGCTCCGCTCCCCGGGCCGCCGGCGGGCGGGGCTTCCCGCGCGGCGGGGCGCCTGTCCCCGTTCAGCGCCGTTTTCCTCCGCCGCGGAAAATATCGTGCAGCGAATCCGCGAGGCGGTATGGGATGGCCTTGCGCCTTTTGACCGCCAGGGCCGCGTCTAGCGCCCTGCGCCGGAAGGACAGGTTGTCCGGATCGCGCCGGACCGCTTCGCGGAAACTCTGGTGCGCCGTGACATACTGCCTGAGTTCCAGCATGACCTCGCCCTGGAGGAAGAACCACTCCCCATCCCTGCTTTCCGCCCGGCCAAGCTGGCAGAGGGCGGACTCATACTGCTTCTGGTCCATCATTTTTTTTGCCAGCGCCTTGGCCTGGTCCGCCGGGACGGTTCGGAACACGGGCCCGCGGCGCGCGGCCGACTCCATGGCCTGTTCATACGCGAGGTTGAGCTGGACCAGTTTGCGCTGCGCGCAGTCCTGTTCGGTCGGGTCCGTATAGAGGTCGGGATGGAACTTCTTTACGTTCGCGTGATAGGCGGCGCGGACCTGCTGCTCGTCCGAGTCCGCCGGGATGCCAAGGATCTCATATGCGTTGAGCATGAATCGCCGTTTTCTCCTCTTGCCCCGGGCTAGTCTGCCGTTTCCCTGCGGATATCCGCTCCGAGGGCGCGGAGCTTCCTGTCGATGTGATCGTAACCGCGGTCGATGTATTCCGGGTTGTGCACTTCCGTGGTCCCCTGCGCCATCAGGCCGGCGACGACCAGGGCGGCCCCCCCGCGCAGGTCCACGGCGTTGACGGGGGCGCCCCTGAGTTCGGGGACCCCCTCAATGTAGGCCGTTTTCCCGTATATGGTCACCTTTGCGCCCATCCGCCTCATTTCGTCCAGGTGCCTGAAGCGGTTGTCGAAGATGTTCTCGATCACTTCGCTGTGACCGGAAGCCTTGGTCAGCAGCGCGCTCATGGGCTGCTGCAGGTCCGTGGGGAAGCCCGGGTACTCCTGGGTGCTCAGCTTGATGGAGCGGTGGCCTTCCCTGACGCGGACGCGGATGGTGTCGTCCGAACTGGTCACGCGGACGCCCATCTCCAGCAGCTTCGCCGTCAGGGCTTCCATATGGGTCGGGATGGTCCCCCTGACAGCGACGTCCCCGCGGGCTGCCGCGGCGGCGATCATCAGCGTCCCGGCCTCGATCTGGTCGGGGATCACCGTGTAGGAACGGCCGCACAGTCTGTCCACGCCCCTGATGCGGATGGTATCGGTGCCGGCGCCCTTGATTTTCGCGCCCATGCTGTTCAGAAAATTCGCCAGGTCGACGACATGGGGCTCACGGGCAGCGTTCATGAGCACCGTGTCGCCCTTTGCCCTCACGGCGGCGAGCATGACATTGATGGTCCCTCCGACGGTCACCATGTCAAAGTTGACGACGCCCCCCCGGAGGGACCCTTTCAGGGACACCATGCCGCTGTATTCGGAGATTTCCGTCCCCAGGCTGAGGAAGCCCTTGATGTGCTGGTCGATGGGCCGGTTGCCGATGTCGCAGCCCCCGGGCCAGCCCACCTCCGCCCTGCCGTAGCGGCCCAGCAGCGCGCCCATGAAATAGTAGCTTGCGCGCATCTGCTGGGAATAGGCGTAGGGGACCGTGCAGCCGCTCAGCCGGCGGGGGTCGATCCACATGCGCCTCTCGTCGGGCGAATAGTCAACTTCCGCGCCAAGCCCCAGAAGGATCAGGTGAAGGACGTGGATGTCCTCGATATCGGGGAGGTTTTCGATCTGGCAAGGCCCGTCGGACAGCAATACGGCCGGGATGACAGCCAGGGAGGTGTTTTTGCCACCGGATACGGAGGTCTCGCCCTTCAGTTCCTTCCCCCCGGCAATGACCAGCTTGTAGGTACCCATCCGATCAAAACGCCTCCGCCAGCCTTACACAGGCCGGCGAAAGTATACCACCCTCCCAGGGGGCTGTAAAGTTTCAGCGGGGATCCCCGGGGATCGGGGCCCTCCGGGCCGCCGGGGGAAGCCCTGGCAGCTTGACATGAGCCCTTCCCCGTTCGTATACTCGTATGAGGGAACGGACGACCGTTAAGCATCGACCGCCGGATGTTTCCGCTCTTTTTCGATACACCATCATCACTGAGGAGGTGCCCCATGCCAAACAAGATGACCATCGACGGCAACGGCGCAGTCAGCCATGTCGCGTACGCGTTCAGCGACGTGGCGGCCATTTACCCGATCACTCCTTCCTCCACCATGGCGGAGTACATCGACGAATGGGCTTCGCAGGGAAGAAAGAACCTGTTCGGGCAGGTCGTGCACGTCTCCGAGATGCAGTCCGAAGCCGGCGCAGCCGGCGCCATGCACGGATCCCTCGCCGCCGGCGCCCTGACGTCGACGTTCACCGCCTCCCAGGGTCTTCTTCTGAT
>CAZLYF010000012.1:0-31358 GCA_964563725.1 uncultured Oscillospiraceae bacterium
GATGGGCCTGACACAAAAACAGTTCGCCGAGAAAGCACAAGTATCCGTGTCCGCTTATGCAACATACGAACAGGGGTCGAAAACACCACCACTTGACATTGCATTCCGTATCGCGGAGGAGATGAATATCTCGCTTGACTGGCTGTGTGGCAGGATCGCGGACGAAACCGTACCGAAGAGTTATGGGGATGTTATTAAGTTGCTTGTCAGTCTTTCCCGTACGAACATCGAAATGAGGGTTGATTTAGTACTGCATGGTGGCGAACATACTCCGACAATGTATTTTTGTGACCAAATACTCATTGATTTCTTCGATGGATGGAAGGATATCCATGATGTGTATCGTAAGCGTACGATAAAGGACGATTTGTATACTTTGTGGACAAATGATCAGATTAATTCATACTCTAAGATCCCATTAAGAGCTTAATAGGTGAGGCGATATTATGGGCTTTTCGCTTGAAAACCGCGGTAACGGGTCATGGCGAGTAACAGTCTGCGGCGGATATAGTGGAGCGCGAAAAAACCGTTTGCACCGTACCGTCCGTGTCGACCCAAACATGACGATCAAAGCACAGGAAAGGGAGGTCAGCAAGTTGGCGGCGGAGATCGAAACTGATCTCCATCGGCACAAACTGACCATGGCAAAGAAAATCACTCTTAAAGACTACAGCAAGATTTGGATGGAAAGTTATGTCCGAAGGCGCAACCTGTCACCACGGACCATCTTCAGCTACAGAAACCTCCTCGAATCGCGGATACTCCCGGCACTGGGCCATTACTACATTCAAGACATTACGCCGGCAATCATAAATCGCTTCATGGGCAGGCTTTCAAAAGAACCCCCGAAGAATAAAAGATCACAGGGCAAGACCTTGTCCGGAACATTCTTGCGAAAATACTATGGACTGCTCCACGGCATGTTTGAACGAGCCACGAAGTGGCAATACATCTCAATCAATCCGGTAGCCGCTGTGGACGCGCCTGCAGTGGATACAAAGGAGTTCACGCCCTATACGGATGAACAGGTCGTCGCTATGCTGGATGCGTTGAGTAAAGAAGACCTTCAATGGCGGGCGTTGTTTACCTTGGCGATCTATTCTCAGATGAGGCGCGGCGAACTTGTCGGTCTGAACTGGTCGGCGGTCGATTTTGAGAAGAAATGCGTAGGTGTCCGACAGAGTGCGTGCTATATCCCCGGCAAAGGGCAGATACTCAAGGCGCCAAAAACAGCGTCTGGCAAGAGAACAGTAACGCTACCCGATTCGGTCATGCAGCTATTGAAGGAACACAAAAGCGACCAGAACCTTCGCCGCCTTGCCATGGGCGATACGTGGATGGACCAGGATGCAGTTTTCACCCAGTGGAACGGCGTACGCATGTCCGTGGATACACCTTCCAGTAAATTCCGGAAGTTCCTAAAGGCAAATGACCTACCCATCATCCGGCTGCATGATCTCCGACACACAGGCGTCACTCTGCTTGTCAGCGGGGATAACCCAATGGACCCAGTAACCATCAGCAAGAGGATCGGGCATGCAAGGACCTCGACCACAATGGATATCTACTCGCATGCCTTTGCGAAGCAGGAACAGCGAGCGGCCGAGCTCCTGGAGGAGACTTTCTCAAGTGCCCGCGACCGTATTAAAAGCCGCGCAAAATGAGAAAAAGTGGGCAGTAGTCCCCAAAATAGTCCCCAAACCCGGAAATCCATCGCGTTTGTCCAACAAGAGAAGCCCTTGAAAAATCAATGTTTTCAAGGGCTTTCCCCTGGCGTCCCCGGCGCGATTCGAACGCGCGGCCTTTCACTTAGGAGGCGAACGCTCTATCCTGCTGAGCTACGGGGACAAAACAACTGTGTGCCCGGCCTTCCACGTGCGGAGACCGCCCCGTCCGACCCGGCACAGGCGGCATGATAGCACAGCGCCGCACCTTGCGCAAGCAAGCGCCGACTGACGGACAGGTGGCGCGCCGCGCTCAGGCCCTTTTGCGGCGGCCGGCCGGGACGGTCTGCCCGTTGATGGGCGGCTGCCTGAAGAAATACAGGCCAGACAGGCATAGGGTCGCGAAGCACAGCGCGGCCATCGCCAGGAAGCCGCCCGCCGGCCCGCCCGTCAGGTCGCTGATGAAGCCCCCGCAGAAGACGCCGAAGACCCTTGCCAGCCCGTAGCCGGCCACCGAGAGGAGCATCTGCCCCCCGGCCTTGAGTTCGTCGGGCACCACGAGGCTGATGTACCTGGCCATCGTGACCGTGATGATCACAAAGCCGGCGCCGTGCAGCAGCTGGCTGAGCAGGGCGGCGGTCACGCTGTCGGAGAGTCCGAGGATCGCGAAGCGCAGCGTCAGCGCGAACGCGGAGACGACCATCAGCCTCCCGGTCCCAAAGCGGACGAACAGCCTGTCCGCATACAGCAGGAAGAAGATCTCGCTCAGGGCCGATATGAAGTAGGCGAGGCCCGCGAGGGCCGCGGTGCCGCCGGGCAGGGCCGTGAAATACAAGGTGAAATAGCTGTAGAAATACCCCATCCCCAGCATCAGCGAGACCACCAGCGCCATCAGCGGTTTCATGTAGGGCAACTGGAGCACGCGGCGCAGCGGGACCTTCGGCCGGCCGTACTGGTGCCCGGGCAGGGGCGGCAGCAGGCGGGACGCGGGATAGGAAAGCAGCAGGAAGGCCGCGGTCACCCAGGGGACGAGGTGGTAGCGGCCCTCGAACAAACGGGCGACAAACAGGTTGGTCAGCGCGAAGGCCACGCTGCCCGCGATACGCACCGGCCCGAAGGGCGCGCGCCTGCGGTCAAGCGCCTCCAGCACAATGGAATCGCCCATGGGATTGATGGGCGTGAAAAACGCGGCGAAGAGGCAGCTGACCACGAGCAACCACGCAAAGGCCGGGGACAGGAGCAGCAGGAGGCTCAGCGCCGCGGAGGCCGCCAGCATGACCGTCATCCCGGTGTTGCGCAGCTTCAGCCGGTCGCCGATCCGGCCCCAGGCCGGCTGGGCGAGGAGCGCCACCGCCGGCGCGGAGGCCATCAGCAGCATCATCTGCGCGCCGGAAACGCCTGCCTGCTCGTAGTATTTGGAAATATAGCCCTGGAAGACCCCGTGAGCGGAATAGAAGGTCCCGATGAACAGCGCGTATTTCCAGGGATAGCCGGCGGCCCGTTCGCTCACTCGATCTCTTCCCCGCGCTCCACGGCCATGATCTGGCCGACGCGCCGGCCGTGGCGGCCGCCCTCGAACCGCGCCTGGAGAAACTCGCGCACGATCATCTTGGCCAGCTCCGGGCCGATCACCCGCGCGCCCATGGAAATCATGTTGACGTCGTTATGCCGCCGCGCCATCGCCGCGGAATAGGGTTCCGACACCATAGCGCAGCGGACGCCCCTGACCTTGTTGGCGGTCAGTCCGACGCCGATGCCGGTGCCGCACAGGACAATGCCCAGCTCGCACTCGCCCGACGCCACCGCTTTCGCGGCCCGGGCAGCGGCCACGGGATAGTCAAAGGCTTCCGCGCTGTCCGTGCCGAAATTCCTGTACGCCTGGCCCATCTCGTCAAGAAGCCCGATGATCTCCTTCTTGAGTTCCAGCGAGGTATGGTCATTCGCGATCGCAATCATCCGGACAGGTCCCGTCCTCTCTTTTTGCCGTAGGGTATCATCGCCGCCAGGCCCGGTCAAGGAAGGTCCCGGGGCGGGGAGGAGCCGGCGCCCGCCTCTGCGGCGGTCTCCAGAGCGCCCGGCAGGCGGGGAGCTTCCAGGTCGGCCGTCCAGACGAAGGGGAGCCAGACCTTGCGCGAGGCGCTGTCAAAGTCGATGCCGAGGCACACGTTGCGGTTGTGCCTGTCGATCCTGAGCACTGTACCGATCCTGTCCATCAGGGGCCCCTCGACGATCCTGAGCCGGGCGCCGGCCTGCACCGCCCTGGAACAGGCGAAGAGCCCGCGGTGGCGCCAGACCCATCGCGAAAACTCCAGATCGCCGCCCAGCAGGGCAAAATCGTCCTTTCCGCCGTAGCTGAGGAAGCGGATGACGTTCTCCAGGGTGAGCAGCCGCCTGAAGGGCAGCACGTCCTTTGAGTAGAGGAACACATAACCGGGCAGCATGATGCTCCGTTCGAGGGACCTGATCCCCTCCCTGCTGCGGTGCTTTTCCTGCGCCACAGCAAAGGCTGAGACGCCCTCGCAGCTGCGGCAGACGGCGTCCGCCGTCCTCTCCTCATGCCCGGTCAGGCACTGGACGCAGTACGCGGTGATCCCGTCCCAGTCGTTCCCCTGCACATCGGCCAGCTCTGTCACATTGCCTCCCTTTTGTCTGCGGGGCCGGCGAACCGGCCCCACGCAGTATACGACAAAAGGGCGGAGACGCGAAAGCCTGCCGGACGGCGAACGGTCAGCCGCCCGCCTGGAAGGCCGGGACGTCGGTCCGCCGGTTCGCGCTGACGATCACGGGCGGCCCAGTACCGGGAGGTTTCCCTGCCGCCGCGGGGCTGCAAGGGGATCGCCTCCTTTTCAGTCCAGGCGCTTCGGCCAGCTACTCGTCGTCTTTCTGCAGGTGAGCGCGCCGCGCGGCCGCCAGGCCCGCCGCGATCCTGCGCGGTTTCAGGCCGTCGAGCAGTTCCAGCGCGGAACCGCGGGGGATGCCCACGGCGTCCGTTTCCTTCAGGAAGCCCGCCGCGAAGCGCCGGTACCGGCGTCCCGCCGCAAGAGCCACCCCGGGGAGCTTCAGCAGGAGGCCGATGAGGCGAAAGGCCGCGCGGGCGCGGCCTCCCGCGCGGTTCACAGTTCCTCGTCCCGCGTGTGCCCGCCCATGTTGAAGTTCCATCCGCCCTTCGCGCGGCCGCCTTCCCCGCGCATCACGTCCTTGAGGGAAAAGATGTAGGATTTTGCCATGTCCAGCGCGTCCTTCTCCGGAATGCCGGAATCGACCAGCTCCCTGTAGAAGGCGCCGATGGACTGGCCCATGCTCGTCCCCGCCTCCTTCGAGTACAGGGAGCCCATCAGTTCCCTGATCATCCTGGGTACTTTTTCGCTGACCGTGTCAAGGATCTCCTTCAGCTCTCCCAGGTCTGTTTTCCTGTCCCCTTCGCCCATGTTGCCCTCCTCTTTTTCTTCCTGTTTACAGGAACCCAAACGCCAGGCGCACCGCGCTCCCGGCGACAGACAAGGCGCCTCCCGCCTGTTGCGCGGCTTCCCTGACCGCTGCGGGCAGCGCTTCCGGCAGGGAGATCGCCCGCGGCGCGGCCGCCAGGGCGCGCAGGTCCATCGGGGGCGCCTCTTCCTCCGCGGCCCTCAGCAGGTCCCGCAGCTTCAGGCAGAAACGCAGCTCCTCCCTCAGCTCCGGGGACGCGGGCAGGGCACGGCTGATTGCAAGCGTCTCCCGGCTGCCGAGCTCCCCGAGCGCATAGGCCGGCATGCGTGCCAGCATCTCTTCCATCGTCATGGCTTGTTCTCCCCCAGCGCCTGCCTGAGCGCCTTGCGAAGGCTGTGCAGCCTGCTCTTGACCGTCCCTTCGGGGATGCACAGGATCTGCGCGGCTTCCCTTACGCTGAACCCCTCCGCGTACACCAGCTGGAGCAGTCCCCTGTCCTCGCCATTCAGGCCGCGCAGCGCTGTTTGAAGGTCGATTCTGCGCACGGCTCCGTCTTCGAAGCCTTCAACGGGCACGCCGGGCCCCGCTTCCCCCTCAGGCATCAACGGCGCCACCGGGCGCCTGTATTCCCGGCGCAACTGGTCCAGGCACTTGTGCCGCGCGATCCCGTACACCCAGGTCTTCAGGGAGGCCCTCCCGTCAAAGCCGGGGAGACCGCGCCAGGCTTCCATCAGGGTCTCCTGGTACAGGTCTTCCGCCCCGCGCGGGACCCGGCAGCGGATGAAGGCGTACAAGCCTTTGAGAAAGGGGCCCGCCAGCTCCGCGAACGCCTCGGGGTCGCCGCCGGCCGCCTTTTTCAGGAGCGCGTCCGTCATCACAGCCTCCCTTCAGCATCTTGGTCGAGCGGAAACGCCTCCGGGTTCACTTTCCAGAAAAAAAAGCGCGGCGCACCGCCAACCGGTACGCCGCGCGCCGCGCCAGGCGGCTTTCCGCCTACTTCCCTGAGATCATGACGCCGTCCACTGCGAGCCAGGGTAGCGCGCTCATGCCGTCCTTCACCCGCTGGCGGGACAGGCCGCGGATGCGGAAAAGCATCTCCGCCAGGTTCCCGCTGACCATCGTTTCGCTCAGGGCGCCGGCGACCCTGCCGTTTTCGATCAGGAAACTGTTCTTGGCTACGCCCGAGAAGTCCCCGTTGACGCCGGGCTCCCCGCCCGAAAAGCGGCCCATAAGGATGCCGCGGGGGATGCCGGCGATGATCTCGTCCACGTCGCGGTCCCCTTGCGGGACCGCCAGCGAAAAGGAATTGTTGGGCGCGCGCCGGTTGCCGGTCTTGTTGGCGACATATTTCGAAAGGGTGAAGCTTTCCAGCACGCCGTTCCTGATGACGCAGAAGTCCGAGGAGGGGAAGCCGTCGGAACTGTAGCGCTCCCCGCAGACGATATCCGGCGACCTTGGGGACAGCCAGACGGACAGGCGCTCGTCGGCGATCTTCGCTCCAAGCTTGTCCTTCCACAGGCTGGTGCCCTCCAGGATCACGCTGTCGGACACGAAATTCGAAAGCAGAGACTGCAGGAGCGAGCCCAGGCAGTCCGGCGTGAGCAGGACGGTCCCCTCGAACTTGCCGTCCAGGGCCGTGGTGTGGATGCCCTTTTCCGCGGCGTCGAGGTTGAGCCGCAGGGACCCAAGACCGATCAGGGGGCTGTCCAGATCGGACAGGAGAACCCCGGCGCTGTTGAAGGAGGAAGACTTCTCCCCCTCGTGCCCGGAGAACATCAGCCACGCTTCATAGGCGCCGCCCTGCGTCCTGTAGCGCACCCCGTGCGTGTTCGCGTAGGCTCCCTCGCTTCGGTTGTGGGAAGCGATGAGCTGTTCGACGATCACCCTGGGGTAATTTTCCTTGACGTCGCCGAGCAGTTCCTTCGCCCGCTCAAACAGTCGCCCGGCGTCCGCCTCTGGCGCGCCGTCGGTGTATTCCCCGCCACCTTCGCGCGAAAGCTCCCAGGCCGCGTCCTCCTGCGCGGAGGCCGCGGACGCCAGGCACTCCTCCGCCGCGGACGCGACGGTTTCCCGGTCAAATCCGTTGCAAACGACGACCCCGCGCCGGTGGTCCCTGATGGCCGTCAGGGAAAGCTTCCTGTCATATGTGGTCCGAAACAGGCTGAACGAGCCGCCGTCCACGTTAAATTCCTTTTTTTCAGTCAGCTGCGCGTCCGCGCTGGCCTCCTGCGCGCCCCCCTGCCGAAGGAGCCCGAGGGCAAGGTCCGCGATGTCTTCCGGGCGTGTCATTCATCTGCCTCCAATCGTCACTTTGCAGCGCAGCGCGGGACCGCCCAGGCCGACAGGCATGGGCTGTTTCTTGCCGCAGTAACCGGAACTGGACCACTCAGCCCGGTCGGAAACCATGTCGACGGTCTTGAGCATCTCAAAGGCGACGCCGGAGATCGTCGTGTCAAAGATCGCCCGGCCCAGCTTGCCTCCCTTGATCTCATAGCCGGTGCTGATGCCGAACATGAATTCCCCCGTCGTGTCCGCCTGCCCGTTATTGCTTTCCATGAGGTAGTAGCCGTCGTCCACGGAAGCGATGAGGTCTTCCAGCCTGTCCCGGCCCGGGTGCACGGCGGTGTTCCGCATGCGGATGAGCGGTTCGTCCGAAAACAGGAAGGCGCGCGCGTTGCCCCGGGGCTCCGCCCCGAAATGCCTCGCCGTTTCCCGGTTGTGCATGTAGCCCACGAGCACGCCGTCGCGGATGAGCTCCGCATCCCGTGCCTCAACCCCCTCGTCGTCCACGAAGACAGGGAGCGGGGCGGCCTCGCCGAAGGCCGCGCAAGCAAAATCGGTCATCGAGACCAGCGGGCTGGCCACTGCCTTGCCCATGCTGTGGGCAGCGACCGAGCCGCCCAGGACCAGGTCAGCCTCCACCGTGTGCCCGACCGCCTCGTGCGCGAGCATGCCGGCCAGCGTGCCGCCCAGGACGCAGGTTTTCAGACCGGCCTGCGCGTAGAGGCCTTCGCGCTTGCGCATCAGGTGCTCGTACAACTCGTCCGCGCCCGCGTAGAGGCCGGCCGGGTCGCCGAACCTTACGTCGAAGGAACCGGAGCCGCCGAAGGCCTTGAACACCTCGACGGGCTTGCCGTCGTCCGTCTCCGCGGTGAGAAACACGTAGATGTAGCTCCTGGGCAGGACCGTGTGCGAGCTGAAGCCGTCCGACGTGCACAGCTGTTTCTCCATCGACTCGGAAAACGCGCGGACGGTGCGGGCCGTGAGCTTCGCGTACCTGTCCCTGATGTACTCGTCCAGAGGACGGATGAAGTCGATGTAGCGCTGCTGCGGGAGGTCATGAAAGCCGCCGTCCGCGGGGCGGCTGCCCCGGGCGACGGGAGGCAGGGCGGGCCTGCCCTTGCGAACCCGGCCGTCGAGGAACACGGCGTTTTCCGTCGCAGCCTTCAGCGCTGAGGCAGCTGCTTCGCCGCTCAGCTCGGCGTTCGAAGAGAAGCCGTAGACCCCTCCCTTGTACACGCGGGCGCTGACGCCCTTCGCATCCGTGCGAACGTTCCCGACCAGATGCCCGGACTGCAGCGTCACGCCCCGGCGCAGGTTGCGCTGCGCCCGCAGCTCCGTGGCCGCCCCCGGCTCGAACAGGCTGGTAAATCCATTCACGATGTCTTCTAGCAAGCCCTTGTCCTCCTCTGTCTGTTATAAAAGCATGGCGTGCGGTCGTCCGGAGCGCCAGGCAGGCCCGCGCTCCGCCGCGTTCAGGCCTCCGCGCCGGCCTCCGGAAGGCCCTCCGCCCAACTGAGCGCGTCCCTTCCGACAAGCACCCCGGCCTCCGTCACCAGGATCGGCCGCTTGACCAGCAGCCCGTCCGAGGCGAGAAGCTTAAGCTGCTCCTCTTCTGGAAGGCCCGGGAGCCTCTCCCTGAGGCCCAGCTGCCGGTACTTTTGCCCGCTCGTGTTGAAGAAACGGCGGATCGGAAGGCCGCTCCGCTCTTTCCATTGCGCAAGCTCCCCTGCGTCCGGATTTTCCCGGTCGATCTCCCGGTATGCGTAGGGGACCCCTTTTCGCTCAAGCAGCCGCTCCAGCGCCGCGCAGGTCGAACAACGCCTGTAGCAGACAAGAAGGACCATGCCTATGCCTCCTCCTTCCACCGCGGCCCGTCGCGGCGGCGGTTTCACAGATACAGGTTCATGCAGTCGGCGTCCCGGTATTCGCCGCGGACCTTGTGGAATTTGCGGAAGGTGCCGTAGCGCTCAAAGCCGAACTTCCTGTACAGCGCGATCGCCCTCGCGTTGCCGGTGAGCACCTCCAGGGAAAGCACCTCCACCCCGGCCTCGTCTTTCGCGAAAGCGATCAGGGCCTCCATCAGGGCCGAGCCGATCCCCCTCCCCCAGTAGTCCTTTCGAACGCTCAGCGCGATCTCGCCCCGGTGGGCGATCCTTTCCCGAATGCTGCCCCGAAACAGGCCGTTGCCGACGATCACGTCCCCGTCCCGGGCAAGGAGCATGACGCTTTTGTCCGAGCTGTTGGTTGTCCGGATAAACTCTTCTTCCTGCTCAAGAGTGAACGGCACGCCTTCCGCGCCAAAGAGGAGGAAGTCCGTTTCGGATCCAACGGTCTTCAGGTACTCAAGAATCTCAGCGGCGTCCGTTGGGACCGCTTTCCCGATGGTCCATCCCATGGCTTCGACCCTCCCCGTTCAGCCGTTGCGCGCGTCGGCGGAGCTCCGGCTGCCGCTTTCCGGGTCGAAGTATTCGGCCTCCATGCGGTCGAAACGCACCCGTTCCAGGAAATGCTCGGGCAGGAAGCGCGCCTGCCGGAAACTGCTGAAATCCCGTTCGTGCCGGGGGACAAGCAGGGGCACCTGCAGGTCCAGCGCGCGGCAGGCGGCAGCCAGCGCATCCTGCCAGTTTCCCGCGTCGCAGGGGACGACGGCGTCGCGGACCACCTTGTTCCTGCTGACCAGCCTCACCCACAGCTTTCCCGCCACGCGCGCCCTCCTTCTCCGCCCCGGCCAGTCCCCGCCTAACGCGCGGTGCTGCGCAGGACGCCAAGCCCTTCCATCACGATTTCCACGACGTCCCCCCGCTTCATGGGCCCTACGCCCGAGGGCGTTCCCGTCGCGACGATGTCCCCGGGCAGCAGGGTCATGAAACCCGAGATGAAGGAGAGCAGCGCGTCCACGCCCCAGATCATGTCCTGTATCCGGCCTGACTGCACGGTCTGTCCGTTCAGGCGCGTTTGGATCGATTTGCCGGCCGGGTCGAAGGCGTCGTCGATCCAGGGGCCGAAAGGCGCGAAGCCGTCGAAGCCCTTGCCGCGCGTCCACTGGCCGTCCTTATGCTGCAGGTCGCGTGCGGTCACGTCATTGAAGAGCGTGAAGCCGAAGATGTGTTCCCGGGCCCGGTCTTCCGGCACGCGCCGGGCAAGCTTCCCGACGACGAAGGCGAGCTCGCCTTCGTAATCGATGCGCCCCGACATGCTTTCCGGGGGCAGGTCGATGAAGCCGCCGGGATCGTTGGCCGCCAAGCGCGGCTTGAGGAAGATGATCGGGGTTTCCGGCAGCTTCCGGTCGAACTCCTGGATGTGGTCCAGGTAATTTTTCCCGACGCAGACGATGCTGCCAGGTTCGCTGGGCGCGAGCAGACGCAGGCCATCGAGCTTCAAGCGCTCCCCCGGCGCCCCGTCCCCGGCGGGCATGTCCCACGGGGCCTCCGGAAGCGTTTCCACGGTGTCCGGTCCGGTCAGACGGCCGTAACAGGCTCCCTCTCTCCCCAAAAAGCGGACATATCTCATTCTCCAGCCTCCATAAAAGCCTGCCAGGCGCCGCGCCCGGCACAGCCATTGTAGTGGGAAGAGGCGCGCGTGCGCAAGCCTCCCGCCGGCGCTCCGGTTGACAAGAGCGGCTTTCAGCCCCTATGATGCCACCCGTGCCGCCCGCTCAGCGGGCACGAAGGCGTCGGGAGAGGAGGGGGACAGCATGGACACGCTGCGGGACGAAGTGGCGCGCAGGAGGACCTTTGCCATCATCAGCCACCCGGACGCCGGCAAGACCACGCTGACCGAAAAACTTCTCCTCTACGGCGGAGCCATCCGGCAGGCGGGGAGCGTGAAGGCGCGCAAGGCCGACCGGCACGCCACTAGCGACTGGATGGAGATCGAGAAGCAGCGCGGCATCTCCGTCACCTCCAGCGCCATGCAGTTTGACTACGAGGGTTTCCGCATCAATATCCTGGACACCCCCGGTCACCAGGATTTCAGCGAGGACACCTACAGGGTGCTGGTCGCGGCGGACAGCGCCGTGATGCTCATGGACGCCGCCAGGGGCGTCGAGGAACAGACGATCAAGCTGTTCAAGGTGTGCCGCATGCGCGGCATTCCGATCTTCACCTTCGTCAACAAGATGGACCGCGCCGCGAAGGACCCCTTTGCCCTGATGGAGGAGCTCGAGCAGGTGCTGGGCATCCGCTCCTGCCCCGTCAACTGGCCCATCGGGGTGGACGGGGATTTTCAGGGCGTGTACCACCGCGACACGCGGGCCGTCGATCTCTATTTCAGCGGAGATCACGGCAGGACGAAGGCGCGGAA
Organism: uncultured Oscillospiraceae bacterium; assembly: GCA_964563725.1. Lineage (GTDB taxonomy): Bacteria > Bacillota > Clostridia > Christensenellales > Aristaeellaceae > CAZLYF01. The sequence goes on from CAZLYF010000012.1 coordinate 11,676, forward strand.
GACCGAAACCGGCATCGACGACCCGGCGCTGGAGGGCATGCTGGAAAAGCGCTACGTCCGGCGCCTGAGGGAAGAGACCGCGCTGCTGGACGAGGCGGGCGATCCCTTCGACCTCCCCTCCGTCCGCGGCGGGGACCTGACGCCGGTGTTCTTCGGGTCCGCCATCAACAATTTCGGCGTGGAGCCTTTCCTGACGCGGTTCCTGCGCTACACCACCCCGCCTCTGCCCCGGGAGAGCGACGAAGGTGCGGTGGATCCCGAAGACGCGCGTTTTTCCGGCTTCATTTTCAAGATCCAGGCCAACATGAACCCCGCGCACCGGGACCGGCTCGCGTTCCTGCGCGTCGTCAGCGGCGTCTTCAAAAAAGACATGACGGTGTGGCACTCCGGGTCCGGGCGGCTCATCCAGGTGAAGGCGCCCCAGCAGTTCATGGCCGACGAGAGGGAAATGGTGGAGTCCGCCTATCCCGGCGACATCATTGGCCTGTTCGACCCGAGCCTCTACCGCCTGGGCGACACCCTTTGCGAAGGACGTAGGATCCGTTTCGCCAAGATCCCCGTGTTCGCGCCCGAGCACTTCGCCAGGGTGCGGCCGCTGGACAGCATGAAGCGCAAGCAGTTCGTCAAGGGCGTACAGCAGCTGAGCGAAGAGGGCGCCATCCAGACCTTCCGGCGGGATGAAATGGGCCCGGAGGAACAGATCATCGGCGTCGTGGGCATATTGCAGTTTGACGTCCTGACCTACCGCCTCAAGGCAGAATACGGCGCGGACCTGCTGATGGACCACCTGCCTTTCCGCTATGTGCGCTGGGTGCTCGAGGCCCCGGCGCCGGTGGAGAACCTGCAGCTGACGTCCACCACCGCCCGCGCCCGCGACAGCGCGGGCAGGGACGTGCTGCTGTTTGAAAACGAGTGGAGCATCCGCCTGTCCCTGGAAAAGAACGGCGGCCTGAAACTGGCCGAGGTCGCCCCGCAGGTTGATGCCGAATGAAAAAGGATTTGATCCGTCCGGGATTCGTCTCCCTTCCCTTCCTTTCCGAACCGCACAGGCACAAACCCCCCGACTGCCTCTCGTAGGACGGGGGTCCCGGCGCGCGCAACGCGGACCGGGACAGACCAGGGCATCGGCGTCCGCTCGCGGGCCCCTTCGCCCTCTGCCTTGCCGCCCTGAAGGCGCAGCAGGATGGGAGAGAGAACATGATCAGACAGGATGTCCGCAATATCGCCATCATCGCGCACGTCGACCACGGAAAAACGACCCTCGTGGACCAGATGCTCAGGCAGGGGGGCGTATTCCGCCAGAACCAGCAGATGGTGGACCGCGTGATGGATTCCAACGACCTCGAGCGTGAGCGGGGCATCACGATCCTGGCCAAAAACACCGCCGTTCACTACGGCGGCATGAAGATCAACATCGTCGACACCCCCGGCCACGCCGATTTCAGCGGCGAAGTGGAGCGGGTGCTCAAAATGGTGGACGGGGTGCTGCTGCTGGTGGACAGCTTTGAAGGCCCCATGCCCCAGACCCGCTTCGTGCTCAGGAAGGCGCTGGACCTGAGCCTCCCGGTGCTGATGGTGATCAACAAGGTGGACAGGCCGGACGCGCGCTGCCGGGAAGTGGTGGATGAGCTGCTGGACCTGCTGATCGACCTGGACGCGGGGGCGGACACGCTGGAACGCCCCATCCTCTACGTTTCCGCGCGCAAGGGGACCGCCACCCTGGACCCGGACGCCCCGGGTACGGACCTCAAGCCGCTGTTTGAGGCGATCGCGCGCCACATCCCGGCGCCGGAGGGGGACCAGGAGGGCCCGGCGCAGGTGCTGATCTCCACCATCGACTACAACGATTACGTCGGACGCATCGGCGTGGGCCGCATCGCGCGCGGGACCCTTCGGGACGGGATGAGCGTTGTGCGCTGCAACGCCCTGGGCAGCGCCGTCAGCCAGCCCTGGCGCCTGACGGAACTGAGCACCTTCGACGGGCTCAGGCGCACCGCCGTCGGGGAGGTGGCCATGGGGGACATCGTGGCTTTGAGCGGCCTTGAGGACATCTCCATCGGCGACACCGTCTGCGACCCTTCGGCCGTGGAGCCCCTGCCCTTCGTGGCCATCGGCGAACCCACGGTCCGCATGAGCTTTTCCGTCAACGACAGCCCCTTCGCGGGCAGGGAGGGAAGCTACGTCACCAGCCGTCACCTGCGCGCGCGGCTCTACAGGGAGCTGCAGACGGACGTCTCCCTCAGGGTGCTTGATGGGGAAACGCCCGACTGCTTCGAGGTCTGGGGCCGCGGGGAATTGCACCTGTCGATCCTGATTGAGAACATGCGGCGCCAGGGATACGAGTTCCAGGTGTCGCGTCCGGAAGTCATCCTGAAAACGCTTGCCGGAGAGGTCTGCGAGCCCATGGAGCGCCTGCTTGCGGACGTGCCGCAGGCCTACGCCGGGGCGGTCATCGAAAAGATCGGCCGCAGACGGGGCACGCTTGAGTCCATGGCGGGCAGGGACCGGGTCCGGATGGAGTTTCTGGTGCCTTCCCGCGGCCTGTTCGGATACCGCAGCGAATTTTTGACCGACACCCGGGGCGAGGGGATCATGAGCGCGGTGTTCGAGCGCTACGAGCCCTTCAAGGGCGAGATCCCCCACCGCAGCGCCGGTTCCCTGGTGTGTTTCGAAACGGGGGAAGCCTCCCAGTACGGCCTGTACTACGCCCAGGAGAGGGGCACGCTGTTCATCGGCGCCCAGACGGCGGTCTACGCTGGCATGATCTGCGGGCAGAACACGCGGCCGGGCGACATCGCCGTCAATGTGTGCAAGACCAAGCACGTGACCAACATCCGCAACGCCTCCTCCGCCGAGGAAAGCCTGAGGCTGGTGTCCGTCCACCCGCTGACGCTGGAAGAATGCCTTGAGTTCATCGACGACGATGAGCTTCTGGAAGTGACGCCCAAGTCCCTGCGTATGCGCAAACGCGTCCTCAGCCATGAGCTGCGCGCCAAGACTGCAAGCAGGGGAAGGAGAGAGGCGGGGTGACGGCGACGGAACGGGCAACGGCGGCACAGCTGGCGCGCCGCCGCGAAAAGACGGCGTCCCTCCTTCCAGGGAAGGGGGGACCGGTTCCGTGACGGCCGTTTTCACCCTGGAAGGGGTGGCTTTCCGCTACAGCGAGACGGAACTGCTCACCGATGTCTCCCTGACCATCTCAGAAGGGGAAAAAGCCGGTTTCGTCGGACGCAACGGCGCCGGCAAGTCCACGCTGCTCAAACTGCTGACGGGCGAAGAAGCGCCCGGCCGGGGGACGGTCGCGCGCAGGAACGGCATCACGCTTTCTTTCCTGCCTCAAAACCCGGTCATCCTTGAGGACGTCCCGCTGGTGGAACAGGTGCTTGCCAGTTTCGGGAACATGGACGGCGCCCGGATGGAAGCGGCCGCCTACGAGGCGAAGTCGATCCTCACTCGCCTGGGCGTCGATGATTTCACCCTGCCCCCCCGCGCCCTTTCGGGCGGGCAAAGGAAACGCGTAGCCCTGGCCGGCGCGCTCCTGCGCCCCTGCGACGCGCTGCTGCTCGACGAGCCCACCAATCATATCGACAGCGGCATGGTGGACTGGCTGGAGGACTATCTGCGCGCCTATAAAGGCACGCTCCTGCTGGTGACCCATGACCGCTACCTGCTGGACCGCGTATGCGGCCGCATCCTGGAAGTGGGCTCCGGCCGGGTGATCAGCTACGCCGCCAATTACACGGGGTTCCTTGAGCAGAAGGCCGCCCGGGAAGACCTGGAGGCGGCCACGGCCAGGAAACAAAGAAGCCTGTACAAAAAGGAACTGGCGTGGATCCAGAGGGGGGCGCGCGCCAGGAGCACCAAAGCGAAGGGGCGCGTCGACCGCTTTGAGGAACTGAAGGAAAGCCTGTCCGCGCCTGCCGGAAAAGACGCCCTGGACCTGTCGGGCCTCACAAGCCGCCTGGGAAAAAAGATCCTGGCAGCCGATCGGGTCTCCAAGTCCCTGGGCGGGCAGGCCTTGATCAGGGACTTCTCCCTGAGCCTCTCAAGGGACGACCGCATCGGGATCATCGGCCCCAACGGCTGCGGAAAAACCACTTTGCTCAGGGTCCTGGCGGGCGAGCTCCCGCCGGACCGGGGGGCCGTGGACACGGGCGAAACCGTCCGCATCGGTTTTTTCCGGCAGCTGTACCCGGAAACCGATCCAAATACGCGGGTCATCGACGCTGTGCGCGGCGTGGCCGAGGTGGTGCGGACGCCGGAAGGCGTGCTGACTGCCGGCCAGATGCTGGAAAGGTTCCTGTTTCCCGCCGGGCAGCAGTACCAGCAGGTGTTCCGGCTGTCAGGCGGCGAAAAGAGGCGCCTGCAGCTGCTGCAGGTCCTGATGCGGGCGCCCAACGTGCTGTTTCTGGACGAGCCCACCAACGACCTGGACATCGAAACGCTCGCCGTGCTGGAGGATTATCTGGACTCGTTTTCAGGCGCGGTCGTCGCCGTATCCCACGACCGGTACTTTCTGGACCGGGTGACGCGCCGCCTGCTGGCTTTTGAGGAGGGGACGCTCGTCCCCTACCAGGGCGGGTATGACGCCTATCTGGGCGCCCTGAGGGAAAAGGACGCCCCGCTGCCTGCGGAAAAGCCCGTCCGGGAACAGGCCCCGCCCCCGCCTCCCCGGCCGCAGCCCGTCCGGAAACGCTTCAGCTACCGGGAACAGAAGGAGTTTGACGGCATCGAAGAGTGCATCGCCGGGCTCGAGAAGAGGGTCGCCTCCCTTGATGACGCGCTGGTGGAACACGCCGCGGATTATCTGCCCCTTATGGAGATCACCCGGGAAAAGGAGCAGGCGGAGGCCGAGCTCGAACAGGCGCTCAGGCGATGGCTGCAGCTGACGGAGATCAAAGAGGAAATCGACAGAAACGCGGGGGCGCAGGCGCCGCCCGCGGGCGGCGGGCCAGCGCAGCCGGACGGCTGAAATCAAAGAACAGCGGTTCAGCCCAGGCGGAAGGCCTCCTCGATCTGCTTCACTTCCCGGTCTGAAATGGTTACGACCGGCCCGACGTCCAGGGCCGCGATGACCGCCTTCGCGCTGTATTCGAGCACCTCCAGCCGGTCATAGGCGCTGAGCAGCGTGTCCCCCGTCACCACCACCGCCTGGTTGTCGATGATCAGCACGGGCGTCCTGGCGGAGAACCTGTCCGCGGTGCCGTCCACGTCGCGCATGCTGGACAGGTAAGGCACGCGCCTGACGTCGCGCAGCACGATGTAGCTTTCCGGGATCGTACGGGAATCGAAGGGCGCGTCGGTGACCGCAAAGGCCATGATCGCCGGGGCGTGCGCGATGATCACCGACCCGATCCCGGGGTGCTTTTTGTAGATGGCTCCGTGCAGCAGCACCGCCCGGCTGGGCGTCCTGCCCGCCTCGCGTCTGCCGTTCCTGACGAGGACGATGTCCTCCGGTTCCAGGTACATCCTGTCCCTGTTGTAGGGCGTGATCAGAAAGGAACCGTCGGACAGCCGGACGGAGAAGGTGCCCTGCGTGCTGGTGAAGAGGCGCTGTTTGTAGGCGCGGTGGATCAGGCGGCACAGGTCCCTGCGGCCGATCCTCTCCTCGCTGGAGGCCGATCCGGGCAGGAACTCTTCAAGGTCCGGGACCTCGCCCGAACCCGCCATGGCGACCTGTGCGTCCGTCAGCGTGCGGGGCGTCCCCAGCTTGTTCGCGTCGATCTCGAGCCTGCCGCAGAAGTCCAGCGTCTCAAAGGACATGAAGGCGCTGAACAGGTCCGCGGCGCCGATGACGCAGCCGTGGTTTTCAAGCATCACCGTGTTGCGGCCCCGGGCAAACTCCCGCGCGATGTTCTCCCCCAGCTTTTTTGAGCCCGGCACCGCATAGGCCGCGATGACCACCTCGCCGCAGACCAGCGGCACGTCCGGGACCAGTCGGGTATTGGGGATCTTCCTGGCAAGGCTGAAGGCGACCAGGGTGGGCGGATGGGCGTGCAGGACGGCTTTCAGGTCGGGCCGGGAGGCGTAGATCTCCCGGTGGAAGGGCAGCTCCACGGAAGGCCTGTGCCGTCCAACAAGCTGCCCGTCCGGCTTGACCCGGATGATGTCGTCCCCGGTGAGCGAGCCCTTGTCCACCCCCGACGGCGTGATCCAGATGTCCCCGTTGTCGTCCCGGATGGACAGGTTGCCCCCGGAGGTCGTGGTCATCCCGTACTCGTAGATGCGCCGCATGATCATGACCAGCTGGTCGGCCGGGTGCAGCAGTTCAAAGCGCATGGCAGGCTCCCCCTTCCATCTTGCGCGGCTAACGCCGCCGTGGCCGCGGCGGGTCGGACGCCCCCGCGCGCCCATTATAGGTCCGGCGCGGCTTCCCCCGCCAGGGCACGCGCTAGCGGTTCCCTTCCCGGCCGATTTCGGGTAAGATGGGGCGGAATCCGCGCAGGAGGAGGAAGCCGTGCTCAGGAAAACGTTCAGGGCCGCCTTCCCCCTCACCCTCCCCGTCATGGCCGGGTACCTGGTGCTGGGCTTCGGCTTCGGCGTGCTGCTCGCCGCAAAGGGCTACGGCGTCCTCTGGGCGCTGCTGATGAGCGGATTCATCTACGCCGGGTCCATGCAGTACCTGGCCGTCGGCCTCCTGTCAGGCGGCGCGACGCTTGTTTCCGCCGCGCTGATGACGCTGCTCATCAACGCCCGGCATCTGTTTTACGGCGTCTCGATGCTGGAAAAATACCGTGACGCGGGGAAGAAGAAGCCCTACCTGGTTTTTTCGCTCACAGACGAGACCTATTCGCTGCTCTGCGCCGGCAAGGTCCCCGAAGGCTCCGATCCCGGATGGCACTATTTCTTCGTATCGTCCCTCAACCAGCTGTACTGGATCGCGGGGAGCCTGCTGGGGGCGGCCGCGGGCAGCCTGTTCCGCTTTGATTCCTCGGGGATCGAGTTCTCCATGACCGCGCTGTTCGTGGTGATCTTTCTGGAGCGCTGGCTCGCCTCCCGCAACAAGATCCCCGCCGTCGCCGGCGTCCTGTGCGCGGCGCTGTGCCTGGCCGTCTTCGGGCCGGAACATTTCATCCTCCCGGCGATGGCGCTCATCGCCGGAAGCCTGTGGCTGCTGCGCGGGAAACTGCCGGCGGCGGAGGGGAGCTGATGGACGCTGCCCGGACTTTCGCGATGGTGGCAGTCATCGCGGGAATGACCGCCCTGACCCGCTTCCTGCCCTTCCTCCTGTTCCCGCCGGGCAGGAAAACACCGCCGGCGGTCCTCTTCCTGAGCCGCGCGCTGCCTTCCGCCGTGATCGGGATGCTGGTGGTGTACTGCCTCAAGGACCTGCGCCTGACGGCGCCGCCGCACGGCCTGCCGGAGCTGCTGTCCGTGGGCGCCGTGGTTTTGATTCACTTGAAGAAGCGCAGCACCCTGCTGAGCGTCGCGGCGGGGACCGCCTGCTACATGGTCCTCGTGCAGCTGGTGTTCCGGCCGTAAACGGGCAAGCCGGTAGGGAGCAGGGAGTAGGGAGCAGGGAGCAGGGAGCAGGGAGTAGGGAGTAGGGAGCAGGGAGTAGGGAGTAGGGAGCAGGGAGCAGGGGACGGGGAGGGGCGAGGGCTGGGGGCTGTGCAGACTGCTGTCTGCAGTGCTGAGTGCAGCGTGCAGCGTGCAGCGTGCTGGGGGCCGGAGCCGAGCGCCCGCTGTGCGGGATGAAGCGAGGCGAAGGCCCAATGAGCAAAGGAGCAATCGAACGCGGTCAGCGCGAAGAGTGCGACAATTGCGAAGTGAGGGGTAGTTGCTGGGGGCCGGAGCCGAGCGCCCGCTGTGCGGGATGAAGCGTGCAGACTGCGTCTGCAGGGCTGAGGGGCCGGAGCCGAGCACTGTAAACGGACGGGCGGGAAGGAGAAGCAACCGTGGACGTGAGAAAGGACGGCCGCAGCGTCAGCCGGGGACCCCTTCAGGTCCTCGCGGCCGCGGTGCTGTGGAGCTTCGCGGGCCTTGGGATCAAGCACGTCGGCTGGTCCCCGCTGTCCATCGCCTTCGCGCGGGGGCTGCTGGCCGCGGGCGTCATCTGGGCTTTCCACCGGCGCAAATTCAGGAAGCCGACGCCGGCGGTCTGGCTGGGGGCGCTGGGGATCTTCTGCACCTGCGTGCTGTTCCTGCTGTCCAACCGCCTCACGACGGCTGCCAACGCGATCGTGCTGCAGTACACCGCGCCCGTCTTCGTGATCCTGCTCTCCGCCGCTTTCCTGCGCGTCCGGCCAAAACGGGCGGACCTGCTGGCGGTCGGGTTCACGCTGCTGGGCGTGGTGCTGTTCTTCGTCGATCACCTCGGGCACGGCGCCCTGCTGGGCGACCTGCTGGCCCTCCTGTCCGGGCTCACCTTCGCCGGCGTGTTCTTCGCCAACGGGATGCCGGGGAGCAACCCGGAGCAGGCCGCCTTCCAGGGGAACCTCCTGAGCCTGCTGCTGCTCCCCTTCTTCCTCTCGGATCCGAAGGCCCTCTCCGGCACAGCCCTGGACTGGACCGTGGTCGCGCTGCTGGGGGTCTTCCAGCTGGGCCTGGCCTACGTCCTCTTTTCCTCGGGCAGCCGCCGAACGTCGCCCGTCGCGGCGGCGGTCATCTGTACGATAGAGCCCATCCTGAGCCCCGTCTGGGTCTTCCTGGCGGTCGGGGAGACGCCCGGACCCCTCGCGCTGGTGGGCATGGGCGTGGTGATCCTGTCGGTGGCGCTGTACAATTTCGCCTCGGCCAGGAAAGGAAGCGGGGCGCGGCAGCCTTGAAGGCCCGCGTCCCGCAGAAGACGTCTTTATTATGCCTGTCGCCGCCCGCTCCGGCAGGCGCCAGCCGGGAGCCCCTACCCCGCGTAACCCATCAGGGCGCGGGGCAGGAAGAGCACCAGGTCCGGGATATAGGTGATCACCGCGAGCACCGCGATCATCACGACGAGGGGCCACTTGACCTCGCGGATGATTTTTTTGAGCGGCGTGTCCGAGATCCCGCTGGTGATGAACAGGAGCATGCCAAAGGGCGGCGTGCACAGCCCGATCATCATGTTGAGAATGACCACCAGGCCGAAGTGCACCATGTCGATGCCCAGTTCGCGGGCGATGGGGATCAAAAGCGGCACGAAGACGACCTGGATCACCGAGGTGTCGATGAACATGCCCAGCAGGAGGACCGCCAGGTTGACGATCAGCAGGAAGACCCAGGGGGTGCGGGTCATGCCCAGGATCAGGTCCGCGAGCGTGACGGCGATCTGCTCGCGCGCCGCGATGTAGTTGATGCAGGCGGCGCCGCCGATCACCAGCGCGCTGACGCCCACGCCTCGCACCGTGTCGCGGACCACGTGCGCAAGGTCCTTCCAGCCCAGCATCCGGTAGCCGAAGGCCGCGACGACCAGCGCGTAGAAGCCGGCCACGGCGCCGGCCTCCGTGGGCGTCATCACGCCCGTGTAGATCCCCGCCAGCAGGATCACGGGGGTCAGCAGGGCGGGGAAGGCCGTCAGGGTAAAACGCAGAAATTTGCGGACGGGCATCAGGGTGCTGCGCGGATAGCCGCGCTTCGTCGCGATGAACGCGACATAGACCATGAGCGCGGCGGCCATCACGGCGGCGGGGACGATCCCGCCCATGAACAGCACGCCCACCGAGGCGCCCGAGTACATGGCGTAGATCACCATGGGGATCGAGGGCGGGAAGGTTGGCCCGAGGATGGCGGAGGACGCGGTCAGCGCGCAGGCGAATTCCGGCTCGTAGCCCTCCTTGCGCATGGAGTCGATCTCCATCTTGCCAAGGCCGCTCGCGTCGGCGATGGCGGAGCCGGTCATGCCGGCGAACACCAGCGAACCCAGGATGTTCACGTGCCCGAGGCCGCCCCGGAAGCGCCCAACCAGCCCGAGGGCGAAGCCGTAGATCTTTTCGGTGACCTTGCCGGTGTTCATGATGTTCGCGGCGAAGATGAACAGCGGCACCGCGATAATGGTGTAGTTGTTGTAAAAGGTCTTCAGCGTCTGCTGCGCGACCATCTTGACCGGGTCCCCGTTCACCATGAAATAGAAGACGCAGGCGGTCAGCAGGCCCAGGGGGATAGGCATGCGCAGGAGGAAGATGAGCACGAATACGATGATGAACACGATCAGCGCCAGGCTCATTTTTCCACCTCTTGGGCAATCTTTTCCAGCAGGTCCGGCACGGCCGAAACCGCGGCCTCGAAGTCCGGCCTGGAGGCCCGGTCGAAGGCTTCCGTCTCCTCCCTGCCCGCCAGCCCCGTGAACACCCTGAATTCCGGGACCATGTCCCGCACCAGGTAGCCCATCATCAGCAGCATGAAGGGGATATAGGGCAGGTAAACCAGGTTCATCCCGACCTTGAAGATCGCCGTCTTCTGCCTAGCCATGAAGGCGATGAATTCCAGGTTGGGCAAAAAGGAGTAGGCGAAGGCGACGAAGATCAGCAGGTCCCCCAGGAACATCGCGGCCGCCCGGGGGCGCACCTTCATCTTGTCCGTGACCATCGTAAAGCTCACGTGCGCCTTTTCCCTTTGCCCCAGGCAGGCGCCCAGCAGCACGAGCCAGATGTAGCAGGAGACCGTCACCTCATAGGCCCACTGCAGCGGCTGGCGGACGACATAGCGGAAGAAGATCTGCAGGATAAAGGTGAGGAACATCACCGCGAAGGCCAGAGACGGGAGATAGATCTCAATCAGGTCCCGCAGCGTCCGCAGGGGTTTCCTGAGCAATCTCGACGGGTCGTCCGGCATGGCCGCGTCCCCCTTAAAAAATCAGGCCGGACGGAGGCCTGCCTCCGCCCGGCGCAGCAGGTTCAGATGCCCATCGCCTTGACTTTTTCCAGCAGGTCAAGGTCCCAGGTCTTGGAGAAGTCGCTCTCCATGTAGGCGGCCAGCACGTGCTCCGCGAAGGCGTCAAGGTCCGCGTAGTACACGGACAGGCCCTTGCTCTTGAAGAACTCCACCAGGTTTGCTTCACGCGCCACGTTGGTCTCGTCGCAGAACTTCCGTCCCGCTTCGACGCCCTGCATGATGATGTCCTTCTGCTCGTCCGTCAGGGAATTCCACCTGTCCAGATTGATGGCCGGCCAGACAGAGTCGACCAGATGGTTGGTGATGGTGACGGATTTCTGCACTTCGTAGAATTTCGCGCTCTCCAGCGTGGGCAGCGGGTTGTCCTGGCCGTCGACCACGCCCGTCTGCAGCGAGAGATAGAGCTCGGAGAAGGTGATGGGGGTCGGGTTCGCGCCCAGCGCCCTGCCCAGCATCAGCCAGGCCTCGGTGTTGGGCATTCTCAGGTTGATGCCCTTCAAGTCTTCGGGGGTCTTGATCTCCTTGTCCATCGAGAGGGAGATCTGCCGGGATCCCAGATAGTACGCGGCCAGAGGCAGGACGTTCTGCTCCTGGGCGACCCGCTGGAAGACTTCCTTGCCGATCTCGCCGTTGAGGACCTTGGTCATGTGGTCGTAGCTCTTGAACACGTAGCCCGCCGTGAACATCCCGATCCAGGGCGAACCCGTGGTCAGCCAGGAAGCGCTCACCAGCGACAGGTCGGCGTCTCCCGCGGCGACGGCGACAACTTCCTCGTCCTGCGTGAAGAGGACGGCGTCGGTGTAGACTTCCACCTGGATGCTCCCGCCGGAGAGCTCCTCCACAACGCGCTCAAATTCCATCATCGCCTTAGCGTGCGTGTCGGTGGACACGGCCGTCAGGCTGACGACCAGCTTGAGATCCTCCGCGGCGGCCACGGAGAGCGCGCCCAGCATCAGGGCAAGCGCCAGTAGCAGGGACAAGAGTTTTTTCATGGTCTCTCCTCCGTTTGATGTGTATTGATCATGCGGAAAGCGCTCCGCATCATCTCCAGTGCGCGTCTACGGGGTCCGTTTGAAATGTCCGCGGACAAAGTCCATCGTGGCGCGGCTGCCGGCGGAAATGAAGGCGACGTCGTCCCCGCAGCCGATGAAGACGGCGCCCCGGCCCACCCATTCCGTCATGCTTTCAAAGTCGCCCGCGCCGATGGAAACGCCAAAGGGCGCCCCGGCCCGGGCGCAGCCCTCCGCGATCCTGTCGTAGAGGCGCGACATCTCCGGGCACTTCGTCCGCCCCAGGCAGCCGGCGGAGGCGGCCAGGTCGTTTGGGCCCACGACCGCGAGGTCGACCCCCGGGACCGCGACGATCTCCTCGAGCCTCTCCACCGCCCGCACATGCTCGATCTGCACGATGACGAGGAAGGACCTGTCGACACTTTCGAAATATTCCCCAAGATCCTCGGCGCCGTAGCGGATCGCCCGCCTGGGCCCGAAGCCGCGGACACCCGCGGGCGGGTAGCGGCAGGCCGCTACCGCGCGCCGGGCCTCGTCCCCCGAGGCGACCAGCGGCAGGATGACGCCGTCGGGCCCCATCTCCAGGACCGGCTTGACCAGCACGGGGTCGTTCCATGGCACGCGAACCAGGGAAGCCGTCCCGCCGGCGGCCGCCGCCTGGACGTGCGCGAGGATCGCCGCGTTGCCAAAGGGGGAGTGCTCGCCGTCGATCCAGACAAACTCGTACCCGTGCAGGCCGAAGGCCTCGGTGATCTGGGGGTCGCCCAGGAACACGTGCGCCCCGAACACGGGTTCGTGACGCCTGAAGCGCTCGCGGAGCCTTTCCGCCCGGCAGGAGCCCGGACTCACCGTTTCCCCTCCCCGATCCCAAGGCGCGCGGCGATCTCCCCGCACAGGCTGTCCATCTGCAGCACCTCTTCCCGGAAGGTGGCGGTGAGGTTCTCGGCGTCCTTGACGCGGCAGACCGTCGTGACCGGCAGCTTTTCCAATGCCATCAGGTGGAACTTGGCGTTGACGGGATAGAGCTGACGCTCGATGAGCGACGCCAGCGTCAGCGCGGACTGGACCAGAGGCGCCCGCGGGTCGAGGAAATGACGCGTCAGCCAGACGTAGAGCTCCGGGTGGAAGTTGGCCATAATGCCGCTGTAGCCGGCCGCGCCGTCCCGGAGCGACTGCAGCAGGGTCGTCGTGTTCGCGTTGTAGAGCTTCAAGCGCGTGCCCGCCACGGCCGCGAGCTTCTCCCTGATCTGCCCGGCGTCGCAGCAGGTGTCCTTGAGGAAGTGGAAGCGCCCCGTCCGCGCGACGGCCCGGATCACCGGGAGGCTCAGCAGGCGCTTGTAGGGGCTGGGGCACTCGTAGAGGCCGAGCCTGACATCCTTCCCGATCAGTCCGTACAGTTTCTCGAGGCGCTCAAGCAGGGCCTCGTCCGGCTCGTCCTCGGCCGCCAGGCGGTTGGTGATCAGGATCACCGCGTCCGCGCCCAGCTCCGCCATGGCGTTCACGGTGTCGGCCTGTTCCTCGGCGTCGTACTCTGTAAAACCCGAGGCGACCACGGGCACCCGGCCCGCCGCCTGGTCCACCGTGATGCGGGCGACGCGCAGGCGTTCCCCGCGGTCCATGTTGAAGATCTCGCTGGACTGGCAGGAAGCGAACAGCCCGTCGACGCCGCTTGAGATATACCAGTCGACCAGCGCGCGCAGGCCGGGCTCGTCGATCTCGCCGCTGTCGGTGAAGGGCGTCAGCATCACAGGCCACACGCCGCCGGGATACGCGTCCATGGTGTGTCCCTCCGTTCTCAAGAGCCCTTTGTGTTTTCCCGCATTGTACGTGACCTGGGAAGCGCTGTCAACCGGCCGGCCAACCGCGGGCCTTGCCCCGCAGCGCGCGCCGTGCTATCCTTTCCACAGAAGGATGCCCTCCCGGACTGATGGCGCTCACCGCCCGTCATTCCCGACCGCCCTGCATCGACCCGCCCCGCGGCCTTCCCCACCGCCGCGGCGGCGCAGGCTTCCGACGCCCCCGGATAGCGAGGTGGACCCCGCCATGCCGCAGCAAACGCTGCCCAAAAGCAGGCAGGGCGCGCGTCACAGGCGCGCGGCTGCTTCTCTTTTTGCCATCCTTCTTCTCGTCGCGCTGCTGCCGGGCTGCGCCCCGCCGCTTGGCGGGGATGCCCCGGGCAGCACGGCGGCGACGGACGAAGCGGCGGCAGGGTCCCCCGCCGCGGAGGAGGAAGGCTACGCCGCAGCCAGGCGTGCGATGGTGGAACGCGACCTGAAGGGCAGGGACATCCGCGATCCCCTGGTGCTCGATGCCATGGGCCGCGTCCAAAGGCAGCTGTTCGTGGACGGGGACCGGCGCCCCCAGGCGTACAGCGACCATCCCCTCCCGATCGGCGACGGCCAGACGATCTCCCAGCCCTACATCGTCGCCCTCATGACGCAGAGCGCCCGCGTCGGCCCGGAGGACAAGGTCCTGGAGATCGGCACGGGATCAGGTTACCAGGCCGCCGTGCTCAGGGAGATCACCGGCCGGGTCTACTCCATCGAAATCAGGGAGAGCCTCGCCGGGAGCGCCAGGCGGAACCTGGACGCCGCGGGGTACCCGGACGTCTCGGTGACGTGCGCGGACGGGTACTTCGGATGGGAGGAAAACGCGCCCTTCGACGCGATCCTCATCACCTGCGCCGCGGACCATATCCCCCCTCCGCTCCTGCGCCAGCTCTCGGAAGGCGGGCGGCTCATCCTGCCGCTGGGGGACCCCACCTATTACCAGACCCTCACCCTGGCGGAAAGGCGGGGGGAGGATTTTCCGGTCACCTATCTGTCCGACGTCAGGTTCGTGCCGATGACGGGCCGGGCGCAGGAGTAGGGAAAAACCTGAGCGCCAGCCCCGCGCAGGCGTACAGCGCGCCCGCTGCGGCCAGTGCTGCGGAGTATCCCGCATTTCCGGCAACGGCAAGGGCCAGGGACGCGCCGACGACCGAGGCGCTTCCGTTGGCGCACCAGGCCCAGGGAATGTTGTGCCCGCCGTCCTGTCCGAGCGCGCGGATCCCCAGCGGGAAGGGCATCCCCAGCGCGAAGCCAAGCGGAAGGGCAAAGGCGGCCGCCAGAGGCAGACGAAGCCAGGCCTGCATCGGCAGCAGGAAACCGACCGCGCGCCCCAGGAAGGCCGCGCTGAAAACCAGCATCGCCACGACGGCGGGCAGGGCCGCGGCGGCCGCGCGTTTCGGACGCCTCGCGCGGCGCGCGGTGTACAGGCTCCCCAGCCCCGAGGACACCAGCATGGCCCCCAGCACGGCCGCCATGGCGGTGGACGGGCTGTCAAACAGGATGGAGAACCGGCCGATGAGCGGGACCTCGACAAACATGTATCCGGCGCCGAGCAAGGCGAAATACAGCAGGACGGAAGGCCGCGGGCGCGGCCGGCGCGGTCCGGGGCCGCGCCCGCGTCCGATGCCCGGAAGGAGCGGGAAGACGATCAGGCCAGCGGACAGGAAGAGTGCCTGCGCCGCGACGACGTAGGGCAGGTAACCCCCCGCGATCAGGACCTCCCATTTGCCCCCGACGCTTTCAAGGATCTTCCGCAGCCTGGGCAGGTCGAAGAAGCTGTAAAAGAAAGGGGCGTCGTCGCTCACGGGGGAAATGTCAAACAGGTAACCCTCAAGGACGGTGTCCCTTGAACCTTCGTTCAGGAGGCTGGCGGCCATGTCGTGGTACAGGGGCGTCGCGAAACGGTTGAAGCGGTTGCTTTCCTCCCTCGGCATCCCGGGATAGTAGACCAGGTCAAAATTCCTTTCGCCGCAGAACTGTTTGAGCGTCCCGATCTCCCCGGCCCCGATCCTGCCGTTCTTGACGACCAGCGTAAGGGTGCTCAGCGACCGGATGCACAGCAGGGCGTCCCCGGGCAGCGCGCGTTCCCCAAGGACTTCCGCAGCCGTCGCCAGGATGCGTCCCTCCTCGGACGGGACGGAACGGAGGTAGCAGGTGAGCGTCAGGTACCCGCCTTCGCGCAGGTGCGCCAGGTACTCCCGGAACGCCTCCTTTGTCAGCCGCCAGTCCTCTCCGGAGGAAAAGCCCGAGGAAGCCCCCAGGGCGTCCGTAAGGGGAAGCTGGATGACGTCATACGCCCTTCCTTCCCGCCTGAGGATCCCCCGGACGCCCCCTTCGGCGAAACGCACCCTGGAAGGGTCGATGCCCTCCGCCGCCATGCCCCGGCTGAACCGCCTGAAAAAGCCCGATACAAGGGGGTTGCTTTCGATGCCGGTCACCTCGCCCGCTCCGTGGTACAGGGCGGAGAGCAGCTCCAGCCCTCCGCCGGGCTCGATCACGAGCACCGCCGCTCCCCCGCCCGCAAGGCGATAAACGAGGGAGGAGGGAAGGAAGGACAGGAATCCCATCCTGCCCTCTTCCAGGCCGGTCAGCGCCTGCAGGCTCCTCCCGTCGACCGCAATGCCTGCCTGGCCGGGCAGGGGATCCAGGTACCGCAGGCTCAGTCCGGGAGCGTAACGCAGGGCCGGGCTGCGCAGGAGATCGGCCCTTGAAAAGGAATTCCACCTCGTTTCGAGGATCCGCGCGCCCTCGTGCCTGAGGGCGGCCGATAGCGGGCTGTACGGAGAGATCCTCAGGTCCAGGAAGGCGGGCCGCGCGGCCGCGAGGACCGCGTACGCAAGCAGCAGCGCGGCGCGGGCGTATTGCAGTCCACGGTCTCCGGCGCCCCGGAAAGCGAAGGAGGCAGCGACCCCGAACGCCGCGAAGGCCAGGACGGCCGTTTCGCCCCTCAGGAGGGAAAGGAGCGGCAGGCTCAGGGCGCAACCTGCCCCGGCGCCGAGCAGGTCCATGAAACGGACCCTGCCGGGATCGCCCTGGTGGCTGACAAGCGCCCCCGCGACCGTCAGCCCGCAAAAGAAAAACGGCACGGACAGGATGGCGAAGGACAGCAAGAGATACACGGGCTGCCTCGCGTCCCAGGAAAGCACGGCCGGGTCCAGGGGCAGGCGGTTCACGGCCGCGTAGGAGGCGGCGGCGGCGGCGGAGAACATCAGGGCCGAGCCGGAGAGAAAGCGCCGTGCATCCCTGGCCAGGACGCCCGGGAACAGCGTCAGGAAAGTCCCCGCCGCCCCGTGCCCGAGCAGCGCCATGCTGAGGACAAGGCTCGCGAACTGAGACCCCATGGCCACGGTAAAGACGCGGGACAGCGTGACCTCGCAGCCAAGGCCGGCCGCGGACGTCAGCAGCACGCCGAGGCCCGTGTGATGATGGGTGCGTCTATCGGCAGTCTTGTGCATGGGCGCTCCGGGCGCGGATCAGCCGCGGATGCCTGCCGCGGCCGGGAAAGGGGGCGGACAGATCCCGTCTGAAGGCATCATAGCGTATTTCCCAACGAAAAAAAAGCGCGGCGGCGGCCGAACGCGGGGGAGGGAACGATGAATCCGAAGATCATCGCCGAAAAGATCAGGGCGGGCAGGGAATTCATGAAGGGCGCCTGGAGCGAGGGGGGCTTCGTCTCCGACCAGCAGCTCAGGAAGCCCCAGCCGCCCCTCGTCAAAGCCCCCATGGGCGGGGAGCGGCTTCCCCTGCCGGGGGATTTCAGGGCGCTCCCGCTCCAAACGGACCTCCTGGAGCTGCTCAGGCGCCGGAAAAGCAGCCGGGTCTATACCCGGGCGCCCGTGACGCTGCGGGAGCTTTCCTTCCTGCTGTGGGCGCAGCAGGGGGTGAGGGGGATCCGCGGGGACCATTACGCCACGCTGCGCACGGTAGCCTGCGGCGGCGCGCGCCACCCCTTCGAGTGCTACCTGGCCGTCCTGAACGTGGAGGGACTGCGGGAAGGCCTGTACCACTACCTTCCCCTGACGCACGAGCTGGAACGGCTCGCGGAGCCGGGGCCGCTCGCGGACCGCGTCGGCGACGCCCTTGCCGGCCAGGACTGGTGCGGCAGGTCCGCCTGCGTGTTCTTCTACAGCATGTCGGCCTACCGCGGGGAATGGCGCTACGGCCCCAACGCCCACCGGGTCGCCCTGATCGATTCGGGGCATGTCACCGCCAACCTCTACGTCGCCTGCGCCGCGCTCCGTCTGGGCACCTGCGCCATCGCGGCGCTCGACACCGCCGCCTGCGACAGCCTGTTCGGGCTGGACGGGGAGGAGGAGTTCATCTTCTACGCGGCGACGCTGGGCAGGATCTCGGACCAGGACGCCGAAAAGGAGGACGCGTTCTACGCGTTTCTGAAGGAGGGCGAGTAGCCTATGGAGGGGGACGGCTTCGTCAGCCGCGGGCAGGCGGTAGGAGAAGTGCGCATGATGGCCTCGCAGTTCGCGGACCTCTACTTCACCTTCGTGGACGAACTGCGGGGCGCGCTGGGCGACGGGAAGGCAAGGCGGATCGTGAAGCAGGTGCTGTTCCGGCGCGCCCTGGAGCGCGCGGAGCAGATGGTCTTCAGGGCGCGGGATGAGGGCCTCCCGCGCACGCCGGAAAATATCCGCCGCCTGTCGGACGTCCCGTATCTGGGCTGGGTGCCCGAACTGGGAGCGGACCACTGCCCCTACGGCGAGCGGTGGAAGCGGCGCATCGAAGAGCAGCCCTGGTTTCGGGAATATGCGGCGCTGTACTGCGAGGTGACGGACACCACCATCGCGGAGGCCTTCACCGGCAGCCATTCCCATGAGCTCCTCAAGAATGTGGTGCTCGGGGACGAGCGCTGCGAAAGACGCTATTTCCCCTGCGAAGAGACGGCGCGCGGAAGGTACAGCCACGCGCCGGAGAGCCGTGAAGACGGCGCCTGACCGGTACGCGGGCCCCAGCAAGGCAGGAAGGGAAGCCCCGTCCTGAAGATCCCGTCCGTCCATCACCCCCGCAGCGCGGCCCTGGCCAGCGGGAGATACCTGAGCTTCCCGCCCTCCCTGAGGGATTGAAAAAGCGTCAGCGCTTCCGATTCGCATCCCGCCCCGGGGACGGGGAGCTTCAGGTCCGCGGCGCGCAGGTCCGCCTGCCGGGCCAGCGTGACGTGCGCGCGGAAAGGCTCCGCGCCGGCAGGGAGCCCGGCCTTCCTGAGCTCCGCCCTGAGCCGGGCGTCCAGTTTGTCGAGCGTCCCGTCGTCGCGGACGCCGCACCAGAGGACGGCGCCGGCGAGCGCCCCGAAAAAGCCCGGCGCGCCCAGCGTCATCGCGAAGGGGGCCTGACCCGCTGCGGCGGCGCGCATCGCGCCGGCGGCGGCCTCGGCCTCCGACGCCGTCAGTTCACCCAGGAATTCCAGCGTGATATGATACAGCGAAGGGTCCGCGTACCTGCCCGGGACCGACCTGCGCAGCGCGGCAGCCGCTTCCGCGGCGGCTCTGCGCATGCCCTCGCACAATTCGATGCCGACGAACAGCCGCATGTCCCATCCTCCGGTCCATGTCCATTCGTTCCCATTGTAGCAAACGCCCCTAAAAATTCAAGAAAGCCCGCCGGCAGGCGGGACGGGAGGGCCCATGAAGGAGATCGTCGGCCGCTTCGCAACAGCCAGGGTCTTCACCGACTGCGTCGACGAGGGCGCGCTCGAGCAGGTCCGCGCCCTGTGCGACCTTCCCTCCGCGCGGGGGGCCCGCATCCGCGTCATGCCCGACGCGCACGCCGGCGCGGGCTGCGCCATCGGGACCACCATGACCGTCTCGGACAGGGTGGTCCCCAACCTTGTCGGGGTGGACATCGGCTGCGGCATGCTCGCGACGGCTGTCGGCCGCAGGGACCCGGACTGGGGTACGCTGGACCGGCTGATCCGCGACCGGATCCCGTCCGGCCCCCGCGTGCGCCGGGACCCGCACCCCCTTGCGGAGCAGGCGGGCCTTCATGAGCTGCGCTGCGCCGGGCAGGTGGACCTCGCCCGCGCGCGG
>CAZLYF010000013.1:0-15396 GCA_964563725.1 uncultured Oscillospiraceae bacterium
CACCTTCACCGCGCTGGACGTCGTCACGCCTGAAAACGTCCATACTTTCCCGTACCCGAAGTGGTAAGCGACATAACCTCATAGCGCCGCTGGCCGGCCGTTCCTGCATCAGGCTCGGCCGGCCAGCGGATTCTCTCAAGGAGGCCGTGGATTTGGGAGAAGTGAAAGGCAGCATCCTCACAGTCAGGGACGTCTGCAAGAGTTTCCCGGGCGTCAGGGCGCTGGACCGCGTGTCCATCGAGGTGCCCGCCGGCGTTGTGTACGGCATCGTGGGCGAGAACGGGGCGGGCAAGTCAACGCTGATGAAGATTCTTTCCGGCGTGTATGAAAAAGACAGCGGCACCGTCGAGTTCAACGGGGAGATCATCGAGAGAACGACGCCGATCCAGGCGCTGCGCCGGGGTCTGAGCATCATTTACCAGGAATTCAACCTGGTGAACACCATGACGGTGGGTGAGAACATCTTCCTGGGCCGCTTCAGCCAGATGGGGGGGATGAGGGGCACCCACAGGAGGGCCAGGGAGCTGCTTGACAGCATCGGGAGCCGGATCAGCACCTATTCCATGGTCGGCGACCTGAGCGCGTCGGAAATGCAGATCGTCGAGATCACCAAAGCGCTGTCATTCGATTCCAAACTGATCATCATGGACGAACCCTCGAGCTCCCTGACCTCCGAGGAACTCAGGCGTTTGGGGCTGATCATCAACCAGCTGCGTGACAAGGGGATCTCCGTCATCTATATCAGCCATAAGCTGGACGAAATTTTCGAGTACTGCGATATCGTCACCGTCATGCGCGACGGCTGCGTGATCGACACAAAACCGGTCAGCCGCATCACGCGGGGCGAGATGATCGAAAAAATGGTCGGGCGCACGATCGAGAACGAATATCCGCCCCGCGCTCACTGCGCCAGGGAACCGCTGCTGGAAGTCAGAAACCTCAATACTAGAAAGCTGCACGACGTCAGCTTCACCCTGAACAGGGGGGAGATCCTCGGCTTCGTGGGCTTGGTCGGCGCAGGGCGCACTGAAATCGTCCGGGCGATCTATGGGGCGGACAAGGTCAGGAGCCACGCGCTGTACCTCAACGGAAAGCAAATCAGGGCGCGCAATCCGAAAGAAGCCATGACAGCCGGCATGGGCCTGCTGCCCGAGGACCGCAAGCGGGAAGGCTTGATCCTGCCGTTTTCCGTCGAAGCCAATATCACGATGGCCTCGCTGGACCGGCTGACGCGTCACGGCATCATCGACAGGTCAAAAGAGAAGGAGATCGGCGAGCGTCAGATCAGGAACCTGAATATCAAAACGCCGTCGGCGCAAACGAAAACGCTCAGCCTTTCCGGCGGAAATCAACAGAAATGCATCGTGGGGCGATGGCTTGAACTGGATCCGCAGATCCTGATCCTGGACGAGCCCACGCGCGGCATTGACGTTGGAGCGAAGTATGAGATCTACACGCTGATGAACCGGATCGTCGAGGCGGGCGGCGCGATCATCATGATCTCCTCCGAGCTGCCAGAAGTCCTCAACATGAGCAACCGCGTCCTGACGATCTGCGAGGGCAGGGTCACCGGCGAGTTCGACCCGGAGACCGCTTCCGTCACGGACATCATGGCCAGGGCGATCGGCTGAACACGAAGGGCCGCAAGATGAGAAACGAAAACAAGCTTACGAGATTTCTGAACCAGAACCTCGTTCTGGTCGGCATCATCATGCTGGTCATCGTGACGGCGATCGTGCAGCCGAAATTCCTGATCACACGCAACCTGACCAACATCCTCAGGCAGATGACCTCCCTGGCCTTCGTCGCGCTGGGCATGACCTTCGTGATCATCGGCGGCTTCATCGATTTGTCTGTCGTGGGTATGGTATCCCTGGTGAGCGTGGTCATCGCCTATCTGATCAACCCGCTCGGGCAGGCAGGCGCCCTGCTGTGCGGGATCGCTGCCGGTCTGCTGCTGGGGTATCTCAACGGGACGATCCTGGTCAAGTTCGGCGCCACGATCCAGGCGGAGGTCCTGTTCATCACCTACGGCATGAGCTCCATCTTCATCGCCGTGGGACTGCTGATCACCAACGCCGAGACGATCCGAATCGCACGGTCGGTCCGGCCTATCGGCATGTTCACCGCCATCGGCTCAGGTTCCCTGCTGGGCATCCCGCTTTCCATCCTCCTCTTTGCGGTCATCCTGGCGGTTATGTATTTCTTTCAGACCAGGACGCTCGCCGGCCGCTCCATCAGCCTGATGGGCGGAAACAAGAAAGCGGCCTATCTGTGCGGCTTCAACATCAACCGGACGATGAAAATGGTCTATGCCATCAACGGCCTCATGGCGGCGCTGGGTTCCGTCTGCCTGATGTCGCGGGTGACCATCGCCACTGCGACCATCGGCACCGGATACGAGGCTGAGGCGATCCTGTGCGTTGTGGTGGGGGGGACCAGCCTGGCAGGCGGGAAAGGCAACGTGCTGCGCACGCTGCTGGGGGTCGTCCTGATCACGCTCCTGTCCAACTCCATGAACCTCCTGGGCTTGTCCACGTATATGCAGACGGTCATGAACGGGGCGGTGCTGGTTGTCGCCATCTGGCTTGACAACCGGAGACATCAGTAGGTGACGGTGCCATGATGCTATCAACGGCTTTGAAAAGAACATGGAAAGTGCTTTCACGGCAGAAGGCGATCCTTGCGATCCTCGCCCTGATCGTGCTGATGATGTTCTTCGATACGAGCTTCTTCACGCCTTACAACTGGCTCGACATGCTGCGCTCGACATCGATCATGGAGATCGTTGCCTTCGGCGTCACGGTCGTCGTCATCTGCGGCGCCTGCGACCTTTCGGTCGGCGGTACGATGTGCATCGGAGGCATCCTGGCAGTCATGCTGGTCAATGCCGGGTACCCATTCTGGCTGGCCTTCGCGGCGGGGATCGCAAGCGGCGCCCTGGTGGGTTTCGTGAACGGATTCCTGGTCGTCCATCAGAAGACGGAACCGTTCATCATCACGCTGGGCATGGGGATGCTGCTCAAGGGCGTGGCCCAGCAGCTGACGAACGCGGCGCCACTCGCCTGCAAGAACATGAACTTCATGATGATCTCCAACCAGAAATTTTTCGGAGAGATCCCTTCGCTGGTCGTATACATGGCGGCGCTTTTTATCGCCTTCTTCTTCCTTCTGCGCTTTACGGGCTTCGGCAGGAACTGCTACGCCATCGGCGGGAACTACGAGGTCGCGAAGAACTCCGGCATCAGCGTGGTCAGGATCAAATGGACGGCCTTCGTGATCAGCGGCTGCACAGCCGCCCTGGCCGGGGTGCTGCTGGCATCGCGCATGAATACAGGTTCCTCCGTGTTCGGGGACAACACCGGCATGCTGGTCAACTGCGGCATCGTCATCGGAGGCACTTCCTTCGCCGGCGGCGTCGGCGGCATCTACGAGAGCTTCATCGGCCTGTTCGTGATCCAGCTGGTCACCAACAGCATGGGCATGCTGGGCATTGGCGGCTACTCACAGCAGCTGATCCGGGGCATCCTGATCGTGCTGATCATCGGGCTGGACTGCTACAGCAGAAAGCGCAAGCGCGAGGCGGTGTAGAAACCCCTTGCCGGCCAGCCCCCTTCCCCGCGCAAAGCCCCGCCGCCGGCCGCGGCGCAGGGGCCTTTTCTTCGTGCGGCAAAACGGATGCGGGCGGTTGACCATACCGCAAAAATACATGGCGATCATTGACGAAAAGCCTGAAAATGAAATATAATGCAAGGGTTGATGCAAATCTATCCAGGACATGAACGCACGGTATCCGGACGGGGGTCAGGCGGGAGATGCGGGACTTTCTTCGCGTGGAAGACATCTCGATGCGCTTCAGGGGGCTGCTGGCGGTCAGCCGCTTCAGCGGCTCGATGGACCAGGGCGGGATCTACGGCCTGATCGGCACCAATGGCGCGGGCAAGACCACCCTGGTCAACATCCTGTCCGGATTGCAGAAGCCGACGTCCGGCCGCGCCTTCCTCGAAGGGGAGGAGATCACCGGCCTGCGGCCGGACCTTGTCGCCCGCAGGGGGGTGGGCAGGACCTTTCAGTCGCAAAGGCTCTTTGGAAGGATGAGCTGCCTGGAGAACGCCATGATCGGCGCGCAGATCGGCCGCGGTTACCATCTCGCGCAGGCGCTTGCCGGCCTGCCCGCGTTCAGGCGCGGCGAGCGCGCGATCCGCGAAAGGGCGATGGAGATGCTGTCGCTGACCGGCATCGCGGATCATTGGCAGGAGGCGGCCGGCTCCCTGCCGTACGGCAGCCAGAGGCTGCTGGAGATCGCCAGGGCCCTCGCGACGAAGCCAAAGCTGCTGCTCCTGGACGAGCCGGCCGCCGGAATGAACGCCAGGGAGGGGGAGGAGCTTGTCAGGGTCATCCGGCTCGTCCGTGACCGCTTCGGCCTGACCATCCTCCTCATCGAGCACGACATGAAGGTGGTAATGGGCCTGTGCGAATATCTTTACGTCATGGCCGCCGGGGAGGTCATCAGCCAGGGGAGGCCTGAAAAGGTCAGGGACGACCCCAGGGTCATCGAAGCCTATCTGGGAAAGGCCGCGGGCTGTGCTTGAGCTGAAGGAACTGAGCGTTTCCTACGGCAGCATCCGCGCGGTCCGGGGCGTTTCGCTCAGGGTCGGGAAGGGCGAGACGGTCGCCCTGATCGGAGCCAATGGCGCGGGGAAAACGACCGTGCTGAAAGCCGTTTCCGGCCTTCTGGCCCCCGCGGGCGGGGACATCCTCCTCAAGGGCGTCTCCATCGCGGGAAAGCCCGCTGACTGGATCGTTTCGCAGGGCCTGCGCCACGTGCCGGAAGGCAGGCAGCTCTTTTCCGGCATGACCGTATGGGAAAACCTGCGCCTGGGCGCGTATTCGCTCAGAAACAGTCAGGAACTCAGCCGGCGCATGGAGGAGGTGTTCGGTCTGTTCCCGGCGCTGAGCTCGCGGAGGAAACAGCTGGCCGGGACCCTTTCGGGCGGGGAGCAGCAGATGCTCGCCATCGGGCGCGGGCTCATCGGCCGCCCGGACCTCCTCCTGCTTGACGAGCCGTCACTGGGCCTTTCGCCCGTCCTGACCCGCCAGGTGTTCGAAACCCTGGAAGGCCTCAAGGCGCGCGGGGTCACGATGCTGCTGGTGGAGCAGAATGCCTTTGAGGCACTGCGGCTGGCCGACCGCGCCTTCATCCTGGAGACGGGCCAGGTCGCGCTCAGCGGCGAGAGCGGAAAGCTGGCCTGCGACCCCCTCGTCAAGAAAGCCTACCTGGGAGGTTGAGCGTTGGAGTTCTCATACGTCCT
This sequence comes from uncultured Oscillospiraceae bacterium, assembly GCA_964563725.1. GTDB lineage: Bacteria > Bacillota > Clostridia > Christensenellales > Aristaeellaceae > CAZLYF01. The sequence goes on from CAZLYF010000013.1 coordinate 5,313, forward strand.
GATCCAGCTGGTGAACGGGCTGAAACTGGGCAGCATCTACGCCCTGGTTGCGGCGGGCTATTCCATCGTCTACAGCATCCTGCGGCTGATCAACTTCGCGCATGGCGATATCCTCTGCGCCGGGGTCTACGCCGCCTATATGGTGCTGTCCGTCCTGGCCGCGCCGCTCCCCGTCGCCATCCTTTTCGCCGTGCTGACCTCGCTCGCGCTCGGGCTGGCCATTGAGCGCGTCGCCTACCGTCCCCTGCGCTGGGCGGGGGAGGAAGCGGTCATGATGAGTTCCATCGCCGTGTCCATGTTCCTCCAGAACCTGATGACCATGCTTTTTTCCGCGCAGAGCAGGGCCTTCAGGCTGCCGGACGCGCTGACGGAACTGCACAGGGTGGGGAGCCTGACCCTGTCCACCATGAATCTGCTGACCTTCGCGCTCACGGCTGCGCTGCTGGTTAGCCTGAACCTGTTCCTTCGCAGGACCCGGATGGGGATGGCCATGCGCGCCTGCGCCGACAACGGGCAGGCGGCGAGGCTGATGGGCATCCGGGTGAACCGCGTCGTGGCCTTCTCGTTTGCTGCAGGGTCGGCCCTGGCCGCGGTGGCGGGCATCATGCTGGCCGGAGAGTACAAGACGATCAACCCCCTGATGGGCTTCGTGCCTGGGATCAAGTCCTTCGTGGCGGCGGTGCTGGGCGGGATCGGCAGCCTGTCGGGCGCCGTGCTGGGAGGGCTCATCCTGGGCGTCGCGGAGATGCTGTTCGCAGGGCTTCTCAAACCGGAACTGGCCGTGTACCGCGACGCGCTGGTGTTCGTGATCCTCATCCTTACGCTGCTTGTCAGGCCCGCGGGCCTTCTGGGAAACGCGAAAGGGAGGCGGGGATGACCGCGCGCGTGACCGGCAACGGAGCTTTCCGGTTCTGGGCCTTCATCGCCGTTCCGGCCCTGCTGACGGCGGTACTGAGCCGGACGCTTCCAGGATACTACGTGCGGCTCATCAACCTTGTGGGGATCAACATCATCCTGGCCGCCAGCCTGAGCCTGTGCAACGGGTTCACGGGCATCTTCTCCATGGGGCACGCCGGCTTCATGGCCATCGGGGCCTACGCGTCCTCCCTTCTGACCATCCCCGCAGTCAAAAAGGCGGCGATGCTCCGGAACATGCCGGACTTCCTGAAGGGGCTGGAGTTCCCCTTTCCCGTGGCGATCCTCATCGGCGGGCTGGCCGCCGTCCTGGTCGCGGCGCTGGTCGGCTTTCCGGTGCTGCGCCTCAAAGGGCATTACCTGTCGGTGGCGACGCTTGGCATGATCGTGATCATCCGGTCGCTTCTGCAGAACAATCCGGACATCACCAACGGCGCCAAAGGCCTGACAGGGATCCCGGGGCTTTCGGACACGGCGACCATCTACGGCGCGATGGTCCTGACGATGTACGTCCTGCACCGCGTCCTCCGCTCCTCCTTTGGGCGCGGGATGACCGCCATCCGGGAGGATATAGTGGCCGCGGAATCCCTGGGCGTGGGCCTCGCGCGCCACAGGCTGCTGGCATTTTGCGTCAGCGCGTTTTTCGCCGCGGTGGCGGGCAGCCTCTGGGCGCACCTGGTCAAGGTGATCTCCCCCTCCTTTTTCTATTATGAAAAGACTTTCATGATCGTGGAGACGTCCATCATCGGGGGGATGTACTCCCTCAGCGGCGCGGTGGTCGGCGCCCTGATCATGACCTTCGTGCCGGAATACCTTTCCTCCCTCGAGGCCGGGATCACGGTGCTCGGTATCCGCATCCCGCCCCTGTACGGCACGGCGCAGCTGATCCTCGCAGCCCTGATGGTCGTCATCATCATCTTCCGCAGAAAGGGCATCATGGGGGACAGCGACATCATCGTCGGCAGCTGGTTCGATCCCCGCGTGTACAGGGCTGCCTTCAGCAGGGAGCAGTACAGGGCGCTTCTGAGGGCGGGACGCCCGGGGGACGGGAGAAGCACATAACGCGGCCCCGCCGCGCTATGAATAACAAACAGGAGGCAGAAACCATGGCAATCCGCAGAAGCATCATCCCTGCGCTGCTGGCGCTGACGCTGCTGCTGTCAGCCGCCGCCCCGTCCCTGGCCGCGGAGCCGATCAGGATCGGCGCCATCTACAACGTGACCGGAGGACAGGCGTCCCTTGACCAGCCTTCCCTGAACGGCTTCCTTCTGGCGGCCGAGGAGATCAACGCGGCCGGCGGCATCAACGGAGCCCCGGTCGAGGTGGTCGCCCTCGACGGCAAGACGGAGCAGGACGCCGTGTCCAACGCGGTGTCCAAGATGATCGACGTGGAAAAGGTCCTCGTCGTCGCGGGCCTGTCCGACTCCAACTACGCGCTCGTCGCAGGCAACATCGCCCAGGAAGCCGGCGTCCCCTTCGTGACCTCCGGCGCGACGCTGCCCACCCTGCCGGACCTGGTGGGCGACCTGGCCTTCCTCGCGCCCTTCGGCGACAACGTACAGGCTTACGCCTGCGCCCACTTCCTCATCGAAGACCTGGGGATCGACAAGTGCTACCTTCTGACCGACATGTCCATGGAGTTCACCACCGCGCTGGCTTCCTTTTTTGAGGAGCGTTTCCTGGAGCTGGGGGGAACGATGATCCTCAAGGACATCTACATGAACAAGGATCCCGACTTCTCCGCGCAGATCGACCGCTTCCTTGCCCAGGGCGCCGAAGCCCAGGCGCTCTTCATTGCCGGCGTCCCGGACGACGCGGGCGTGGTCGTCAAGCAGTTCAGGGACAAGGGCGTCGCGCTGCCCATCATCTCCGGCGACGGCTTTGACACCCCGCTGCTGATGGAGGTCGCCGGAGAGGCCGCGGAGAACGTGTACGTGGGGACCCACGCCTCGCTCAGGAACGCCAGCGACAAGGTGCAGGGCTTCGTGAAAGCCTATCAGGACAAGTACGGCGTCGCGCCGGAGAACGCCTTCGCGGCGCTGGGCTATGACACCATGTACCTCCTCGCGGACGCCATCGGCCGCGCGGCCTCCCTCTCCGGCGCAGACATCGCCCGGGCCATCGGCGCAACGGCAGGCCTGACGGGCGTGACCGGCACCATCACCTACAGGGACGGCAGCCACGTGCCCATGAAATCCGTGACCATCAACACCGTAAAGGGCGGGGAGTTCGAATTCGTGAAGGAGATCTCCTTCGACTGACAAAACACGCCTGCCTGGGAATATTCCGGGCAGGCGCGGCGCAGACGGCCCCCTCCGGAGCGTTCCGCTTCCGGAGGGGGCATCACAGGAGGACGAACATGACGCACGAAGCGCTGAAAATGACCGCGCACGGGTTCGGGCGCGGCCGCTACGACAAAGCGATCCTGGCGCTGGGCAGCTGCGAGGCGCACGGCCGGCATCTTCCCCTTGGCACGGACACCCTGGTGAGCTACCTGCTCAGCTGCGAGATCGCCCGGGAAGTGGAGGGCCTGCTGGTGCTGCCGCCGGTCACCGTCGGCGTGAGCGAGCACTACGCCGCCTTTCCCTTCACCCTGTACATGAAGGCGGACACCATGATTGCCGTGATCAGGGACATCCTTCGCAGCACCCTGCTTGGAGGGATCGAAAGGATCTTCATCTTCAACGGACACGACGGAAACATCGCCCCGATCGAGGTCGCGGCGCGGGAAGTGCGAATGGAATTCCCCAAAGCCCGCATCGTCGCCCTCAACGACTGGTGGATCGCGGCAGGAAAGCTGCTCCCGGCCGGCAGCTTCGAGGTGTGGGACGGGCTGGGGCACGCGGGGGAAGGCGAGACCTCCATCGCGCTGCGCCTGTTCGGCGACTGGTGCGAGATGGACAAGGCCGCGGGCGTGGTCCCGGACCGCCTGCCCCAGCACATGGACGTGAAGTGGGATTTCGCCGAACTGACGGACAGCGCAGCTACGGGCGACCCGACGAAGGGATCGGCCGAGAAGGGCGAGAAGATGCGGGCTGCGCTTGTCGGGCTGGTCTCGTCCACGCTGAAGAAACTCGACGCGGAGGGCTGGGACTACAGTTCGACAAGGTCCCCCGGGTCAGGCGGGAAAGCTCGGTAAAGCAGCGTCGCGCTCGCAGCCGGCAATTCAGCCCGGGCGCCGGGCAGAAGACAGGTTGTTACGGTGAAGGCGCCTCTGCCATCAGCGCGAGCATGGTTTCCCTGTCCGCGGCCCTGGTGGGGCGCAAGCCGCGGTCCCTCTGGAACCTCTCAACGGCATCCATCAGCGCCGCGTCCGCGGATCCGCCTGAAACGGCAGCCTGGCTGTCCAGATAGCCAAGCTGCGCAAGCAGGCGCCTGAGCTCCAGCACGTCCTTGCCTGTGCTGTGAAGGCGGATATTCGAATACGCTCTCTTTTCCGGCGTGCCGAAGCCATAGATCCGCCAATCGTCAAGCATGTAGCTGTTTCTCCGGACGCTGTCGGGATTGTTGCCCTCGATGACATGCACACAGACCGCGCCGTCCGGGCCCCGGCTGACTCCCTCGACGATCGCCACGTGATCCGGCCCCTGGGGCCGGGCATAGTAGTATATCCACAGGTAATCGCCCGGCTTAGGGACATAGCCGTCTTTCTGAAGGTATCCGTTGTCCCCGGCCAGCCACTGCAGCTCATGGGTAGGGAGTTGCCCCGTGTCGGAGATGAAGCGCCCCTCTCTGATGAAAAATGGGACGCCTTCCCTCTGTTTTCCGTAGCGCGGGTATATGTTTCCAAGAAGACTTGTCCCATGCCTGAGGTCCGCCTCGTTGACGCACCAGGAAAGGAATTCCGCGCACCATGCGCATCGCGCGTCGCCGTACCACAGCCCGTATTTGGTTTCGTCGGACCTTGGACCTTCCGTGTAGCCGATTTCTTCCTGGGCGATCTTCAGTACCAGGAGCCAGGGGCCCATCGCGCTGTTCGCCTGCGAAAGGTCAGGCGGCGCCCAGTTGCCCGCATCAACAGGGATTTCCGACACGGCGACGGTCCCAGGGCCGGCAAGGGGCGCGAACAGCGTCAGCGCAAGAGCAAGGAGAATGATCTTCATCGGCGCCTCCGTTTCGATCCTGCGGGCAGTTTAGGCGGGCGCGGATGAACGGGCTCGCCCCATGCCCTCAACAGCCTACGCGATGACGCACGGAAGTTCAAGACCGGGCGTCCCCTGTTTTCCGGTCCCGGCGGTCCCGGCCGGCTGGCCCGCCATGGGTGGATCCGCCGCAGAGCCGCGCATCATCATGACTGGAGGTGCAGAAAGTCATGCCAGGTCACAACGCATTGGTCGCGCAGTCCGGCGGCCCTTCGCCAGCCATCAACGCATCGCTTCAGGGAGCGGTCGAAGCCTGCCTGGATTCCGGAAGCGTGCGCAATGTCTACGCGGCGCATCATGGGATCGAGGGGGTCCTGCTCGAAAATCTGATCGACATGGGGCGGCAGCGGCCTGAAGAGATCCGCAGGCTCAGAATGACGCCGGCCGCGGCGGTCGGCTCCTGCAGGTATAAGCTCGGGGACAACTGCGAGAGGGATTATCTGCGCATCATCGAGGTGATGAAGGCGCACGGCATCGGCATGTTTTTCTATATCGGCGGAAACGATTCCATGGATACCGCCGACAAGATCGACAGGCTCGCCCGAAGCCTGGGGCAGGAGCTGCATGTCGTGGGGATCCCCAAGACCATCGACAACGACCTGGGGGACGAGGGCGGGACGATCATCGACCATACGCCGGGCTACGGCAGCTGCGCTAGATACTGGGCCAACCTGATCAGGAACGTCGAGGAAGAGAACCGCGCCATGTGTACCTCTGAATGCGTCTGCGTGCTGCAGGCGATGGGCAGGAACACGGGCTTCATCACGGCGGCGGCCAGGCTGGGCGATCCGGAGCGGAGGATGCCCCTGCAGCTGTACCTGCCCGAAGCGGGCCTGACACCCGACGAGCTGTTTGACAGCGTCGACGAGGGGCTCAGGCGCCACGGGCGCGTGATCGCCGTGGTGTCGGAGAGCTTCATGACGGACGCCGGTAGCCAACTCAGGGACGGTTTCGGTCACGTCGAATACGGAGCGAGCAAAACGACCGCGGCGCAGATGGCTGTCAACCTGCTCAATTCGCGCAAGCTCAGCGCGCGCGGCCAGGCAACGGGGCAGGTGCCGGGCGTCCTGCAGCGCTGCGCGTCGATCGAGGCCTCGGATACGGACCGCGACGAGGCGTATACGCTGGGACGGAAGGCTGTGGAATACGCCCTGAAGGGCGTCTCCGGGCGGATGAGCAGCATCCTGCGGGTCAGCGACTCGCCCTACCGCGTCCGTTACGATCATGTGCCCCTCGAACTGGTCGCCAACAGCGTGCGCCATCTTCCCAGGGAATGGATCAGCCCCTCGCGGGTCGATGTGACAGACGATTTCATCCGGTACGCAGCGCCGCTCATCGGAAACACGGCGTCCCCTTATGAGGAGGAAGGCGGCTTGCTGAGGTTTGCGCGGCTCAATTGCGAATACCTGCCGAAAAGGCTGCCTGCCTATACCCCCTGCAACTACTGACGATCCCCCGGGAGGACCCGTGACTCGTAAAATAGTCATTAATTTGTAATAAATTCGTAATTAATACTTTACAATTTGGAAATATTGTGTTAGGATACCGCCAGCAACCAGAAATGGCGGTGAGAGGCATGGAGAAAAAAATCGGATGGCGGCTTGCTTCGCTCGCGCTTTGCCTGACGGCTCTTTTCGCTGCCGCGGCGAATGCCGCAGGCTACGGGACCCTGCGTCCGGAAGACAGCGGGGAGGAGATCCGGTCCATGCAGAAGGCGCTGGACCACCTGGGACACCCGCTGGCAGCCGACGGAAAGTACGGCCTGATGACCCAGGCCGCGGTCAGGGCTTTCCAGAAAAAACAGGAACTCGCCGAGGACGGAATCGCAGGCAACGCGACCCTCACGGCGCTGTACCGGCTCGCGCCGCAGTTCGCCCCCTCCGGGAATGCGCCCGCAGCCTCGCCGGCGACGCCGTCGGCAGGCGCCAGATATGAGATGGGCAGCTCCGGGCCCGGCGTCAGGCAGATGCAGCAGGCCCTCGCCGCCCTCGACTATCCCTGCGGTTCCGCCGACGGCGTTTTCGGGCGCCGGACCCGCGACGCGGTGGTTTCGTTTCAGAAGCGCAACGGCCTTGAAGCTGACGGAATCGCCGGCAGGGCAACGCTTGAAAAGCTCTATTCGGGAACGGCGCTGGGCGGCGGAAGCGCAGCGGACGGGAACGGCGGGACAGACGGCGCCTCAGCGTACGCGACCGTCGTGACCCCCAACGGGAAAAGCCTCAATTTTCGCAGGACCGCGGCCTCGGGCAACAACATCATCGGCACGATCCCTCACGGAGCGCAGGTGGGCGTCCTGTCCAGGGGAAACGTATGGAGCCGCGTCGGCCACGGCGGGAAGGAAGGCTATGTGATGACCTCCTTCCTTGTTTTCGCGGGAGCCTCAGCCACGCAGACGCCGGCCCCCTCCCCCTCGCCAAGCCCCGCCCCGACGCCCGCCCCTGGGCCGACGTCGGACGCAGCCTTCCCAAGGACGCTCAGGTCCGGCGACAAGGGGGATGATGTCTCCAGACTGCAGAAGATGCTCAAGGATCTGAAGTATTCCTGCAATGAGACCGGGAGCTTCGACAGCAGGACGGAGTCCGCCGTCCGTAGTTTTCAGACCCTCAACGGCCTGAAATCCGACGGCGTGTTCGGCCCGCAGTCCGCGGGGATCCTGCTTTCGGGCTCCGCCAGGCCCGCCGACAGCGAGCCGCTCTCCTATTCGACGCTGCGCATCGACAACACGGACGGGAGCGGCGGCGCGGTGACAAGATTGCAGGAAGGCCTCAAGGGCCTCGATTACCCGGTGGCCGTGAACGGGAAGTTCGACGTGAAGACCCATGAGGCCGTGGTCGCCTTCCAGCAGCGCAACGGCCTGACCATCAGCGGCATCGCCGACGCGATGACCCAGTCGACCCTCTTTGGCGGAAAGGCGAAAAACTATTCGACCCCCGTCGCTGAGCTCGGGCCGCAGGAGGGAAAGATCTCCGGCCCCTCGGCCGGGCAGGTGAAGCTTCTGCACTGGTACAGGGAAGTCAAACCCTCTGTCCGCGGCGGGCAGACCTGCCTGGTATACGAGCCCTCCAGCGGCATCGGCTTCACCATCCGCTTCTACTCCCTGGGGAGCCACGCCGACAGCGAACCAAAGACCTTCAGGGATACGCGGCTGATGAACCGCGCGTTCGGGGCGCCCTCCTGGGACATCCATCCCGTGTACATCCAGCTTCCTTCCGGGACCTGGTGCCTTGCGGCCATGCACAACCGCCCTCATCTGACCGGAAGCATCACGGACAACGGATTCGGCGGGCACCTCTGCATCCATTTCCTGCGCGACCTGGACGAATGCCAGAGAAACGACCCCAACTACGGCATGTCCAACCAAAGGGCGATCCGGAACAAATGGAAAAGCATGACGGGGGAGACCGTTGACTGACAGGACGCTCCGGACGCCACAACAGGGAACGGCAAACCGGGTCAGCCGGGCCCGATATCGATGACCGCCACCTCGGGCGGGTTGTTCAGGCGCGGGATGATGAAACGCCTGTCCGCAAGGTAGGCGGTATTCGCCAGCCCGCGGCTGACGATCATGCGGCCGTGATAGATTCCGCCGCTGTACTTCGGAAACAGGCCCTGGCCCGGCGCGTACAGGCCGCGGTTGAAAAGCCTCCACTGGCCGCCGTGGGCGTGTCCCGCGAGCACCAGGTCGATCCCCGCGGGGATCAGGCGGTAATACTCCGGGTGATGGCACAGCAGGATCTTGTATCCTTTTTGTCTTGAAAACCCATTCAGCCAGGCAGTATCGGGCACGCCGCCTTCTCGGAGTCTGCCCGTGGTCAGGCCGCCGATGAGGAACCCGGGCCCTGCGGGCAGATAGGCATTGTGAAGGAGCCGCGCTCCGGTCCGCGCGACGAGGGAAGCGAAAAAGGCCTGGTCGAACCTGCTGCGGACGGAGGAAGGGGCGGCGCAGTGACGGCTCTTCCCGACCTCGTGGTTTCCCAGGGAATAGTAGGTCGGCGCAATCTGCGAGGCAGCGTACAGGAAGCCCAGCGCGTGGACGACAACCTTGTTTTCCCGGCACGGCTGCCTGTCCGTCCCCTGTTCCGTAGCGCGCCCCGGACGCGACGCCGCCGCCAGCGACCAGTGCATCAGGTCGCCCGCGATGGCGATGATGTCCGGCCTCTGGGCGATCAGGATGTCCGTGACGGCGGCGGGGGGCTCATTGTGCAGATCCGTCACAAGCGCGATCCTCAAGCGTTCCGGCCGGCCCGAGCGGAGCGTATGGTGCGTGGTGACAGGCGCAAACGTTTTGCAGGCGATCTTTCTCAGCCCTTTCGCGGCGCCGCGCGGAGACGCGGCCTTCCTCCCCGACAGCTGCCGGGACAAGACGCCGGAAGGAATACCCGCGCGCTTTGGGCAGCGTGCCGACATAGTACCACGCCCCGGGACAGCCAACAACCGGTATTGACAGGCCCCCGGAACGGAACTATTATATAGGGGAACAAACGTTCCCGTAACTGGCTCGGCCCGCTAACACACCAAGCCGTTGCCTGTCCGCGGGGCCTTTGTCCCAGCCTTCCGGCAGGGGGTGCGCCTTGATGGAGCGAGTGATCCTGCATTCGGACGCCAACTCCTTTTACGCGTCGGTGGAGTGCCTCTACGACCCGTCGATCCGGGACGGGCCGGTCGCCGTATGCGGCGATCCGCAGGCGCGGCACGGCATCGTCCTGACTGCCAACCAGCGTGCCAAACGTCAGGGACTGAAGACCGGAATGGCCATCTGGCAGGCAAAGCTGGCCTGCCCGGGCCTGGTGGTCGTCAGGCCCAACTACCCGCTGTATCTTCACTTTTCAAGGCTGATGCGACGGATCTACCAGGAATATTCCGATCGCGTGGAGCCCTTCGGCCTGGACGAAGCCTGGATCGACCTGTCCAGCCGGGGCGTGGGCCTGGCCGAGGGAAAACGGGCCGCCGACGAGATCCGCGACCGCGTCCGCGGGGAACTGGGGATCACGGTGTCGCTGGGCGTATCCTTCAACAAGGTGTTCGCC
>CAZLYF010000013.1:15406-30965 GCA_964563725.1 uncultured Oscillospiraceae bacterium
CAGCGACATGAAAAAGCCGGACGCGACGACCGTCCTGGCGCGGGAGGACTTCAGGGAAAAAGCCTGGAAACTGCCGGTATCCGAACTGCTGTATGTCGGGCCGCACACGGCGCGGAGGCTTGCGGGATGGAACATACGCAGCATCGGCGACCTGGCCCGCTGCGACGCGGATCTCCTCAAACATGGGCTTGGCAAAAACGGACTGACGCTTCAGGCCTTCGCCCTGGGGCTGGACAGTTCTCCCGTGATGCAGACGGATTACGATACGGCCGTCAAGAGCATCGGCAACTCGACGACAACGCCGCATGACATCGCCGACATGGGGGACGCCCGGTGCGTGTTCTACCTGCTGAGCGAATGCGTGGCGGCCCGGCTGCGCGAACACGGCTTCCGCGCCGGAAACGTCAGCGTCAGCGCGCGGAACACGGACCTGCTGACCGCCTCAAGCCAGCGCGCGCTCAGGGAACCGACCAACCTGACGGACGAAATCGCCGGGGAGGGCATGGCGCTGTTTGAGGAACGCTTCGCCTTGGGTTTTCCCTATCGCAGCGTAGGCGTCAGCTGCGGCATGCTGCGCCCGGACCGGGAGCCGGTCCAGCTCGATCTTCTGGGGTGCCAGCTCAGGCGCGAGCGCGCCGAGCGGGCGGAGAGATCCGTCGACGAGCTGCGCAGGCGCTACGGGCACCAGGCGATCCTTCGCGGCGTGGTTCTGGGCAACAGGAAGTACGCGTCAATCAACCCCAAGGACGACCATACGATCCATCCGGTGCCATTTTTCACCGGATAAGGGGAGAGAGCCACGTGATGGAAGAAGAAAAGGGGAATCCCCGCAGGATCTTCGTGAAGGTGCGGGCCGACCATGAAATCGGCGGAAAGGTCCATCCGCTGTGCTTCAAGGCGGAGGAGCAGGATGTTGTCCGCATCGACCGCGTCCTGGACGTGCGCCGGGCGCCCTCGCTCAAGGCCGGTGGCCAGGGCATCCGCTACACCTGCCGGACGGGCGACAGGGAAATCTACCTGTTTCACGACCGGGACGACTGGTTCATCGAGCCGGGCGGCTGACGAAACCGGGCGGAACGCGCCGCGGACCGACAGGCTCCGGGGCTCCGCTTCCTGACCGGAGGAAAGTGCCCCCGTCCTTCGGCTCCTGCAGGGGCGTGCGGGTCCTTCGCCGAAACCGTCAGTACGGCGGCAAAGGCCTCGCCGCTTTACAAGGCCGGGCGGACAGGTCTATAGTGCGCTTACTGCGGTCTTCCGCCGGGCAGGCGGAACCCGTCGAACGAGAGGAGAAACACATGAAATTTCTCAACACAGACAAGGCGCCGGCGGCTGTCGGGCCTTATTCCCAGGGGATCCTCGCGGAAAAGACGATCTATGTATCCGGCCAGCTTCCGGTAAGGGATGGGGCGCTGAAAACGGACTTCGGGGAAGCCACCTCCGCCGCGCTCGACAACGTCCTCGCCGTCGTGCGCGCTGCCGGGGGGGACAGGGACCGTATCGTCAAATGCGTGGTGTTCATCACGGACATGTTCGCCTTCGCCGCAATGAACGAAGCCTACGCCGCGTTTTTCGGCGGGCACAGGCCCGCGCGCTCCTGCGTCGAGGTGAGCCGCCTGCCCAAAGGCGCGGTGCTTGAGATCGAGGCCGTGGCCGTTCTTGGCTGAGCCCCCGGCACGAAGCGCCCCGCGCAGCGGCCCCCTGGCGCGCCTGGATCTCAAACCCGTTCTCGGGACCTACGACAGCCTGATGCAGTCCGGCAGGCAGAAGGAAGCGGGACAGACGCTGCGCGCTGCCCTCTCCCGCGCGCGGGAAACAGGGGACAGGCGCGCAGAACTGACGCTCTGGAGCGAACTGATGGGCTTTTTCCGCCAGACGGGGGAAGAAGCCCGGGCCCTCCAGGCGGTGGAGAAGGGGACCGCGCTGATCGGCGAACTCAAGATCGCCGGAAGCGTGGGCGCGGGGACCATCCTGATCAACGCAGCCACTGCCCTGGCGGCATTCGGCAGGACCCGGGAAGCGCTGCGCTGTTTTGAAGAGTCATTGCGTTGCTACAGGAGGCAGCTTCGCCCGGACGATCCGCGCTGGGCGGACCTCATGAACAACATGGCCTCCGCCCACCAGGCAGCCGGCGAATACCGGCGGGCGGAGGCTCTGCTGCGCAGGGCGCTGGTCCTGCTTGCGGGAGGCAGGCGGATGGACGAGGCCGTGACCCGCGTCAACCTTGCGCAGCTGTATGGTCTTGAAGCCCCGGATGACCTGCGCGCGGGGCAGGAACTGGCGCTCGCTTTCGATTGTTTTGAGGATCCCTCCGTGACCTGGGACGGATCTTACGCCCACAGCTGCCGCAAGTGCGCGCCGGCCTTCGCCGCCCTCGGGCGCGAAGACCTGGCAGCGGAACTGCTGGAAAGGGAGAAGCTCATCCTTGAAGGGGCTTGATCTCGCAAGAGGATTTTACGAAGAGTACGGCGTTCCATGATCGGGGCGGAATTCCCCGGGCATGAAAGCCGCATTGCCGCGGGGCTTGCGGGAAACGGTTCGGACTGCCTGGGATACGACGACGATGTCTCCCGCGACCATGACGGCGCCGTCGGCTTCATGCTCTGGCTGACCCCGGAAGATCACGGCCAGATCGGGCGCCGCCTGTCGGAAGCGTACGGACGGCTGCCGGAGCTGTATCGGGGCAGTCAAACCGAATGCCCGGCAGGCCGGCGGACAGGCGTAATGACCATCGCGGCCTTTTACCGGCCCTTCACCGGCCTGGACGGCGCTCCGGAACACTGGCAGGAATGGCTGCAGCTCCCCTCTGAGGCGCTGGCGCAGGCCGTCAGCGGCGCGGTGTTCAGGGACAGTTTGGGGCAGTTCACCGCGATCCGGGAACGCATCCTCACCGGGATGCCCGAGGATGTGCGGCTCAAGAAGATCGCTGCGCGCGCGGCCCTCATGGCGCAGTCAGGACAGTACAATTACACGCGCTACCTCAGGCACGGCGAGCCCGGCGCCGCGGCGCTCGCGCTCGGTGAATTCGTCGTCAACGCCATCGGCATGGCCTTCCTGCTCAACAGGAGACACAGGCCTTTCTACAAATGGGCCTTCCGCGCCCTGAGGGAACTGCCGCATCTCCCCGAGACCGCCGGTCTTCTGGAAACGCTGCTCGCACGGAGCGAAGGAAGGGCAGAGGTCATCGAGGCGGTCTGCGCGATGGTGATCGGCGAAATACGCGCCCAGGGGCTGACGGGCGGATCCTGGGATTACCTGGAGCCCCACGCCTATGAGGTCATGAAGCGGATCCAGACGCCTTCCATCCGCTCGCTGCATGTGATGGAAGGCTGAATGGTTTCGAAAACTATCAGATTTAGACACAAATGGCAAAAATCGGAAACATATCAGGAGCATAGGTTCATCAAATTGTAATGAATATGTCAAAAAAATTGAGTTCCCATCAAAAGAAATTGCTTCGGGCATATTGACATGGCGCGCACGGAAAGATACAATCCTTCTTGAGCACATTGTTCATCATGGTTTGCCGGAGGGTTTTTGTGGCGTCCCCTGACGATGCGCTCCCTCCGCGGGGATGGGCAGGGAAACGGTGCCGCGCGGTCAGCAGCATTTTCGTTTCCGCCGCCATGTCCGCTCAGGCAAGCAGACGGCTGTCCAGGGAAGGGGCCGCCCGAAAGGAGGGAATCTGTCGTCATTTTAGTTTCCCGCCTGCGCGGGGAGGCTTGGAAGGGCCGAGCCAAATCCGGCGGCAAACGGATGAAAGAATGAAAACAGGAAAGGAATGCGATATGAGAAGGACAGTCAAGGCGGTAACGGCGCTGCTGACGTGCGTAGGCGTGCTGTTTTCCGTGGTATCATTTCCGGTGCCGGTCTGCGGATGCGCGCACGGGCATACCGCCATGCTCGGCATCGGCATGAGCAGCGCACACGCCGAAGAGAGCGCGCATGTGCATGCGTACGCTGAAATCGTATTCAAACAGGCCGGCTGCGACACGCCCGGACTGAAGAAACTGGTGTGCTCCTGCGGCGACGTACAGTGGGTGGAGATCCCCGCGGCCCACACCCCGGGCGAGCTCGTCGTCACGACCGAACCCACCTGCACGGAGCCGGGCGAAGGGGTCCTGTATTGCGCCGTCTGCGGGAAGGCGATGGACGAGAAGCATGTCATCCCGCCCAAAGGGCATACACCGGGCAGCGACGTGACCAAAGTGGAACCGACCTGCACGGAAGCGGGCAAGCTCATCACCAGGTGCGCCGTATGCGGAGAGGTTTGCACTGAGGAGACATTCGGCGAGCCTCTCGGCCATACGCCCGGCAAACAGGAGATCCTGGATCCGGCCTGCGGGACGGAAGGCGTGGTCGTCACCTATTGCGCCGTCTGCTCCGAGCCCTACAGGAAGGACGCTTTTTCACCCGCGCTCGAGCACAGGCTCGGCGAACGGGTCGTGATGACCGAACCGACCTGCACGGAGCCCGGCAAGACCGGCCAACTCTGCGAGCTGTGCGGGACCTATCAGAATGTGGAGGAAACGCCTGCCGCGGGGCATGATGGCGGCGGCGACTGGGTCGTCACGAAGGAAGCGACCTGTCAGGAAGCCGGCGAACGCGTCAAGTACTGCGGCAAATGCGGCGAAAAGGTCGCCTCCGAAGTCATTCCCAAGGAAGAAGCCTGCGTGCCGGTGATCACGGGCATCATCAGGGAAATGAGCTGCGAAATGGACGGCGTGGCGAAACTGGGATGCAAGTGGTGCGGCGCCGACATGGGGTATACCGTGATCCCCGCGGCCCATACGGCAGGCGAGGTCACGGTCACCGTTGAGCCGACCTGCACCCAGGCGGGCGAGGGGATCCTGCGCTGCAGCGTTTGCGGCGCGGTGATGGACGATAAGAAAGTGATCGAAGCGCTTGGCCATCTGCCTTCGGAAACGCCCGTCCAGATCGAGGCGACCTGCACGGAACCCGGATATGCCGTCATCAGGTGCGAGCGGTGCGGAGAAGAGCTCTCCAGGGAACCGGTCGGGGAGCCCCTTGGCCACACGCCCGGCGAATACGAGGTCGTCGACCCGGCCTGCGAGGAAGCGGGGCGGGTGATCTACCGCTGCACCGTGTGCCACGAGATCATCGATGTGGAGGAAACTTTCCCGGCCCACGGGCACCAGCCCGGCGAGATGGAAACGATCAGGGAGGCCACCTGCACGGAAGCGGGGAGCCGCGGTCAGAAATGCGCGCTCTGCGGCGAATACCTCAACGTGGAAGAGATCCCGGCGACGGGTCATGCGGAAAGCGGAGAATGGGAGATCACCAAAGAGGCGACCTGCAAGGAGCCCGGCGAAAAGGTCCTGCGCTGCGCGAAATGCGGCGAAGTGATCGCCGCGGAAGCGATCGAGCCGACAGGCATCTGCGAACCCGTGGTCGAACTCATGCTCCGGGAAGCGACCTGCACGACGGACGGCCTTGCGAAGATGGCCTGCAAATGGTGCGGCGAGGACATGGGCTTCGAAGTGGTCAAAGCCTCGCATAAGCCCGGGGAGCCCGTCGTGACCATTCCGGCGACCTGCCAGGCGGAAGGCGAGAGCAAAACTTTCTGCCTTGTCTGCGGCGAGGAACTGAGCGTCCAGGCCATTGCGAAAGAACCGCATGTCCGGCAGGAAACGCCGGTCATCGTCGACCCGACCTGCACGCAAGCCGGCGCCCTCGAGTACCGCTGCGCCGTGTGCGGAGAACTGCTCGAACAAGTTGCGACGCTCCCTGCCCGGGGGCATACGGAGGACGGATACGAGGTCATCGCCCCGACCTGCGAACAAGCGGGGAAGATCCTCTATTACTGCGAAGTCTGCGGAGAACTCATCCGGGAAGAAACGACCCTGCCCGCCACGGGCCATCAGCGCATCGAATACAGGGTGATCGCGCCCACCTGCGAAGAGCCGGGCAAAGCGCTGACTGTCTGCGCGGACTGCGGAACGGTGATCCTGGAGGAGGAATATGCCCCCGCGGCAGGACATGACCAGGGCGTCTGGGTCACGACGGTCGAGGCCACCTGCCAGGTGGAGGGCGTGCGGGAACGCCGGTGCACGGTCTGCGGAAAGACGATCGAGATCGAGCATACAGGCTTCGCCGATTGCAGGCCCCTCGTTTCGGTCGTCCACCGGGAGGCGACCTGCACGGAGAACGGGCTGGCTGAGACGGTATGCGAGTGGTGCGGAAAGGACCTTGGCTTCATCGAGATCCCGGCCGCCCATACCTTCGAGATCTCCATCGTCCCACCCAGCTGCACGGAAAAGGGCCATACCCTTAAAACCTGCACGGTATGCGGCTTCACTGAAAAGACGGACGAGACGGAGCCCCTTGGGCACACGTACGTATCCCAGACAGTCCCGCAGACGGGCACGGAACGGGGGTACACGAAGCATACGTGCACGGTATGCGGGCACAGCTACTCCGACAGCTTCATCGATCCGCCCGCTGTCCCCGCGGTGGTCAAGAGCCGCGTGATGCTGCATGTCGGCCCGGACCCGACGTCCGCCGCAGCCACGGAACAGGTGCTGGAAGAGGGCACTGCGGTGACCGCCATCGGGGAACTCAGCGGCAATTATGTCTTCATTGAAGTGACGGACGGCCCGAAGGGCTACGTCAACGCAAGCTTTATCGAGTTTTCGCAGAAGGCAGACTAAACACTCCCTGGAGGCCGCAGCGTGAAATAACGGCGGCCGCCCAGGCGGCCGGGCCGCTGAAAGGGTTTCAGCGGCCCGGAACGTCCCTGTCTGAACTCTACGATGGATCGGTACAAGGAGCGGTGGCCTGTGAAAAAGATTATCCTGATTTCAGTGCTCGTCCTTGCGGTTGCTTTGGCCGCCGGTCTGCTCGTCAGGGAGAGAAACAGCGTTCTTGCGCGCAACGAGGCGCTGGAAGAGCGTATCGGCGCCCTTGAGGAGGAATTGCGGTCAGCGCAGGCGCAAACAGCGGAGGCGAACGGCAGGGCTGAAACGCTGGAAGCGGAGAAAAACGCGCTGGAAGGACGCCTGTCGGCACTGGAAGCCTCCACAGCCCTGACGGAAACGGAACTGCGGGGCGCCCTTGCGGAAAAGGAAACCGCCATCACTGAGCTCAATGAAACGCTCGCGGGAAAGGAAGCCGCCGTCACTGAGCTCAATCAAACCCTTGCGGAGAAGGAAACAGAGCTCGAAGGCCTCCGCGCGGACGCGGAAGAAAAGGAAGAACGGATCAAGGCCCTGGCCGCCACAGCAGACGAAAGGGAACAGGCGCTCATCCGGGCGGAAGAGGACATCGCAGCCCGCAAGCGGGAAAACGCCACGCTTATGGTGGAGAAACTTTCATTGGACCAGGAACTCGCCGCCAGGGTAGAGGATGTTGCCGGGCTCACGGAGGATCTGAACGGCGAGAAGAGAAAGCTGGCTACCGCCAATGCCCGTATCGCTGCCCTTGAGGCAGAGGCCGGAGCAGCCGCTGCAGCGCTGACCAGCGTCAAAGCAGACGCGGACGCTTGGGCAGTCGCCATCGAACACCTGAGAGTTGACCTTGCGGATACCTCCCGCAGGCTTGCGGCAGCTGAATCAGACGCGGCCGCGAAAGCCGCGCAGATCGAGCAGCTGGCCGGGATGACCGGACCCGCCAAATAGGCAACTGAAAAATCGCCGTCGCCGGGCTTCCGGCGCGGTCCCGCCGTGTGGAACGGATGAATGCCGGCCATACGGCGTTTGGTTTTTTATCTGGACACGCCCGGTCGGAAGGTTTGCTCTCCGCCGCGCCGCCGGACTTGTCGGCAGGGGCCGCGGGCGCGGCGTGATATTGCGGCTCTTCGCGGAGCATGCTATAATCGCGCCGAGAAAAGATATGTCGGCGGTCGGCTTCAGGCGGACGTCGGGGAGGGTTGGCATGGTATCCACGCATATCTTTTTGGTGGGGATGTCAGGCGGCGGAAAGACGAGCCTTGGGAGGCGGCTGGCCGCAAACCTGAACCTGCGCTTCGTCGATACAGACCAGCGTGTCAGCGAGATGCTCGGCATGTCTGTCGGCGACATTTACGCCAAACTCGGCGAGGCTTTTTTCCGCAACGCGGAAGCAGGCGTCCTGATGGAACTCGTCGGGGAGCCGCCCTGTATCGTATCGACCGGCGGAGGGCTGCCGACTTCAAGAGAAAACGTCCAGCTGATGCAGAATCACGGGATCATCATCCACGTGGACCGGCCGCTTGACCAGATCCTTTCGGACATCAGGGTCGAAAGGCGGCCTTCGCTGGCCAATGGTTCCCATGAGGACGTAATCGCAGAGTACAACCAGCGGATCGGATTCTACAGGGCTTGCGCCGACTATACGCTGGACAATGCCCATGGCTTCGTCGTCGGCCTCGCCAACCTGACCGCGCTGGTGTCAGGCATCCGATGAGCCCGGCCGCCGGCGCTGCGCTTGGGCGTGCCCAGGTTCGGCTTGCATTGCACGGCAGGGAGTCTGCTTTGGACCTTAAGGGCCACGGGAGGGCATATTGACGATCTCCTGGTATCCCGGCCACATGGCCAAGGCGAAACGCCTGCTTGAGAGCCAGCTTTCCCGGGCCGATGTGGTGGTGGAACTGTGCGACGCGCGCATCCCGCTGTCGAGCAGAAATCCCGACCTGGACGCGATGATCTCCCTCAAGCCCAGGCTCCTGGTGCTCAACAAAGCGGACCTGGCGCTCACCGGGGCAACCAACGCGTGGATCAGGCATTTCCGTGGTTCCGGGCTGAACGCGCTCTCCGCCGCCTCCGTGAAAAGCGCAGACGCCGTGCTGTCCGCCGTCCACGCGCTGACACGGGAAAAGGCCGAACGTGACAAAAGCCGCGGAATAAGAAAGACCATCCGCGCCGTCGTCGTCGGCGTGCCCAATACCGGAAAGAGCTCCCTGATCAACCGCCTGGCAGGATCTTCCATCAGGACCGAAAACAGGCCCGGGGTGACCCGTTCCAACCAATGGGTGAAGCTGTCGCCTTACCTTGAGCTGATGGATACGCCGGGACTGCTTTGGCCAAGGCTCGGAGACCCCGCGTGCGCAAGAAGGCTGGCTTATGTCGCGGCCGTCGACGATGCCGTGCTGGACCGCTACCGCCTCGCGCTCGCCCTGGCGGAAGAGCTGGTGGAGCTCGCCCCCGGGGCATTCTGCGCGCGCTTCCGCTGCGCTGATCCTGCGCTGCGCGGTCAGTCTTTGATGGAAGCGGTCTGCGCGGGAAGAGGTTTTCTCCACAAACAGGGCCAGCCGGATCTCCAACGGGCCGCCGCGGCGGTTCTGGAAGAATTCCGCAACGGCAAGATCGGCAGGATCACGCTGGAGTTCCCCCGTGAAAAAGGCGGAAGCTCTCGGGAACGGAAGACAGAAGGCGGAGACGGTGCAACGTAAGGAGAGGATCGCGGTTCTGTCGGCGACCGACAGGGGGTATTGGGATGCCGGAGACCGCTTTGCGGGCATTGACGAAGCGGGCCGCGGCCCTCTCGCCGGCCCTGTAGCGGCTGGGTGCGCGGTAATGCCGCCGGAACCTCTCCTTGAATGGGTCGACGACTCGAAAAAACTCTCCGCGCGAAGAAGGGAGCTGGTGTACAGACAGATCATGGATACTGCGCTGTACGCCGCGGTGGGCACCGCAACGAACGCGGAAATCGACCGCATGGGCATCGTGGAGGCGACGAAGCTCGCAATGCGCAGGGCGGCCGGGGCTTGCGGCGCGGAAATCTTTCTTGTCGACGCGCTGCGCGGCGTAGGCCTACCCGGGGAGGAAATCGCGATCATCCATGGGGACTCGCTGTCATACAGCATCGCCGCCGCAAGCATCCTGGCCAAAGTGGAACGGGATCGGGAGATGCAGCGGATGGACCTTGAGCATCCCGGATACGGGTTTGCCCGCAACAAGGGCTACGGGACCGCTGAACACATCGACAGGCTGAGAAGGCTTGGCCCCTGCCCGATCCACAGGATGACCTTCATCAGACATCTGCTGCGCGCGCCATGACCAGCCATGACGTCGGCCTCGAGGGCGAGCAGCAGGCCCGCGAATACCTGGCCCGACGTGGGATCGAGGTGATCGGGACCAGATACCGCGCCGGCGGCGGGGAAATCGACATCATTGCCAGGGAGAAGGGCGAACTGTGCTTCATTGAGGTCAAGTACCGTCCGCACGGAAGGCTCGGTGAAGGAATGTCCGCCGTGACTCCGGACAAGTGGGAAAAAATGCGACACGCCGCGAAGTTCTATCTGGCTTCCTGCGGCAAACCTGCCAGGTACCGCTTTGACCTGATCGAAATCACCCGCGCCGGCGTATGGCATGTCAGGGCTGCCAGGCCCGGAAGATAGGAGAGTATGCCCTCGAAATACCGGCTGATCACGCTTGCTCTGCTGCTTTCCGCCATCATCGCGCTCCTTGCGCTTACCCTTGGAAGACAGAGAACAGACATTGCGTACGGCGTGAACCTCCTGAGCAACCCGGACTTTGAACATATCAGCGGCGAAGGGCTGCCCGAAGGCTGGACAGCGGACGCCTACATCAGAGCGGAGGGGATCAGCGAATTCGGTCTGGCGCCGGGCAGGGCGGGCAATGCCGCGCGAATCCGCAACCATGAGGCGAACGACGCGCGTTTTGCCCAGTCGGTGGCCGTTTCCCCCGATACGCTGTACCATCTGCATGGTTTCGTCCGAGCGGACGCGCAGGGCGGGAGGGGCGCCAACCTGTCCATAGGAAATGTCTACGTGTTCTCCCGGAGCCTCTACTCCGCCTTCGGAGACTGGGAAGAGCTGTCCCTGTACGGAAGGACAGGGAAGAAGCAAACCAGCGTCACGGTGTTTGCGCGGCTCGGAGGCTATGGTGGAGAGGCGGCAGGGGAAGCGCTGTTTGACGGCCTCTCGCTTTGCGCTGTGGAGGCAGTTCCCGAAGGCTTCAGCGCTCAGCTGTGGGAACCCGCCGAAAGCGTGGCGGGAAACGATGCCGACAGCGCCGGCATTCTTCCCGCGCCCGCCTGGCCCTGGCTCCTGCTTGTCGCGGCTGTGTATACCCTTGTTGCCGTAGCGCTCGCAAAGGCCCTTGAGCGCGCTGAACGCGGCTCGCCGCGGCTCCTGGAAGAGAAAGGCCATGACTGGGGGCTTCTCGTCCTTCTCCTTGCGGCCTGGGTATCGCGCATGGCGCTTGCCGCCGTCGTTCCGGGCTATGGGGTCGATATAGGCTGCTTCACTGCATGGGCGGACAGGATGGCCGCGGCGGGCCCGGCCCATTTCTACACGGCCGACTTTTACAGCGATTATCCACCCGGTTACATGCTGGTGCTCTGGCCCATCGGACTGATCGGCCGGCTGGCTGGGACCGGCGCTACGGAATGGATGGTCAAGCAGCCTTCGATCCTCTGCGATCTTGCCGCCATCGGGGTGCTGTATTCATACGCGTCCAAATCCATGAAGAAGCGCGGAGCGCTGCTTCTGTGCGCGATATACGCGTTCAATCCCCTCACGTACGCGGCGGGTGCCGCCTGGGGGCAGGCTGACAGCGTGCCGGCGCTTCTGATGCTGCTCGTGGCGCTCCATGCAGCGGGCGGCAGATGGTCCGCGGCGCTTCCCCTGTATGTCACCGCCGTCCTCATGAAGCCCCAGGCCCTGATGTTCGGTCCGCTGGGCCTGCTGGCCGCCGTGACAGACCTCTCCTGGAACCGCGGGAAAGGGCGTCTGCGTTCGCTTCTTATCGGGCTTGCGGTATCGGCAGCCGTCGCCGCCGCGGTGATCCTCCCCTTCTCCCTTCGGTCCGAGGGCCTTGGCTGGATCCTGTCGCTGTACTCAGGAACAATGACCTACTACAGCCACGCCACGGTCAACGCCACCAACCTGTATTTCCTGTTTGGGAAAAACTGGGGGCCTCCAGGTGAAGACGCATCCGTGCTCATGAAAATCACCGGCGTCCTGACATGGCTTGTTCCCTTCGTCCTTCTCG
Source organism: uncultured Oscillospiraceae bacterium (assembly GCA_964563725.1). GTDB lineage: Bacteria > Bacillota > Clostridia > Christensenellales > Aristaeellaceae > CAZLYF01. The sequence continues at coordinate 27,358 of CAZLYF010000013.1, forward strand.
CGCTGAAAACTTCCCTTCGCTCAGGCGGCCTGGGCCCTCAAGCCCCCAAAAAGGGGAAAGCCAGCTTCCCGGCGGTTTTTGCGGGGGCCCTGCTGTGCGTCCTGCTGTTCGCGCTTGTGCCGATCAGCGTTTCCGGATTTGGAACGATCATGATGGCTTCCTCCTTCGCGGTTGCCGCCTGCCTTTTTGTCGCAGGGCGCGATCCGAAAAACCTTCCGCTGATTGGCGCCGTGATGCTGACCGCGTTTTTCGTCTCCGGCGTGATGATGCACGAACGTTACGCGTTCGCGGCGATCCCGCTGCTCATGCTTTCATACGCGGAGAAAAGGGACAAGAGGCTCCTGTTCCTGATCCTTGCGCTCAGCGCGCTCGCTTTCCTGAATGTTTCGGTCGTTCTAGACCGGGGGATCAGGATCGGCGGTGTCGAGGGGCACCTGTCCGCTCCGGGCTTCGGCATCCAAAGCGATTCGGCGGCGCTTGAGTATATCCTGTCGGGCTTCAGCGTGCTTGTCGCGGGATTCGCATTCCATACGGCAGGCGAACTGGTCCTCAAGGGGAGCAGGTTGCTGCCCCTTTCCGCAGCCTCCGCCGCCGACCCTCAGGGAGAACCCGCCCAGGCCATCCCGGAGCGCGGCCTGCTCTGTCCCTATATTGAAAAGAAGGCGGACAGGACAGACGCGGCGCTGATGATCGGGATCACGGCGCTGTACGCGGCAGTCGCCCTGACCAATCTGGGTTCCCTCAAAGCGCCCCAGCGCCCCTGGACGTCAAGGAACGGGGAGATGCAGGTCCAAGCGGACCTTGGCGAGGAGCGCTCATTCCGCCTTCTCTACTATGGCGGGATCCACTGGAGGGACAGCGATTTTGTCATAGAGACCAGCAGCGACATGGAGACCTGGGTGGCCTTTCCGGCACAGATGCTGCAGGGCGATTGCTTTTCCTGGAAGTACCACACCGAATCCTACGAGGGGGCGGAAGGGACCGCCTTCACCTCCGAAGCGGTCGTCCACCGCGCGCGGTATCTGAGGGTCAAGGCCGGGTCGATCGGGCTGACGCTCATGGAAATGCTGCTCAGGGATGCCGGGACGAATGAGACGATCGTTCCCGAAGTCTCCGCCGGTCCTGGACAGGCGCTGTTTGACGAGCAGGACACGCTCGATGGCGATCCAGGCTGGTTCAACGGCATGTATTTCGACGAGATCTACCATGCGCGCACTGCCTATGAGCAGCTCAACGCCATTCGGGGAAGAGAGCCTGACGACATTTATGAAACCTCTCACCCGCCCCTGGGCAAGCTGATGATGACGCTGAGCATCATGGCATTCGGGATGACCCCCTTTGGCTGGCGCTTCGCGGGCGCTCTTGCCGGCGTCCTCATGCTTCCAAGCATGTACCTGCTTGGACGACTGCTGACCAGGCGGCGCGCCAGCGCGGTCGTGCCCGCCCTGCTGATGGCGTTTGACTGCATGCATTTCGCGCAGACGCGGATCGCCACCATCGACAGCTTCGCCACGCTGTTCATCATCTGGTCGTTCTACTTCATGTTCCGTTACGTCCTGACAGACGGGTACGCGCACCCGCTGAGGGGCTCCCTGCTTCTTCTTGGATCCAGCGGCCTGTGCATGGGGCTTGCGATCGCCTGCAAATGGACGGGCTGCTACGCGGGGGCGGGCCTCGCCGTCATCTTTTTCTGGTCGCTTTTCCGCCGCATGAAGGACGGCGAACTGGCGGAGAGACTTGTTCAAGAGGATCTTCCGGAAAAATACCTGGGCAGGCGGGACGCGATCCAATGCGCGGCCAAATCCTGGAAAAGGAGGGCAACGGTCACGCTGCTCTGGTGCCTGCTGTTCTTTGTCCTGATCCCGGCAGCCGTGTACCTTGCTTCGTTTATCCCGGTGTTTCTGCGCACCCCGGGAGGATGGACGGCAAACAAGGTGCTGGAGGCAAGCCGCGGCATGCTCGCCTATCATTCGGTCAAAGGGCTCGGGATGGATCATTTCTTCTATTCGCCGTGGTACGAATGGCCGCTGAGCCTCCGTCCGATGTGGTTTTACTCCGGAGCGAGATCGGGAAGCACGGCGAGCACCATCCTCACCTTCGGAAACCCCGCGGTCTGGTGGGGAGGACTCGCAGCCCTGCTGTGGACGGTCGCCGTCTTCATCCGGGGCCACGTTCGCAGGGTTCCGCTGGGGATCGTCCTGAAAGCGCGAGCGAATGACCTGCGCCCGGCAATGCTGCTCGTCATGTTCTTCGCGCAGTACCTTCCCTGGGTGCTGGTGCCCAGGGGGACCTACATCTATCATTATTTCCCCGCGGTTCCTGTCATCATCCTCTGCGCCGCGCTTCTGCTGGACAGGCTGGCGGAGCGTAGCCCGCGGAAAGCCCATGTGGCGGAATGGTCCTTTGTCGCGCTGGCTGCGCTGCTTTTCGTCGCCTTTTTCCCTTACTGCAGCGGCGTGAGGACGCCCACAGCCTGGCTTGAAGCGATGAAATGGTTTCCCAACTGGCTGTACTACTGATCCGATCAAGGAGGCAGGCCCTTGCTTGCGCGCACGAAGTGTTTCGCCCTGTCGGGCATCGAGGGAGAACCGGTGACTGTCGAGGCCTTTGTTACGGGCAGCAGTTCATTCGTGTTTTCCATCGTGGGACTTCCCGATGCCGCCGTGAAGGAGAGCCGGGACCGGGTCATGGCGGCGCTAAAAAACAGCGGTTACGCGATGCCCCTTGGACAGACGGTCGTGAATCTGTCCCCGGCAGACCTTCGCAAGGAGGGCAGCGCGTTCGACCTGCCGGTCGCGGCAGCCGTGATCATCGCAAGCAGGCAATTGAAACCCTGCGACACCGAACACGTGCTCCTCATCGGGGAACTGGCGCTGGACGGCCGCCTCGCGCCCATCCATGGCGCCATCTCCCTGGTCATTGCCGCCCGGGAAAGGGGCTTTCGCAAGGTCGTCCTGCCGTATATGAACGCCCCGGAGGTACAGGCGATCCAGGGCATCGAGGTGTATCCCGCCAGGTCGCTGTATGAAACGATGCAGCACCTCTCAGGGCAGGCGCCGCTCCCCGCGCAGGCGCAGAAAAGCTATGAGGACTGCCTGAAGGAAGGCGCGGCCGGCGCAGACCTCGCGCAGGTGAAGGGCCAGCTTGTCGCGCGCCGCGCCCTGGAAATCGCGGCGGCAGGCGGGCACAACATGCTGATGGTAGGCGTCCCGGGAAGCGGGAAAACCATGCTGGCCCGATGCCTTCCGGGGATCCTTCCGAGGATGACCCAGGAAGAAGCGTTTGAGACGACGCGCATCTACAGCGTCTCGGGCCTGCTCAAACCCGGCGAAGGCCTGATCACGCAGCGCCCTTTCCGCTCACCTCACCATTCCGCTTCGATGGCCGCCCTGGTGGGAGGAGGCGCCAACGCCAGGCCGGGGGAAGTCTCCCTCGCGCACAACGGCGTCCTCTTCCTCGACGAAATGCCGGAGTATCCCCGGCATGTGCTCGAGGCGCTCCGCCAGCCCCTTGAAGACGGCGAGACGACTGTGTCGCGCGCGAAGGCGCATGTGCGCTACCTCTCACGCATGATGCTGGTCGCAAGCATGAATCCCTGCCCCTGCGGC
>CAZLYF010000014.1:0-5073 GCA_964563725.1 uncultured Oscillospiraceae bacterium
CTCGGAGGAAGGGCTCAACGTCATCGGCCTGCCCAAGACGATCGACAACGACCTGTACGGGACGGACTTCACCTTTGGCTTCCACACCGCGGTGGAGATCGCCACGGATGTGGTGGACCGCATCCACACGACCGCCGCCAGCCACGGCAGGTGCATGGTGATCGAATTGATGGGCAACAAGGTGGGCTGGCTGACGCTGTATGCGGGGGTCGCCGGCGGGGCGGACGTGATCCTGATCCCGGAGATCCCCTATGACATCGCGAAGGTCGCCGATATCGTCACCACCCGCGCCAACCTGCGCAAGTCCTTCTCCATCGTCGCGGTCGCCGAGGGAGCCATGAGCGCGGAGGAGGCTTCGATGAAGCGCAAGGAACGCGAAGCGGCCCGCAGCGATGGCGGCTTTTCAGGCATCGCTTCCAGGATCGCCGCGCAGATCCAGGAGATTTGCGGCGTCGAATCGCGCACGGTCGTGCCCGGGCACATCCAGCGCGGCGGGACCCCCTGCGCCTATGACCGCGCGCTTTCCACGCAGTTTGGCGTGCACGCGGCGCAGCTCATCCGCGACGACATCTACGGCGTCACCGTCGCGCTGCAGCAAAACGCCATCACCCACAACAAGCTCAAGGACGTCGCCGGGAAGACCAAGGGCGTCGACCCGAAGCACCAGATGGTCATCGCCGCGCAGAACATCAACATTTCCCTCGGCGTCTGAGGCAGGATCCGGCGCCGGGGGCCGTTGTATTCCCGAAACGGAGGGATGTCCATGTGGATCTGCTCACGATGCCAGTCTTCCAATGAAGAGACCCATGCCAGGTGCCTGCAGTGCGGCGCGCCGCGCAGCGCGCGCCGGTTCGGCGCGGGGACGCCCGTCCTGACGCCTTCCGTCGAGGAACAGTCTTCCGATTACGGCCGGGAAAGGGCCTTTCCGGCGCCCAGGCCGGATGGCCTGAAAAACCCTTCCGCGCATGGCCCGGCTGCGCGGGAGGACCAGCCGTCCGGGCGGGCGGACCGGCTGCCCTTCCCGGAGAAACGGCGGGTGCGCTGCGCGGCCGGCCGGTGGCTGGTGGCGGTCGGGCTTGTCCTGGCGGCCCTGCTTCCTCTCCTTTGCCTGTACCTGTCCTTTGCGCAGCGGGACCGCTGGCCGGACGCGGTGGCGGGGCTGTTTTTCCCCGCGGGCGCTTCCCCCGCGGCCGGGCTTGTGCTCTATGTCGTTCTGACGGCGCTGTCCGCCCTGCTGCTGATGCTGCCGGGGCTGACAGCCGCGGGCCTTGGCAGGCTCCTGATCCGGCTGACGCCGCCCAGGCGTCCGCGCTGATCCCAAAAGCGGCAGCCGGGGAGGAAACGCCCCGGCTGTGTCCTGACGCCCAAGGCCCTCGCCCCGGCTTCAGCCCTCGTCTTCCTCGTCGAGCTGTTCCATGAATAGGTCAAAAATCTTCTGGGAGAGGTCGTCATCGCAGGAGACGTAGATGTCTTCCCCTTTTTCGTCCTTCTCTATTTTGAGGATCTCGACCTGCTCCCCGTCGGCTTCCCCGCCGTCCTCGTCCGCCTCTTCTTCCGCTTCATCCTCTTCGCCCGCCTCGTCATCGTCATCGTCAAGGGGGATCAGGACAAGGTAGGTGTCGTTTTCATACTCGATCGTCTGAAGGTGCTCGAATCTTTTCGTTTGGCCGTCCTCGTCGGTCAGCTCGACGATGCCGGACTCCTCTTCATCGCCCGCTTCGACGCCATTGTCTCCCTCCCGGGGCAGATCCATCCTGTCCTCGTCCATCCGGGCCGTCCTCCTGATTCATTCGTTGTTCCCTGCTGCGCGTCCGCGCCTTATGTCAAACCCCGCGGCGCGGCCGCGGGCGTTTGTCATCGCATGCCGCCTGAGGCGGCGTCGAGCCAGCTTTGCAGGATCAGCGCCGCGGCGACGCTGTCGACCGTCATCTTTCGCCTGTCCCGCCTCATCCCGCTTTCCAAAAGGGCAGTCTGAGCGGAAGCGGTGCTCAGCCGCTCGTCCCAGAACTGTACTGAAAACCCGGCTTCCTGAAGCTTGCTGCCGAACTCCCGCGCCTTTTGCGCCTGAAAACCCTCGCTCCCGTCCATGTTGCGCGGAAGGCCCAGCACGAAGCCTTCGGCGCGGAGCTGTTCGTGCAGCTGACTGAAATAGCGGGTGTCGGGACCATAGCCTGCCCGCGTGTACACGCCGCGGGGGGAGGCGATCAGGCGCGTTTCATCGCTGACGGCGATACCGATGCGCTTGTCGCCGACGTCAAGCCCGATCAGGCGTCCCATCAGGGGCCGAAATGATGCTCGACGTAATGGCGCACGAGTTCTTCGATGATCTCGTCTCTTTCCAGCCTGCACACGAGGCTGCGGGCATTGCTGTGGCTGGTGATATAGGTGGGGTCGCCCGTCAGGACAAAGCCCGTCAGCTGCGCGATGGGGTCGTAACCCTTGTCCTGCAGGGCTTTGTACACGTGCTGGAGAATGCTGCGGGCTGTGTCGCGGCCTTCGCCGATCGTCTGCAGCCTTGTGGTGCCGTTGAGTTCGGTCATAGCCTCCCCTCCCTCGCAACCATTATAGCGGCCTTTGGCAGGCGGGGCAAGCTTGTTCGCCGCGCGCGCAGAAATCGTCCGCCGCGGCGCGGCCGCCGGCGGGCCCTGCCGCGTCAGGGGCGGATCACGATCTGCCTGACGCGGGCCGTATTGACGATGCTTTCAAGCAGGCCCGAGGTCTCCGAATAGCTTTTTGCGATGCCAAGCAGGCGGAAGATGTACTCGCAGTGCGGGCCGTAAAAGTCGTAGTAGACGTCGCTGCATGAAACAGCCGTCCCCTGTTCGTCCGCGACCTCGTAGAGCGTCGCGTTCTCAAGCATCCTGCCCGCGGGCATCTGGCGGACGCGGACCTCATCATGGGCGAAGCGCAGGCCGGTGATCCCCTGTTCCCGCGCGCCGGGGCCAATGAGCCCGAGGTATTCCGGATACCTCGCGACCTCCTCTTCAAAGGACGCGTAGGTGGGTTCCTTGAGCTGGAACTCAAACAGGAAGCCGCCGTCCGCGCTCAGCCAGGCGCGGTAATCGTAGAGTTCTTCGCTGCCCGGGCCATCCGGGGCGCCTGCGGAGGCGTCCAGCCGTTCCCGCCTCGCCTGTTCGCTGACCGGCAGGAAATCCCCCGGCAGCGAAAAGCCGTACAGGAAAACAAGGTTGTCATACCGCTGCCAATCCTGCGCGCTGCCCGGCAGCGCCCTGTCAGGCGGGAGAAGGGGCCTTCCGGCAAGGGCTGCGGCGGGTATCAGCAGGAGCGCGAGGGCCAGCGCGGCGACCGTGCGTTTCATGCGGAACTCCTTTGCGCCGCGCGGGACGCGGCCGGGATCGGACACAGTATATGCCCGCGCGGTCCCATGCGCAAACGGACGGCGGCCCACGTTGCGCCCCGGGCCGTTTGGCCCTATAGTGGGCTGGCGCGCGGGCGCGCCGGGGAGTGAAAATCGATGCGGAGACTATCGGGCTACCTGAAACCTTTTCTTCCGGGGATCGCTCTGGCCATCGTCCTGCTGCTCGGCCAGGCGCTCAGCGACCTGAGCCTGCCCAACTACATGTCCGACATCGTGAACACGGGCATCCAGAAAAGCGGGATCGCGCATGCGGCGCCGGACGCGTTGAGCGAGAACGGCTTCAGGCTGGTCACATATTTCATGTCCGAAGAGGAAAGGCTGTTTGCGCAGAGCGCGTATGCCCTGACGGCAGTCACCGAAAGGGACCTGAGCGGCGAACTGATCTCCGTCAAATACCCGAAAGCGGAGAAGCAGGTCTTCCTGAAGCGCGCCCTTGACGCCGACGGGGAAAGAGCGCTGGACCGCTCGTTTGGCGCCGCCGTCTTTTCCCTGACCGCGCTGGCGAGGTCCTTCGGAGGCGGCGCCGGGGAAGCGGGCGCCCTCCCCGCCCAAGCGGCCGGCATGGACCTCAGGAGGCTGTACCAGGCGCTCCCGCTCATTGGACTGGTCGGACGGGAGGCCCTGGACGCCGCCCGCGAAGGCGCGCTCGCCGCGGGGGACGCGATGCTGCAGGGCGGCGGCGCGCTGATGGCAAAGGCGCTCTACGAGGAACTCGGCGCGGACACGGGCGCCATGCAGGCTTCCTATATCCTGCGCGCCGGTTTGAACATGCTGGCGATCGCCCTGGCAGGAGGGCTCGCCAGCATTTTTGTCAGCCTCCTGTCCTCGCGTATCGCGGCGGGCGCCGCCCGCGATCTGCGCAGGGACCTCTTCAACAAAATCGAGCGCTTCTCCGGCCTGGAGTTTGACCGGTTTTCGGCCTCGTCCCTCATCACGCGCTGCACCAACGACATCATGCAGGTCCAGATGCTGCTCATGATGGGGATCAGGATCATCTGCTACGCCCCCCTCATGGGTGTTGGCGGCATCGTCATGGCGCTGGGCAAGTCCGTTTCCATGAGCTGGACCATCGCGGTCGCCTGCGCCGTCCTCATCGGCGTGATCGCCGTCGTGATGTCCCTTGCGATGCCGAAATTCCTGGCGGTCCAGAAGCTGATCGACAGGCTGAACCTCATTGCCCGCGAACAGCTCAGCGGCATGATGGTCATCCGCGCGTTCGTCACGCAGAGACATGAGAAGAAGCGCTTTGAGGACGCGAACCGGGAACTGACGGCTACCAGCCTCTTTATCAACCGCGTGATGGCCTTCCTGATGCCGGCCATGATGTTCATCATGAACGGCGCAACGCTGCTGATCGTCTGGGTCGGCGCGCAAAGGATCTCTGAAAGCGCCATGCAGGTCGGCGACATGATGGCGTTCATGCAGTACGCCATGCAGATCATCATGTCGTTCCTGATGATCTCCATGATGTTCATCTTCGTCCCCCGGGCCGCCGTGTCGGGCACGAGGATCGCGGAAGTGCTCTATACGGAAGAGTCGGTGAAGGACCCCGCGGCGCCCAAGGCCTTTGACCCGGGCGGGAAGGGGCTGGTGGAATTCAGGGACGCCGCCTTCAGGTACAGCGGCGCGGAGGAGGACGCGGTCAGCGGGATCACCTTCACGGCGAAACCCGGGGAAACGACCGCCATCATCGG
>CAZLYF010000014.1:5083-20391 GCA_964563725.1 uncultured Oscillospiraceae bacterium
GCCACGGGCTCGGGCAAATCGACCGTGGCGCACCTGCTGATGCGTTTTTACGACGTGAGCCGGGGCCGGGTGCTGGTGGACGGCGTGGATGTCCGGGAAGTGAAACAGAAGGATCTCCGCGACAGGATCGGTTTTGTGCCGCAGAAAGGGGTGCTGCTGTCCGGGACGGTCGCCTCCAACCTGCGCTACGGCAACAAGGACGCCAGCGACGAGGAAATGGCGCAGGCCGCGCGCGTCGCCCAGGCGGCGGAGTTCATCGAAGGGATGCCCGGGGGATACCTCGCTCCCATCGCGCAGGGCGGCACCAATGTTTCCGGCGGCCAGAAGCAGCGCCTTTCCATTGCCCGCGCGCTGGCAAAGGACCCGGAGATCCTGCTGTTTGACGACAGTTTTTCGGCGCTGGACCTCAGGACCGACGCCGATCTGCGCAGGGCGCTGAAGCAGACAGCGGCAAGGCGCACGGTGATCATCGTATCGCAGCGCGTCGGCACCGTCATGAATGCCGAAAGGATCCTGGTGATGGACAACGGACGGATCGTCGGCGACGGTACGCATGGCGAACTGCTCAAATCGTGCCGGCAATACGCCGAGATCGCCGCGTCGCAGCTGTCGCAGGAGGAGATCGCATGAACGCGCAGACGGGGGGCAGATACAAAAGCGGCGCTGCGCGGCGCGGGCCGGCCGGCTTCGGCGGCGGACCGATGCATGGGATGACGGCGGGCGAAAAGCCCAGGGATTTCAGGGGAAGCATCTCCAGGCTCATCGCGTACCTGGGCAGGCACAAACTGACGATTCTCATCGTGTGGACCCTGGCCGTCGCCTCCACGGCGTTCACGATCCTGGGCCCAAAGATCCTCGGGAGCGCCACGGACGTGCTGTTCGCCGGCGTCCTCTCCAAAATCACCGGCACGGGAAGCATCGATTTTTTGAGGATCGGGGCGATCCTGATCCGGATCGCCGGTCTCTACAGCGCCAGCGCGGTCCTTTCCTACCTCCAGAGTTTCCTGATGTCCTCGGTGACCGCGAAGGTGACCTTTCGCCTCCGCGCCGACATCGCGGACAAGCTGAACAAACTGCCGCTGTCCTATTTTGACCGCGTCACGCACGGCGAAGTGCTTTCCCGGATCACCAACGACGTGGATACGATCAGCCAGTCCCTCAACCAATCCATGACGCAGGTCATCACCTCTGTCACCTCCCTGATCGGCATCACCGCCATGATGCTTTCCATCAGCTGGCAGCTGACCCTCCTCGCGCTGGCTATCCTGCCCGTATCCGGGGCGGTGATCGCCATGGTGGTGAAAAAATCCCAGAAACACTTCGTGGACCAGCAGAAACATCTGGGCGAGGTCAACGGGCACGTGGAAGAGATGCTGGGCAGCCACGCGATCGTCAGGGCCTTCAGCGGGGAGGAGGAATCCTCCCGGACCATGGCGACTTTCAATGACGCCCTGTACGCGTCCGCCTGGAAGTCTCACTTCCTGTCCGGGCTGATGATGCCCATCACATCCTTCATCGGCAACCTCGCGTACGTGGCGATCTGCGTCGTCGGCGGCAGCTTTGCCGCAGGCGGCGTGATGACCCTTGGCGGCGTCCAGGCCTTCATCCAGTATATCCGTTCCTTCATGCATCCCATCACGCAGATTGCCACCATTTCCAGCGTTCTGCAGCAGACGGCCGCCGCCTCGGAGCGCGTGATCGAGTTCCTCAGCGAAACCCAGGAGGGGGACGCCGCAGAAGCCGCGGCGCCCGCCGGGCCGGAGTGCACAACGGGCAACGTGTCCTTTGAGCATATCGCCTTTGGCTACGGCAAGGACCTGACGTTCCGGGTGAGCCCCGGGCAGAAGGTCGCCATCGTGGGCCCCACGGGCGCGGGGAAGACCACCCTGGTCAAGCTCCTCATGCGGTTTTACGACGTAGACGCGGGCGCCATCCTTGTGGGCTGCCGGGATATCCGCAGCTTCAGCCGGGACGACCTGCGCTCGCACCTGGGGATGGTCCTCCAGGACACCTGGCTTTTTTCCGGGACCATCGCGGACAATATCCGCTACGGGAAGCTGGACGCGACGGACGAGGAAGTGGCAGAAGCGGCCGCCGCCGCGCAGGTGGACCACTTCGTCCGCACGCTGCCCGAAGGCTATCGGATGCAGATCAACGAGGAGGCGGACAACATTTCCCAGGGCCAGAAACAGCTGCTGACCATCGCGCGCGCCATCCTCAGGGACCCCGCGATCCTCATCCTGGACGAGGCGACCAGCAGCGTCGACACCCGCACCGAGATCCTCATCCAGAAGGCGATGGACCGCCTGATGCACGGACGAACCAGTTTCGTCATCGCCCACCGCCTGTCGACCATCCGCGAAGCCGACCTGATCCTGGTCCTCTCAGACGGCGACATCGTCGAGCAGGGGACGCACGAACAGCTGCTCGGGAAGAAGGGCCTGTACGCGGAACTGTACTACAGCCAGTTCGACCCCGCGGGCTGACAGGCGCAGCGCGCCCGCGCGCCGCGGCGGACGGACAGGCGCCCCTACCCGAGCGCGCGGCAGGACAGGGTTTCCCGTCTGACCCGGTATTCGCGCGCCCAAAGGCCCCGGTCCAGGTACTCCGCCTCGGCCGACTGGTTGTCGTAGGGGTCGCAGCGGGGGAAGCGTTTGGGTGGATCGAAGGCCTGCTGGAAATCCCGGTTGGACACCATCCGCCAGGGGTCGAGGTTGCCGAAATAGAAGTTCCACCTTTCCAGATGCCCTTCGCGCCAGGCCGCTCCGCCGAAGGACCCGTCCACGTACAGCCAACCGTAGGGGGCGATGTACACGCGCGCCCAGTCGTGGCTGCCGATGTGCCCGGGGCGGGCGTACCAGCCGGCCTGCCACTGCGCCGGGATCCCCCGGGAGCGGCAGAGCGTGATGAACAGCAGCGCGTGCATGCCGCAGTCGCCGCGAAGGCCGGCGCCGAAATACTCGGGGATGCAGGGCACCGTCCAGTAGGGGCGGACGTAGCGGTAGACAGCGCGGGTGGAGATGAAGTCGTAAAATTTCCTGGCCGCCACGAGCGGATTGCGTTCCCCGCCGGCGAGTTCCCGCGCCAGCGCGCGGATGAAGGGCGTGAAGCGGATCTGGGGCGGCAGCTCCCCGGTGTCGAAATCCGGCTGGTCCGCGGACACCCCTTCGGGAACGGGCTCCACGTAGGGCGCGTCGATGTCGTAGCCGAACTCCGCCACAAACGTCATCCCGGGCTCATAGCGCTCCTCAAAAAACGCCGTGCGCTGCGCCGCGTCCTCAGGCGCGATCAGCCGGGCGCGGGGAAAGGTCGCGATGTCGGCGGAGGGCGCGCTCTGCGCGTCCCTGAGGGGCAGGGCGATGTGCACGCGGATCGTTTCCCCCGGGCGCTGCGCCCCGGGGAGGACCTCCACCGTGGTCCGCATCCTGAAGCGCAGGCGGGCGCGGCCGTTTCGCTTCATGGCGCCGATGATCCCGTCCAGACACCGGAAATTTTCATACTTCGCATCGAGGGCTTTCCTGTCCAGAATGCGCGCGTTGAGGTCCGGCCGGGTCTTCAGGAGGCTTTCGCAGCAGTCGTCCTTGAAGCGCGGCTTCCCGTTGAGGTAAATCCAGTCCAGCGTCCCGTCGTCCCGCAGGGCGTCCATCTCCTCCCGCGTCAAACCGGCGACCTTTTTCTGAAGCTTCCGGAAGGCCTGGGCTTCCGTATGCGGATAGCCGCGCGGCAGCTCGTCGAGGATCCTGAGTTCAAACCTGAGGCGCTCCTTGAGGGCCTCCGGGACCGCGGGGTCCCCGAGGCGCCGATCGATGAGGGCGGCGGCTCTGTCAAAATCGCCGAAATCCTTGAGACGCTGCAGATCATCAGGCAGCGGATAGGCCGCGAAATCCATGGATTCGGTCATCGGTTCCCTCCTTGCCTTCCGCGCAGGGCCTCAGGCTGTCCGGCACAGCCGCCTGTAAACGGCCATTTCGCTTTCGCTGCCCAGAGCGAAGTGGCCTGGCTCGGGCTCCGCCCAAAACGGCTCGTGCCCGCGGTAGTCGTGGACGTTCTCGTCATAGATCTGCGGCGTCTTGCTTCTCTCGTACGCCGGGTTGGGCATGAGAACGGCACTGAGCAGGGCGCGGGTGTAGGGGTGCAGCGGCCGGCGGAAAAGCTGTTCTGTAGCCGCCAGTTCGACCAGCAGGCCCTTGTGGATGACGGCGATGCGGTCGCAGATGAAGCGCATCACCGACAGGTCATGGGAGATGAACAGGTAGGTCAGGCGGTGCTTTTTCTGCAGCTGCGAAAGGAGATTGAGCACCTGGGCGCGGATGGAGACGTCCAGAGCGGAAATGGGTTCGTCGGCGATGACGAACTCGGGGCGGTTCACCAGCGCGCGGGCGATGCCGATGCGCTGGCGCTGGCCGCCGGAAAACTCGTGCGGGAAGCGGCTGGCGAATTCGGGAAGCAGGCCGACGTCCAGGAGGGCTTCCGTCGTGCGGCGCTCCCTTTCCGCGCGCGGCAGCCCTTTCTCACAGGCGTAAAGCCCCTCCGAGACGATGTAGCCGACCTTCGCCCGCTCGTTGAGCGAGGCCATCGGATCCTGGAAAATCATCTGGATCTCCCGGGTCACCCGGCAGTCCAGCGCCCTGTCGATCCTGCCGCTGATGCGTTTCCCCTTGTAGAGGATCTCGCCCGCGGCGGCCGGGTACACGCGGATGATCGCCCGTCCGATGGAGGTTTTCCCGGAGCCGGATTCCCCGACCAGGCCGAAGGTCTCCCCGCGGAAGATGTCAAAGCTGACCCCTCCGACGGCCAGAAATTTTTTCCGCCGCTCGCCGAAAGCGACCTTCAGGCCGCGGACCTGAAGGAGGACTTCCCTTTCAGGCGTCATAGAGGCTCCCTCCCTCGCGCCGGATGCGCGCAAGAAGCGCCGGCGGCTCCACCCGCGGCGCCCGCGGGTCCTCCAGCCAGGAGCGGACCCTATGGGTCGGGCTGACGGAAAAATAGGGGGGCCGGCTGACGAAGTCGATCTTCAGGGCGCGCGGGTTCCGGGGCGCGAAAGCGTCCCCCCGGATCTCCTGAAAGAGGCTGGGCGGCGTTCCCCTGATGGAAAACAGCTCCTCCCCCTTCACCCCCAGCTGCGGCAGGGAGGAGAGCAGCGCCCAGGTGTAGGGATGGCGGGGCGTGAAGAAAACTTCCTCGCAGCTGCCGATCTCCACGATGTCGCCCGCGTACATGACCGCGATGCGGTCGGCGATGTTGGCGACCACGCCCAGGTCGTGGGTGATGTAGACGCAGGTCAGCCCGTACTTTCGTACCAGCTCCCTGATCAGGTCCAGGATCTGCGCCTGGATGGTCACGTCCAGGGCGGTGGTGGGCTCGTCGCAGATGAGGATGCGGGGACGGCACGCGATGGCGATGGCGATCACGACCCTCTGCCGCATGCCGCCGGAGAACTGGTGCGGGTACTGACGGGCGCGCTTTGCGGGTTCCGGGATGCCCACGTCAGAGAGGATCTCCAGGAGTTTTGCGCGGGCGGCCGCGCCGGAGAGGCTTTGGTGCAGGCGAAGGGCTTCCCCGATCTGCGCGCCGACCGTCTTGAGGGGGTTGAGGCTGGTCATCGGGTCCTGCAGGATCATGGCGATCTCCCGGCCGCGGATGCCCAGCCATTCCTTTTCCGTCCGGTAGCGGGCCAGGTCCCTGCCAAGATAGAGGATCTCCCCGCTGTCCACCCAGCCGTTTTGGTCCAGCAGGCCCATGAAGGCCTTGGTCAGCACGGTTTTCCCCGCTCCCGACTCGCCTACGATCGCGAGGCTTTCGCCCCGGTACAGGTCAAGGGAGACGCCGCGGATGGCGTGCAGCACCCGGCCGCGGAGGCTGAATTTCACGTTCAGCTCCCGGACGGACAGGATGATCTCGCCCGCCACGCTCTCCGCCTCCCTACACATGGTTCCTGGGATCGGCCGCGTCCGCGAACGCGTTGCCGATGATGTAGAAGGACACCGTCACGATGGACAGCACGATGGTGGGGAAGATCAGCTGGTAGCTCTGGGACGTGGAAACCAGCTTGCGCCCCACGGTGATGAGGTTGCCCAGGGACGGGATGCTGACGGGCAGCCCCAGGCCGATGTAGGTGATGAACACCTCGCTGCCGATCGCTCCCGGGATCGCAAGCGCCATCCTGAGCATGATCACGGACACGAGATAGGGGAGCAGGTTGCGCGAGACGATGCGCAGCATGCCCGTGCCCAGGCACCTGGAAGCCAGGTTGTATTCCCGGTCGCGGATGATGACGATCTGGTTGCGGATGAAACGGGCCATGCCCACCCAGCCGGTGACGCTCATGGCGAAAATCAGCGTGCCGATCCCGGGCCTGAGGATATACGCCACAAGGATGAGGACGATGGTGGTGGGGATGTTGTTGATCACGTTGTAGATTTCCGTCATCAGCCGGTCGAGCCTGCGGACGTAGCCCCAGACGACGCCGATGAAAATGCCCACGGCCGCTTCCACCAGCGCGACCACGAAGCCGATGAACAGGGAGGTCCGGGTCCCGGACCAGACCAGGCTCCACAGGTCCTGCCCGGCGATGTTGGTGCCAAACAGGAAAGGCGCCCTGGTGGGCAGGATGCGCAGTTCGGTATCCCGCCTGGCGCGCGCGAGGGCCCCGCTGGCCGCGACGTCCAGGCTGTCCGCAGCCGCGAAGAGCTCATCCCCGCGGTGGGTCCAGTCCTGCGGGCCCAGGTACAGTTTGACCGGGAAATTGGCGTGCGCGGGATAGGGCGTTTGCCGGGGGTCTTCCGGCAGCTTGAGCTTGGTGGTGAAGTCGTCGCGGACGTAGCCTTCCATCCCGTTGACGGAAACCGCGCACCAGCCGTCCAGATAAGCCGTGACGGTGAATTCGGTCCTCGCCCGGAGGGTGGCCAGCACGTTGCTGACGGCAAGCCAGGCCTCCCCGTTCCAGGGCGAGACGATCAGTTCCGTTCCCGCGGGCACGGTGTACAGGACGGTGCTCAGGGAGGGGGGCACATTGCTCAGCTGCATGCCGGTGATGGGATGGTTGACGATCAGGTTCTGTTCATACTGAAAGGGCAGGAGCGGCTGGACAAAGGTGAACAGGGTCAGCAGCGTCAGCAGGACGAGCAGCGCGGCGGCGGTCCTGTTTTTCATGAACATGGCGAGCGTGCTGCCCCAGTAGGAATAGTTGGAGTAGCCGGTCCTCTCGGCCTGGTCCGGATCGCCCCGGGCGAAGGCGAAGAGTTCGCTTTCGCGCGCGGTCCTGTCCCGGACCGCGTCCGAGATCCCCTTTTCCGTCTCCCCGGTTTTTCCCGCCCCGAAGCGCCTCACTGGCGCACCCCCTCTTTTTTGGCGAAGGTGATGCGCGGATCGATGGCCACCATCAGCAGGTCGCCCAGAAGCATGCCCACGATCCCCACGCAGCTGTAGATCATCACGATCGCCTGCACCATGGGATTGTCCTGCCGGCTGATCACGTCCACCAGCAGGCCGCCCATGCCGGGGATGGAATAGAGCGACTCGATATAAATGGAACCGCCGACGGTGAACAGAAGCGATGTCGGGATGTACTGGATCATGGGGACGAACGCGTTTCTGAACACGTGGCGCATCGTGATGCGGCGGGACGGGACGCCCTTGGCGCGGGCCAGCCGGACGTAATCCTTGTTGAGTTCGTCCAGCATGTAGCGCCGCAGCCACATCGCGTAATAGGCCGTGTTGCCCAGGGACATGGATAACACCGGCAGGATCCAGCTGACAGCCCTGCCCTGGTCGAAAAGCATCGGGATGCCAAGCGCGCTTGAGCCGTAGGACTGGATGAAGATGTAGTACACGGCCGCCGGGACTGCGTTGACAAACACGATGAACGCCGTCCCGAACCTGTCCCAGAACCTGGACTTCGACCGCGCCATGGCGCCGCCGAGGGGAATGCCCAGGCCGACCGCGAGCGCCATGGACAGGAGCCCCATCCGGATGGAGACGGGGGCTTTCTTGACGATGATGCCGGCGATCGGCGCGCCGACGCTGTAGCGGGCGGAGATGCCCAGGTCGCCCTTGAGGAGCCTGAGGAAAAAGCGCTGCATCTGGAGCGGGAGGGGCGCCCTGAGCCCCATCTGTTCCAGCTTCGCGTCGATGACGGCCTTGTCCAGCTTGTCAAAGTTGTCAAAATAGCCCTCGACGGGCATCTGCCGCAGAAGGACGAAGACGACGGAGAGGATGACGGCCAGCGTGAAGAGCGAGGCGCCGACGCGCTTGAGGACGTATTTTGCCAATCCCTTGGGCCCTTTCATCGCCCGCGGCAGGAAGGAAGCCTTCCTGCCGCGGGATGTTGACCGGTTCCTGCCAGGGTCATTTGCCCGAAAGCGCCTCCCGGTCCTTAAGCCACTGGTCGTAGGCGTCGAAATAGGCGTCGGTGTTCATGGGTTTGTCCAGGAGATGCTGGCCCTTGAAGCGTTCGTTGGAAAGGCCGAAGGGGGCGTACTGGGACTCGAAGGGGTTGAGCCTGGAGGCGTCGTAGCCGCCTGTGCCGTAGCCGAAGGGGATCACGAAGGCCTTGCCGATCAGGAAGGCCTCCGCCTTCGCGAAGGCTTCGTACCGCGCCTGCATGTCCCCCGTGATCGCCTTGGCGGCCTCGACGAGCCGGTTGTAGGTCTTGCTGCCGTCCGCTTCCGCGTATCCGTCCGCGTATTCGATGAAATTGTAGTTGCCGCCGAGCCTGAAGGGATCGGTGTAGGTCTCGGGATCCGCATAGTCGGGGCCCCAGTTGCACTTGAGCAGCGCGTATTTTCCGCTGCGGCGGACCGCCGAGAGGAAGCCGGAGGAGGGCCCGGCCTCCACGATGATGTCGATAAAGTCCTTCCCCAGCAGTTCCTCCAGCTGCTGCTCGACCACCTGGCACTCCTCGGCCCAGGAAGTGGTGGCCGGGTTGTAGCTCATGAGGATCTTGACCGGGAAGCTCGCGCCGGCTGCGGTCAGCTCCGCCTTGGCCAGATCGCGCAGGGCGAGCGCGCGCTCGGGGCTGAAGACCTCAAGGCCAAGCGCGGTGATGGGGGCCAGTTCGCCGGTGCGCACGTAGTCAAGCCCGTTCAGGCTTACAAAGTCCGGCGGGGTGATCGTGTTGAACAGGATGGATTCCGGATTGTCAGGCTCGATGACCAGCATGGCCTTGAGCCTGTCCAGGCCGGCAAAGATGGAAAGGCGGAAGTTCTCGTTGTTGACCGCCAGCTTCCAGTTTTCCGGCTCATACACGGCGTCAAATTCGGGCTTGAAGTTGAACGCGTAGAAGTAGCTGTAGAAACCGCTGTGGCGCAGCGGCCGGATCAGGTCAACCGTCTCGGGGTTGGAGAGCCACTCGTTGGCGATGGCGCTGTCAATCGAGGCGGCGTCGATCTCCCCGCGCAGGTACAGCTCCGGGGAAAGCGTCGTCGCTTCCTTGTTGTAGAGCTGACGGATGGTCTGGATATGGACGTTTCCCGCGTCCCAGTTGGCGGCGTTCCTGGTGAGGACGCGCCTCTCCTGGGGCCTGAATTCGGAAAGGACATAGGCGCCGTTGTAGAGGATGCTGTCATTGCCTGTGGCCAGGCCGAAATCGGCGCCTTTTTCCTCAAGGAACCGCGCGGACACCGGCATGAAGCACACATAGGTGGTCATCGAGAGGAAGTAGGGCACCGGCCTGACCAGCGTGTACTGCAGCGTGTAGTCGTCAAGGGCCTTCACCCCGACCGTATCCCATTCCGTCACCGGAGCGGCTTCCTTCCCTTCGGCCGGGGTCGACGTGCCAAGATAGAACGCCTCGGCGCCCTCGATGACGCCGTAGAGGATGTCCGCCGTGGAGGAGGCGTTTGCGGCGTCGAGGATATAGCGGGCGGCGGCCACGAAGTCGCCGGCCTTCAGCTCGGCGTAGGCTTCCCCCGCGCCGTTGACCCATTGGACGCCCTTGCGCAGATAAAAGGTCCAGGTCAGCCCGTCCGCGCTGACTTCCCAGCTTTCGGCCAGGGACGGCTGCACCTGGCCCAGCCTGTCGTATTCCACCAGGGTGTCGATCAGGTTGGCGGCGAGGGCGAACTCGTTGGTGCTTGCCGTCGCCAGGTAGTTGAGCGTCGTGATCTCGCCGGCGTACAGCGTGGTGTAGGTCGAGTCTTCCGCCAGCGCCGGCGCCATGGACAGCGCCATGGCCGAAACAAGAAGCAGGGCGAGGGTCCGTTTCATCGTGCTTTCCTCCTTTTTCGTTCGGGGCATCGCGGCATTTTCCGGACGGGCGCGCGACCGCGTATGGGGCTCATGGGGAGAATATACCATCGCGGGAAAACCGGCGCAAGCGGCGCAAACGCAGTTCCGCCCCCCAGCGGAGGCGGGGGGGCGGAAGGACGCCGGCACGGTCACTCGACGATGCTGCAGTATTCGAAGTTCGGGTGCCCGATGTAGTTGCGCGTAAACCCGGCCACCCTGCTGCTGACCAGCGCCGTGGAGATGTAGCTGTACACGGGCAGCACCGGGAACTCCCCGGAGAGGAGCGCCTCGGCGTCCTCAAAGAGCTTTTCGCGTTCCGAGCCCGCAATTCCGGAGCGCGCGAGGTCCATCAGGCGGTCGTACTCCGCGTTGACCCACCGGGTCACCTTCGGGCTCCCGACGCTTTCAAAGTTGTACAGGAGGCTGGAGGGATCCAGGTAGTCGCCGGTGTAGCCCATGTAGCACAGCTCGAACTCTCCCGCGTCCCGGGTGCCGGTGTCGGCCGCCCAGTACACGCCGCTTTCGACGGTGACGATCTCCGTCTCGATGCCGAGGTTCTGCTTCCACATCTGGGCCATCGCCTGCGCGACTTTCACCAGCGTCGCGTCCGGCGTCTGCACCAGGCGGATCTTCGGGAAGCCGGCGCCGTCCGGGTACCCCGCGTCGGTCAGCAGGGCCTTGGCCGCCGCCACGTCCTCCGAGAAGCTGTCCGGGTGCACCTCGCGCCATCCCTTCGAGGGATCGATCAGGTCGGGGAAGGCGTGGGGGATGAAGCCGCGCAGCGGGGGCATGGTGCTCTGCATGATGTTCTCGACCAGGATCTTCCTGTCAAGCGACATCGCCAGGGCTTTCCGCACCAGGGGATCGTCCACCGGCTCGTTGGCGCAGTTGAACTCGTAGTAGCGGTAGCCGATCCTGTCGCTTGACATCAGGGTGGGCGTCCCTTTGTACTTCGCTTCGGCGTCCGCGTTCACGGAGGTGGCCACGTCGATCTCGCCGTTCTCAAAGGCCATCAGCACGGTCTCCGCGGCCCCCAGGAAGACGTACTCCACCGCGTCGATCATGACCTCGGCGGCGTTGTAGTAGTAGGGATTCTTCACGAACACGTATTTCTCGTCGGGTTTCATTTCGGCCACCATGAACGGGCCGTTGCATACGTAGGAGGCGGCGTCCATCTCCCAGTCTTCGCCGTAGGCGTCGATGATCTCCTTTTTGACGGGCATGAACGCGGTGGACGCGGTCATGGAGATGAAGTAGGGGGCGGGCGCCATGAGCGTCGCCTCCAGGGTCTTCGCGTCCAGTGCCCTGACGCCGACCTCATCGGCCCCGGCCGTTTTGTCGACGAAGCGCTCCTTGCCGTTCCTGAGCACCCCATAGAGCGTGTAGGCGGTTTCAGACGCGAGCTCGGGATCGAGCACGCGCTTCCAGGAATACTCGAAGTCATAGGCTGTGAGGTCGCTCCCGTCGGACCATTTGAGCCCGTCCCTGAGCGTGAAGGTGTAGACGAGGCCGTCCCCGGAAACAGTGTGGCCTTCGGCCAGGGCCGGCACGAGCGTTCCGTCCGGCGCAAATTTGTACAGCCCGCGGAAGAGGCTCTGCAGCGCGTAGGACCCGCTTGAATAGTCGTTCATGGTCGGATCCATGCAGTCCGGCTCGCCGCCCATCTGGAAAACGATCCTGTTTTCCCCCGCCGCCGTCGAAGAAAGCGGAAGGCCGAGCACGAGAAGCGCAAACGCGAGGAGAAGCGGCAAGGTCCTTTTCATAAATATTCACCCTCCATTCTTTTTTGCCCGCCCCGGACGATGATGTCAAAATGCAAGATTGCGCGCCCATCATAGCAACGCCTGCGTGCCCTGTCAAGGAAAACAGGAATATTTCGTGTGCCGTCACGCAGGAGTTGCATCCGGTGACGGTTCGTCCTTCGTTTTTTCGGCCAAGGGTCCGCGTTTTCTTGCGCCTGGTATGCAGCGCATGCTATACTCACGCATCACAAGGCGAAGGGGGACGGAACTTGCTGCGCTACCTGGCCGGCCGCGTCCTTGCCGGGCTCATCACGATCGCCGTGCTGATCACCGTCACCTTTTTTCTGATGCGCATCATCCCCGGCAGCCCCTTCATCAAGGGCGAGCAGCGGATGCCTCAGGCGGTGCTTGAGCGCATCGAGGAGAAATACGGGATGGACCGGCCCCTGATATCGCAGTACTTCACGTATCTTGGGAATATTGCCCGCGGTGATTTCGGCGTCTCGTTCAAAAAGTCCGACGTGGCCGTCAACGACATCATCGCGCGGGGTTTCCCTGTTTCGGCCCGCGTCGGCCTTGCCGCCATCTGCGTTTCGCTGCTCACGGGGCTGTCCCTGGGCATCCTTTCGGCCGTCAGGCGGGGGCGCCTCCTTGACAAGGCGTCGATGGTCTACGCGACGGTAGGAATCTCCGTGCCCGCGTTTGTGACCGCCGTCCTCCTGCTGTACCTGTTCGCGGGCGTGTTCAGCATCCTGCCGACGTACGGGCTGGCCACCTGGCGCCATTATATCCTGCCTGTTGCCTGCCTTTCCCTCAGCCCCATGGCGTACATCGCGCGCATGACCCGTTCGTCGATGCTCGAGGTCATGCAGCAGGACTACATGCGCACCGCGCGGGCAAAGGGCGTAAAGGAAGCGATGGTGATCCTCAGGCACGGCCTGCGCAACGCGATCCTCCCCGTCGTCACGTATCTGGGGACGCTTGTCGCCGCCCTGCTGACGGGATCCTTCGTCATCGAAAGGCTGTACGCCATACCGGGCATCGGCAGGTACTTCGTTGAAAGCATCGGCTCCCGCGACTACAACGTCATCCTCGGGCTGACGGTGTTCTTTGGCATCTTCGTGGTCTCCTGCAACATCCTGGTGGACGTCCTGTACTGCCTGATCGACCCGCGCATCAGGATGACGGAGCAAGGCACGGGATCCCGTGCGGGAAAGGGGCGCAGGCGTGTCTGAGCCGATCGAAGGGGCATACGAATTCATCCCGCGGGAGGAAAGGCGGGCGGATCAGTTGTCGCGCCCGTCCGTATCGTACTGGCGGGACGCGTGGCGCCGGCTCAGGAGGGACGCCTTGGCGGTGTTCGGCATGGCGTGCATCGCGGCCATCACCCTGTTTGCCCTCTTCGGCCCGATGCTGTGCCCCTACGAATACGACGCCTCTGATTTCTCCGCGATCAGCCAGCCCCCCAGCGCGGCGCACTGGTTCGGCACGGACGCGCTCGGCCGCGACCTCTACGTACGGATCCTGTACGGGGCGCGTATCAGCCTGACCATCGGCGTCGTGTCCGCCCTCGTCAACATGGTCATCGGCGTGATCTACGGGGGCATCGCCGGCTTTGCGGGCGGGAAAACGGACAACGTCATGATGCGCGTCGTGGACATCCTCATCGCGCTCCCTTCGCTTCTGTACGTCATCATCCTGATGATGTTCATGGGATCCAACATCCGCTCGATCCTCATCGCCCTGTGCATATCGTCGTGGGTGGGGACCGCGCGCATCACGCGTTCCCAGGTTGTGTCGCTCAAGCAGCAGGAATACGTCCTGGGGGCCAGGCTCGCGGGCGCGACAGGGTTTGAGATCCTGCTTCGGCACCTGCTGCCCAACAGCATGGGGCCCATCATCGTCTCCGTCACCTTCCTCATTCCCGGCGCGATCTTCTCGGAGGCCTTTCTGAGCTTCCTGGGCATCGGCATACAGAAACCCATGGCCAGCTGGGGATCCCTGGCCAACGACGCCATCGAGACGCTGCGCTCGGCCCCCTACCAGATGATTTTTCCCATCGGAGCCATCAGCCTGACGATGTTCTCGCTCAACTTCATCGGGGACGGGCTGAGGGACGCGCTGGACCCGAGGCTCAGGAAATGATGGACGGAGACCGGGCATGAGGCTGATGGAGATCGAAAATCTCAGGACCGCTTTCCATATCCACGTCGGCTGCGTCCAGGCCGTCCGGGGGGTCAGCCTGCATGTGGACGAAGGGGAAGCCGTCGGCATCGTGGGCGAGTCCGGCTCGGGGAAAAGCGTGACCATGCTGTCCTTCCTCAGGCTCCTTCCAGACAACGCCTCCATCGCGGCGGACAGGATCGTCTTTGAAGGCAGAGACCTGACGCATGCGGGAGCCAAAGCCTACCGATCGCTGGCCGGGGACAGGATCGGGATGATCTTTCAGGACCCCATGACCTGCCTCAACCCGCTCATCCCCGTCGGCGAGCAGATGGCGGAACCGCTGCGCATCCACAGAAAGATGCGCAGGAAGGAGGCCGGGGAGCGGGTGGAGGAGATCTTGGAGCTCGTGGACATCCCGGATCCGAAAAGCCGCATGAGGCAGTATCCGCACGAGCTGTCGGGAGGGATGCGCCAGAGGGTCATGATCGGGATGGCGATCGCCTGCGACCCGGGCATGCTCATCGCCGACGAGCCGACCACCGCGCTTGACGTAACGATCCAGGCGCAGATCCTGGAACTGCTCGCGGGCCTGAAGGAAAAGCTCGGCATGTCCGTCATCCTGATCACGCACGACCTGGGCGTGATCGCCGGGATGTGCAACCGCGTGATGGTCATGTACGGAGGACGCATCGTCGAGGAGGGAAGCGTGCGCGAGATCTTCTACGAACCGGGGCATCCCTATACCTGGGGCCTTTTGCGTTCGATCCCCCAAAGAACGGCCTCCCACAGCCGGCTTGTCCCCATTGAAGGCTCTCCGCCTGACCTCATCTCGCCCCCTCCGGGATGCCCGTTCGAACCGCGCTGCCCCTGGGCCATGCGCATCTGCCGGACCCGGATGCCCGGCGAGACGCGCCTGTCGGCTACGCACAGCCTCAGCTGTTTCCTGAAGGACGCGGGAGCGCCGCAAACCGTCTGGGAAGGCGCCCGATGACCGCAGACAGGCCTTTGGTCCGCACGGAAGAGCTGTCGATGGAGTTCAGGGCGGGCGCTTCGTTCTCCGGCTGGCGCGCAAGGGCGCTTCGCGCCGTGGACGGGGTGAGTTTCAGCATCGACAGGGGCGAGACCTTCGGCCTTGTGGGCGAATCCGGGTGCGGGAAGACCACGCTCGGCCGC
>CAZLYF010000014.1:20401-30711 GCA_964563725.1 uncultured Oscillospiraceae bacterium
CTCCTCGCCAGGCTTTACGAGCCGGCGTCCGGCCGTATCTTCTTTGACGGGGAGGACATCACCGCGCTTGACCACAGGCAGATGCTCCCGTACCGGCGCAGGATCCAGATGATCTTTCAGGACCCCTACGCCTCCCTGGACCCGCGCATGACGGTGAGCGCGATCATATCCGAACCGCTGCGCATGACGGACATGAGCCATGCGCAGAAAGACGAACGCGTCGAGGAACTGCTGCGCCTGGTGGGCCTTGACCGCAACCATGCCCTCCGCTACCCGCACGAGTTCTCCGGCGGCCAGCGGCAACGCATCGGCATCGCGCGTTCGCTTGCGGCGGGGCCGGAATTCATCGTGTGCGACGAACCGATCTCCGCGCTGGACGTGTCCATCCAGGCGCAGGTCGTCAACATGCTGGAAGGCCTGCAGGAGCGCTTCGGGCTCACCTACCTGTTCGTGTCCCACGACCTGTCCATGGTGCGGCACATCTCCCGCCGCGTGGGCGTCATGTATCTGGGCTGCCTCGTCGAAACGGCGCCGGTGGATGAGCTGTACGAGCACCTGCAGCATCCCTACACCCGGGCGCTCATGTCGGCGGTTCCGGTCCCCGACCCGGACCTCTCGTCGAAAAGCTGCCGCATCATCCTCAAGGGCGACGTGCCAAACCCCCTGAGCCCGCCCAGCGGATGCCCGTTTCGAAACAGGTGCCCGGCCGCGTTCGGACGCTGCGCGGAGGAGAAGCCCGCGCTGGCCGACCTGGGCTCGGGGCACCTTGTCGCCTGCCACCTCGCGGGCCGCTGAGAAGACGGCCCGCGAGGACGGCTTGAATGCCGCATAGCGATATGGTACCATTCCCCGGGTCTGCCCGGAGGCGGACGAGGGGGATCGCGTTGTTTTTCCATCGGGGCAGAAGGGCGGCAAAGTACGCGGACGGGGAGATCCGGCTCGTCCCGGCCGGTGAGAACGTAGCCGACGAGGAATGCGGGTCTCCTGGCGGTTTCACCTTTGACATCTACCCCGTCAACAGCCGCAGGGCGGCGGGTTACGTGAGCCTGCGGCTGGGCGAGAGCCCGGCGCTGTACTATCTGGGACATATCGGCTACCGGGTCTACGAGCATTCCCGCGGTCACGGATACGCGCACAAGGCGGTCAGGCTCCTTCTGCCCCTGATGAGGGAGAAGGGGCTGCTGAGCGTGGTGATCACGACCAACGAGGACAACCTGCCCTCCCGGGCCACCTGCGAAAAGCTTGGCTGCGTGCTGGAACGCGTCGCGCCGGTGCCCGAACGCTTCAGGGGGCTGTGCATGGGGGCACTGACCAAGTGCAGGTACGTCCTTCTTGCCGGCGAAGGCCGGGGAGGGAGGACCGCATGATGTTCGACGCCATGGGGATCCCCTCGCACGCGGAGCAGTACGGGCAGCGGGGCGAAAAGGTGCTCCTGCTGCACGGATGGGGGCCTCCGGTCACGCTGGAAGCGCACCTGAGGCCCGTGGCCGAGATGCTCAGGGACGATTTCCGCGTGACGGCGCTGGAGTTCCCGGGCCACGGATCGTCCGGGAAACCGGCCGGCGCCTGGGGCGTGACGGAGTACGCGCGGTGGACGGCCGAGATGCTGCGCCGCCTGGACGCGGCGCCCGCCACGGTGGTCGCGCACTCTTTCGGGGGACGGGTCGCCCTGCGCCTGGCGGCCGACGAGCCGGCGCTGGTCTCCCGGATGGTGCTGACCGGCTGCGCCGGGATCCGCGAGGAAGCGACGGCGAAGGGGAAAAAGCGCGCCGCCGCCTATCAGAGGGGCAAAAAGGCGCTGGAGATCCTCAAGCGCGTCCCTCCCCTGCGGCCGCTTGCCGGCCTGGCGCAGGAGAAGCTGCTCAAAAGGCATGCCTCCGCGGATTACCTCGCGCTGGACCCGGACATGCGCGCCACCTTTGTCAGGATCGTCAATGAGGACCTGCGCCCGCTGCTGCCGATGGTCCGGCAGCCCGCGATGCTTGTCTGGGGCGAGAACGACGCCGCCACGCCGCTGTGGATGGGCAGGGTCATGGCGCAGGAAATGCCGGACGCGGCGCTTGAGGTCTTTCCGGGCCGCGGCCATTTCGCCTATCTGGAAGAACTCCCGCGCTTCGTGAGCATCATCCGGGCGCTGATCCGGGAGGACGGCCCAAGATGACGACGGCCCGGGAACTTTCCCTCTGGGCGCTGTGGCTCGCCCCGGCCGTCGCTGGCGTGTTCGCGGCGAAGGGCCTGCTGCACTTTTTCCAGCTGGGCAGCTACCAGTTCGCGTCCTACGCGCACACCCTGCGCCGGCAGTGGCGAAAGGCCTGGGCGCCCGGCGCGGCCCTGTCCCTCGCGGCCCTTGCGGTCACGGCCTTCATTGACGGGGTCTTCCCGAAGGACGGCCTGCCCGGCGTCCTCTCAAGGCTCGCGGGAGCGGCGGCCATCGCGGCTGCCGGCTGGCTGGCCGGGGCCGGGGCAGCGCGGAAGAAAAGGGTGATCAAGCCTTTTCAGATGACCGTCCGCGTCAAAAGGCTCTACGGCGTCCTGACGGCGCTGCTGCTGCTGCTGGCCGCCGGCATCCGACCGCTTGTGCCCGTCATGGGCGCCGGCGCGCTGCTGCCGTTCTTCCTGCCCCTGTGGGTGGCGCTTGCCGGGCTTGCCGCCTGGCCCGTCGAAAAGCTGCTGGGCGTCCTATACCTCAGGGACGCGAAGGCGATCCTTGGCAGGCAGGAGGGCCTTGTCCGCGTGGGCATCACGGGCAGCTACGGCAAGACCTCGGTGAAGTTCATCCTGAAGGAACTCCTCAGCCAGCGCTTCCCGGTGTTGGCGACGCGCAAAAGCTTCAATACGCCAATGGGCGTCACCCGCTGCATCCGGGAGGACCTGCGCCCGGAGCACAGGGTCTTCATCGCGGAGATGGGCGCCCGTCACCGGCGTGACATCCGGGACCTGTGCAGGCTGGTGCGGCCGCAGATCGGGGTCATCACCTCGGTGGGACCCCAGCACCTGGAAACCTTCCGGACGATCGAGAACGTGCGCGAAACGAAATTCGACCTCATCCGCGCGCTCCCCGAGGACGGTTTCGCGGTGTTCTATGATGACGGCGGCATCTGCCGGGACCTGTATGAAAGGAGCTCCGTGCCCAAGGCCATCGTGGGCTCGCCCGGGAGCTGCTGCTGGGCGGAGGACGCCGTGCTCACGGGCGAGGGGAGCCGTTTCACCCTGTGCATGGACGACGGAACCCGACTCCCCTGCAGCGTTTCCCTGCCCGGCGAGCACAGCATCCGCAACATCCTGCTCGCCTGCGCCGCGGCGCGGCGGCTGGGGGTCACGGCCCTGCAGATGCAGCGGGGCCTCCTGGCCGTCAGGCCGGTGGAGTCGCGGCTGGAGCCGCTGCGCAAGCCAAACGGGGTCCTCGTCATCAACAACGGCTTCAACGCCAGCCCCGAGGGCAGCGAGCAGTCACTGAAGCTCCTTCAAAGCTTCCCCGGCAGAAAAGCGGTTGTGACCCCCGGCTTTGTCGAACTGGGCGCGATGGAAGATGAGTACAACCGCCGTCTGGGCCGCGGGATCGCCGGCTGCGCGCAGGAAGCGCTGCTCGTCGGCCCCCGGCATACCAGGCCCATCCTCGAAGGGCTGCGCGAAGCGGGGTTTCCTGAGGAAAGGATCCATGTGTTCCTGTCGCTGAAGGAAGCCAACCACTGGCTCACGGCCTGGGAACAGGCGGGGGACGTGATCCTGTATGAGAACGACCTGCCCGACCACTACAGCGAATCATGAAGGCGGGTGACGGCATGCGAAAACTGCAGCTGGGCATCATCTTCGGCAGCAGGAGCTGCGAGCACGAGGTGTCGGTCATCAGCGCCCTGCAGCTTGCCAGGCAGGCGGACCGGGACAAGTACGACCTGGTCCTCATCTATGTCTCCCAGCAGGGCGAGTGGTTCACGGGCGAGCCGCTGGCGGATCTCAACACCTACAGGCCGCGGTTCAAGCCGGATACAAAGGGGCTGCTGCGCGTGCTGCCCGACCTGACCGCCCGCTCCGGCGCGCTGATCGCCTTTTCGCGCGGGGGCCTTTTTCGGGGCGAGTCGCGCAGGATCGCCGCGCGGCTGGACTGCGTGATCCCCGTGCTTCACGGCCTGCACGGGGAGGACGGGACGGTGCAGGGCCTCCTGGAGCTGATGGACCTGCCCTATGCCTCCACGGGCGTCGCTGGATCCGCCGTGGGGATGGACAAGGTCCTCATGAAGCAGTGCTTCCGCGGCATGGGCTTTCCGGTGCTTGACTTCGTCGCGGTGCTGCGCAGCCAATGGCGCAGGGATCACGGGAGCGTCTTCGGCCTGGTGGAAGACGCGCTCGCCTACCCCGTCTTCGTCAAGCCCGCGAACCTCGGGTCTTCCATCGGCGTCAGCCGCGCGGACAGCCGCGGGGAGCTGGAGGAAGCGCTGGACCTGGCGGCGGAATACGACCGCCGCATCCTGGTGGAAAAGGGGCTCGACAGCCCGCTGGAACTCAACTGCTCCGTTTTGGGTTTTGATGACGAGGCGCTGCCTTCCGTCCTTGAGATGCCGGTCACGGGGGGGCAGGCTCTGGACTTCAGCGCCAAGTACTTAAGAAGCGGCGGGACCAAGGGCATGGCATCCCTGAGCCGCGTCGTGCCCGCCCCCGTCGGCGCCGATCTGACCAGGCGCATCAGGGAGCTTTCCGTCCGGGTGTTCCGCGCGCTGGACTGCAGGGGCGTGGTCCGCATCGACTACATGCTGGACGCGGCGGCCGACGAACTGTACATCACCGAGATCAACACGATCCCGGGGTCCCTGGCCTTCTATCTGTGGAACAGGAGCGAGCCGCCCCTCTCCTATCGTGAGCTGATCGACCGCCTGGTCGGCCTGGCCCTGAAAGCCCACGAGGCGAAAAACGAGAACAGCTACGCCTACCGCTCCGAGATCTTCCTCAATCCCGCGCTGGACGGGGCGAAAGGGGCGAAGGGGACGAAGACGGCCCGCGGCTCTTAGGAGGGACGCTGAAGGGCAGGCTGCCCAGGCCGGCCCGGAGACCCGCGACGGTCCTTTTCCCGGCTCAGCCCAGGTCCACGATGATCGGCAGGATCATCGGGTTGCGCTTGATCTTCTCGTAGATGAACTGCTGCAGCTCCGTCTTGATGCGCTTCTTGATCTCCGGCCAGTCGCTGCTTTCGATATGAGGATAGGAGGCGAGGATGTCCCGCACGAAGTCCCTCGCGCTCTCGATCATGCTTTCGTTTTCGCGGATGTAGACGAAGCCCCGTGAGATCACGTCCGGGCCGGACACGAGGACGCCGCTGCTGCGGTCATACGCGATCGCGAGGATGATGACGCCCTCCTGCGCGAGGCGCCTGCGGTCCTGCTGCACGGCGCCGTCGACGTCGGCGTAGCCGAGCCCGTCAAGCATGACCGTGCCCGATGGGACCGTGCCGGCGACCCCAAAGGCGCCGCGGCCCATCTGGATCACTTCCCCTGCGTTTGGAAGCAGGATGTCCGCCCGCTTCCGGCCCAGCGTTTCCGCCAGCTCCGCGTGCTGGAAGATCATGCGGTATTCGCCGTGAATGGGGATGAAATACCTGGACTTCGTCAAGGTGTGGTAGAGCTTCATCTCTTCCTGGCAGGCATGCCCCGACACGTGCACCCTGGCTAGCGCCTCATAGACCACCTCGGCGCCGCAGCGGTACAGCCTGTCGATGACCCTGGAGACCGACTGCCTGTTGCCCGGGATCGGATCCGCCGAGATGATGATCTTGTCGGTGTACTTGATCTGGAGCTTGCGATGCTCCGCAAAGGCCATGCGCGACAGCCCGCTCATCGGCTCGCCCTGCGCGCCCGTGGTAAGGACGAGGATGTTCTGGTCCGGGTAGCGGTCCAGCTCGTCCATGTCCAGCAGGTTCTCCGGCCTGACCTTCAGCTCGCCGATCTCCATGGCGACGCGGCTGACATTGATCATGCTGCGCCCCACAAAGCACACCTTGCGGCCGAAACTGACCGCGTTGTCGATCACCTGCTGCATGCGCTTGATGTTGCTGGCGAACATGGCGACGATCACGCGGCCTTTTGCCTTGCGGAACTGGTCCACGAAGGTCTCGCACACCTCGCGCTCGGACATCGTGTAGCCTTTTTCCTCCACGTTGGTGCTCTCGCAGACGAGCGTCAGCACGCCCTCCTCGCCCAGCGCCGCCAGCATGTTCAGGTCCGCTACGTCGTCGCCGACGGGCGTGTAGTCGATCTTGAAGTCGCCGGAGTGCACGACCAGCCCGGCCGGGCAGCCGATCGCCAGGGAGAAGGCGCCGGCGGTGGAGTGGTTGACCTTGATGAAACGCACGCGGAAGGCGCCCAGGCTGATCTCCTGCCGCGGCTCCACCACCTGAAGCGGAATGCCCCGCACCCCGTGTTCCTGCAGCTTGCTGTCAATGAGCGCGATGGTCAGGCGCGAGGCAAAAACGGGCGCCGGCGCCAGCGGCAGGATATAGGGCGTCGCCCCGATATGGTCCTCATGTCCATGCGTGAACAGCCAGCCGCGGATGCGGTGTTTGTTTTCGATCAGGTAGCGGGCGTCCGGGATCAGCAGATCGATGCCCATCATGTCGTCGCCCGGGAACCTGGAGCCGCAGTCCACGACGATGATATCCTCGCCGTACTCGTATACGTAGATGTTTTTTCCGATCTCATCGACCCCGCCCAGCGGGATGAATTTCATCGTGTCCGGAGCCGGCATGGCACACACCTTCTTCTGTCAGGGATATCCGCGGGATCGTCAATCGGTCAAAACGCAGCGCCGGCACGGCCAAACGAGGCCTGGAACACGGTTTGTGCGTATGAAACCGACGAATCCTTGAGTAAGTATAGCACACGCGGCGCGCATTGGCAACAAAAATCGCGCGCCGCGCAAACGGCGGGCCGTCAAGGGCCGTCATGGAAGGCGGGGATGCTCAGGCCCCGGGCCGCAGGCCATACGCCCTTTCGGCCGATTCGACGGTCTGGCTGATCAGGCTGGAGATCGTCATGGGCCCCACCCCGCCCGGGACGGGCGTATACGCGCTGGATCTCGACGCGGCGCGCTCAAGGTCGATGTCTCCCACGTTGCCTTCATTGTATCCCGCGTCCACCAGCACCGCCCCCTGTTTTACCCAGTCGGCCTGGATGAACCGGGGCCTGCCGACGGCGGCGACAACAATGTCCGCCTGCTGGAGGATCTCAGGGAGCCCCGCGGTTTTTGAATGGCACACGGTGACCGTGGCGTCCGCGTTGATCAGCAGCATCGCCACAGGCTTTCCCAGGATGGCGCTGCGGCCGACCACCACCGCGTGCTTCCCGGCGATCGTGATGCCGTAATGCCGGAGGATCTTCATGATCCCCAGGGGGGTCGCGCTCACGAAGCTTTCCAGTTTCATCGACATCGCGCCGAAGGAGCCCGTATTGACGCCGTCCACGTCCTTGTGAAGGGCGATCGCGTTGAAGCACCTTTGCTCGTCGATCTGGCGCGGCACAGGGTGCTGCAGCAGGATCCCGTGAACGCGCTCGTTGCCGTTCAGGTCTCCGATGACGTTGAGGAGTTCTCCGGTGTCCGTTTCCGCGGGCAGTTCGATCTTGACCGAGTCCATCCCGACGCGCGCGCAGGCGTTGCCCTTCATCCGCACATAGGTGACCGACGCGGGATCGCCTCCCACGAGGATCGTGGCGAGCGCGGGCGTGCGTCCCGTTTCCTCTTTCAGTTTCTGCACGCGCTCTCTGAGACTGCTTTCGATTTCCCTGGCCAGGCTCCTGCCGTCAAGGATCAACGGTTCGTCCATCGTATCGTTCCTTTCACCAAGGGATGATGGGGGGCCTTCTGCGGCTATTCTACCACGGGACCGGGCGCTTTGGCCAATCCCCGCCGCAGGAGCGGCGGCGGCCCAGGGCGCTTGACAGAGCCTGGCCGCCGGCGTAGCGTAGACGCGCACGCGCGGGAAGGAGACAACAATATGGACGATCACAAAACCGCCATCCTCGTGGACTCCTGCAATGACGTCCCCGAGGAATACCTGGCCCGCTACCCCATGTACAGGGTGCCCGTGAAGATCATCTACCGGGACCGGGAGTACGACGACCGGGTGGATATCACGCCGCAGGAGGTTTACGACCGGCTTGAGGAGGAAGTGCCGCGCACCTCCCTGCCGGACGAAGGAGCGGTCAGGGACGCCTTCGACCGCATCCTGGCCGACGGATACGATACAGTGCTGTGCGTTACCATATCCGGCGCGCTATCCGGGACGGGAAACGTCGTCAGGCTCACCGCCGAACAGTATCAGGACCGCCTGAGGATCTTCTTTGTGGACACGAAGAACATCGGCCTGGGTTCGGGCATGCAGGCGATGCTGGCGGGAAAACTCCTTCAGGAAGGGGAACCCGCCGAGCGGATCCATGAGAAGGTCCTTGAGAGCGTCAAGGCATCCCGCATCTTCTTTTGCCTGTCCACGCTGGAATACCTTGCCAAAGGCGGACGCATCGGGAAGGTCTCCGCGGTCCTGGGCTCCCTGCTGCATCTGAAGCCCATCATCACCTGCAACAGGGAAGGCGCCTATATCGTCGCCTCCAAGGTGCGCGGGCGCGCCCGCGCGATCGCGGAGATGATCAACCTTGCCGCAGCGGAAGCGGGCAGGCACGTCAGGTACGCCCTGGCCGTCGTGCAGGGGAGCGCGAAGGAAGAGACGCAGGGGGTCATCGCCGAAATCAGGCGCCGTCTGCCTGACTGCGGGCAGATCATCGAGGGGGACGTGAGCCCGGCGCTGGTCGTCCATACCGGCCCCGGGCTCATCGGCATCTTCGTCCAGGCGCTGCCCGCCTGAATCCGCGGCGGGCAGGCGCCCGGCCGGTCTCAGAACCTGTTTTTGTCGGCCCACAGACCCAGGGCTGGGTTGGACACGTAGAAGATCTCCTCCCCGCCCGGGAGCGTGTTCCATCCGTCCCTGAGCGCTGCGGGATCGTAGATTCGAACGGCTTCATCGTAGGGAAGGTATCCGTAGCCGGCTCCGCGGACTTCTTCGCCGGACAGGCGTCGGGTGCAGTAGGTGATGCGGAAACGGCCGTCGCTGGACCCGTGGATCAGGTGCGCCGCCGCCGAGAGGCTGCCGCGCAGGTCTTCGTTTTCCTTCACGAGCCTGAGGATACGTTCGCGCCCGCAGTAGCCGTATTTGCGGATGAGCGCGTCGATCCCCCTGTCCTCCCCGAACCTGTCCACGCCCGGGGCGAGCACGACCAGCTCGCCCCCGTCGGCGATGGCCATGCGGGTGCGGTAGACGGACTTGTTGCCCAGCCAGGTGGATTTGAATTCCTTTTCGTCCAGCAGCACGACCGCTTTTTGGAACGGCCTGTCCATCAGCGTCAGGTTATGTTTCTGCGCGAGCGCCACCGCCTCCTCAAAGCGGCTTCGCTCCCTGCCGATGAAAAGGCCGTGCGTGCGGATCTCCCCGCCCGGGGCGGTCGTGACGGTCAGGATGTAGGAGAGCGGCAGGCCGCCCAGAAAGCGTTCCTCCGCGTAGTCGAGCACCTTCCTGACCGGCGTCAGGTCCTTGCCCATGATGCGTTCCAGGCCGTAGAACGCCCCGAGCATGTGGGAGGAATCGATCATGCTCTTCCCGCCGCAGCCCACGAGGATGTTTTTGTTGCGGTTGGCCATCCCGGCCACCTCGTGGGGGACGACCTGCCCGATGGAAAGGATCAGGTCGTAGCCAGGGTCGAGCAGGCGGCGGTTGACCTCCACGTCGATGGGCGCGTCCATCAGGCCTTCGGACAGCGCCCTGACAAGGTCCGCGGGCACGACGCCGACTTTTTCGACGTCCGTGCGCCAGTTGTGGACGATCATCTCATCGTAGGGGAGGTCCCCGAACATCAGGCCCCACTCGGGGCGGGAGACGGGCACGTGGGTGCCCAGCGCGGGCATGATGTCGACCCGGCATTTTCCGGAGAGCATCCCGTACAGCATCCGCGTGATCCTGCCGGCGTTTGAATGGAAACGCGTGTAGTCCGGCGGCAGCAGCAGGACTTTCCTGAGCGTCCCGAGCCTGCCGCGCAGCGCCGCCCCGAGGGCGGCGAGCAATTCGCCGTCGCTGAGCCCAAGGGGCCCGCCGGCGCAGGTCGATGAAGAGATCATAGGCGCCTCACACGGTATAGGCCGTCGAGGCGGTCTGGCCTCCCTGGCCCGTCCAGTCGGTGTGGAAGAACTCGCCCCTGGGCCTGTCGACCCGCTCGTAGGTGTGGGCGCCGAAGTAGTCGCGCTGCGCCTGCAGGAGGTTCGCGCTCATCCGCGCGGTGCGG
>CAZLYF010000015.1:0-7456 GCA_964563725.1 uncultured Oscillospiraceae bacterium
GTCCTTTCCGTGCCGGGCCTTCGCCGGCGAACGCTTTTGATTATTGCATAGCTGCCCGGGCAAAGCAAGAAAACTAGGAAAAAGTTACAGTTTGTCCACATCCCGCACTGTTCAGGCCAGGACGGCAATCCGGTCCTCCCGCGCAAGCGAGCGGCTTTTTACCAGGCTTTCCGAAGCGCCGGGGAGTCTCAGAGAATCGATGATCCCGGAAGACACAAGCTCGCCGGGGATCAGGAGGGGGATCCCCGGAGGATAGGCGGTCAGGTATTCCGCGCAGACCCTGCCGGAAGCCTTTTCAAGGGGGGTGAGCTCCCAGCGGGCTTTTTCAGCTTCGGCGGGCGGGAGGACCAGCGGCGTTTGCACGGGGAACGGCGGCCACGCGGGAACTGTCCGCCCGCTCAGGTCCCTGTCGATCGCTTTCAGCGCCTCAGCGAGCCGCAGAAGGCCTTGTTCCGTATCGCCGGGCCCGGTCATGGCAAGCACGCAGGGAGTCTGCGCCATTTCCGTTTCAATGCGGTGCTCCCGCCTGAGCCTCCCGGCCAAAGCCTGCCCCGTGATGTCCGTCCCGGCGCAGGAGATCAGCAGTTTTCCGCGGTCGAAACCGAAGCAAACCCCTGCCTCAGGCGGCGGGTGACCGTGTCCCGGCACGCGAAGCCGCCTGAGGCCGGCCGCCGCGCCATCAAAAGCGCGGAGCCTTCTCTCCCAGCGCTCAAAGATCTCACCGCCTTTTTCGCTCAGCAGCCGGACACATCCGTCGATGGAGGCGAGGAGAAGCCAGGAGGGGCTGCTTGTCTGAAACACGGCCAGCTCCTGCGCCACGCGGCTGGCAAGTTCAGCGCCCCTGACGTGCACAAGTCCCGTCTGCGTCAGGGACGGCAGCGTCTTGTGCAGGCTGTGGACCACGATGTCCGCGCCGGCCAGGACAGCCCCGCCCCTGAAATAGGGGCTCAGATCCAGGTGCGCCCCGTGGGCTTCGTCCGCAAGCACTTTGACGCCGGCGTCCCGGGCGGCCGCGCAGATCCCCTCAAGGTCGCTGATCACCCCCTCGTAAGTCGGGCTGGTAAGCACCAGAAACCGGGCGGACGGGATGCCGCGGATCGCCTCCCCGACGTCCCGGGCACTCAGCGAGCCCGGGATCCCCAGCGCGGGCTCAGTCCGGGGATGGATGAAGACAGGGCGCAGCGAAAGAAGCGCCAGCGCATGGAAAACCGAGATATGGCAGTTCCTCGCCACCAGCGCCGTATCGCCCGGGGAAGCGAGCGCCCGCATGCCGGCCAGGATGCCCCCCGTGCTCCCGTTGACAAGGAAAAAGCTGTTTTCTGCTCGGTACAGCAGGGCCGCCAGCCGCATCGAGGCGCTGAGGATGCCCGAAGGCGCGCGAAGGTTGTCAAGGCTGCCGATCTCCGTGACGTCCAGGTCCGCGCGAAGCGCGCGCAGATACGGCGCAAGGCGGGTATTGCGCTTGTGGCCGGGCATGTGGAAAGGGAACGTGCCCCGGCAAGCCGCCGAGATTTGCTCAAGCAGGCCGTCCGGAGCGGCCGCGCCCTCTTCGCCCCTGCGCTCGCCGTCCATCAACCTGCGGCGGCCTTCCCAACGGCGGACGGGCAGGCGGCGCAGCCCCCTTCCCCCGTTTCCCTCAAAGACGCGGGAAGAAGCTCGCCCACCGCCTTCATGGCATCGATGATCTCATCGGGCGGAAGCGGACAGGGGATGCCTGCGAGCGCCAGGTCTGCTGACGCAAAGGCGTTGGCTACTCCCGCGACGTTTCTGAATACGCAGGGGACCTCCACAAGCCCCCGTACAGGGTCGCAAACAAGGCCCATCACATTCATCAGCGCGAACCCGCAGGCGTCCGCCGCCTGGGCGGGCGTGCCGCCACGCAGTTCCACCAGCGCCGCTGCCGCCATCGCCGCCGCGCTGCCGCATTCCGCCTGGCAGCCTCCCTGGGCTCCTGAGATGCTCGCGCGCTTGGCGATGACCATCCCCACGGCCCCGGCGGTGAACAGCGCTCCGGCCAGGCGGCTGTCGTCGATCCCGTATTCTTCCTGCGCGCTGAGGAGGGCGGCGGGAACAATGCCGCAGGCTCCGGCTGTGGGAGCCGCGACGATGCGGCCCATGGCGGCGTTGGTTTCAGCGACCGCCAGGGCCAGGGCTTCCGCCCGCCCGAGCAGCCTGCCTCCTGCCGTTTTCCCCTGGAGGGAAGCTTCCCTGAGCCTGGGCGCCTGCCCGCCGGTCATCCCGCTCATTGACCGCGTGGCGGGATCCATCCCCTTTTCCACCGCTTCCCTCATGACGCAAAGCATGCCCGCCATCCTGGCGTCGAGTTCCTCAGGGGCCTTGTTTTCCTTTCCTGCCTGCGCTGTGCGTGCCGCGGCGCCAATCGAGCCCCCGCCCGCAAGGGCGACCAGATCCTTGAGCGAATGAAACACTTCTTCCCTTCCCCCTAAAGCCTGTCGATCATGGTCGCCGAGCGGACATGCCGGATCGCGGCGAGCTTCCCGACCACTTCGCCGGGCGGATACTCGTCAAGCTCGAGCACCATGGACGCCGTGCCGCCAGCCTCGCTGCGGAACACGCGCATCGTCGCGATGTTGACGCCCGACGAGGAAAGGCAGAGGCTGACCTCCGCGATCACGCCCGGGGAATCCCGATGCTGGATCACAAGGGTCGGCAGCTCTCCCGAAAAACCCGCTTCAAGGCCGTCGATCGTATGCACGACGATCCTTCCGCCCCCGGGAGACGACGCCCGGACGGTGAGCTGCTTGCCGCCGGCGCCGGCAATGGCAAGAGCGACCGTGTTTGGATGGCTGTTCTCAAGGCAGACCGTCCGGAACCGGTACTTCAGCCCCCTTGCGTCGGCGATGTCCCTGCTCATGCGCAGGCGGGCATCGTCGACGTCCATGTCCAGAAGGCCGCCCAGGATCGCCAGGTCCGTGCCATGGCCCTGCCAGGTCCTCGAGAAGGAACCGTGAAAGGCGATGTCCGCGGAAACGGGCTCTTCGCCCAGGAGCTTGCGCGCGACGCGACCGATGCGCGCCGCTCCCGCGGTGTGCGACGAGGAAGGGCCGATCATCACAGGCCCGACGATATCGAATATATCCGTATGGACAGGCTCCTTTCTTCCAGGGAATCCCGCCGCCTGGTCATTCCACCGTGAAAACCATCGGGGGCGTCGGAGTCGCGGACGGGATGGGCGCGGGAGACCTCGCTTCAGGTCTGTCGGTCGGAAGCGGTCCGGGCGTCGGGCTCGCTTCAGGGATCTCCCTGTACAAATGCTCAAGCGTCCTCTTCCCGGCCTGCCCGTCGATGCCAAGACCGAAGGCTTTCTGATAGGCCTTGACGGCCGCCTGCGTCCCTTCCCTGAACTGGCCGGTGACGGCGCCCTGATAGAATCCCAGTTCCCTGAGCCTCGTCTGCAGGGAGAAAACGTCCTCGCCTTCGGAACCGACCTTCAGGATCCGCATCCCGCTTTCGGAGACGGCGATGCTGCCGGGCGCGGGCGGCGCGGTGGGGGTCGGCGTGATGTAGTGGAGCATGGTTTTCCCGTTGAAGGCGCCCGGCCTGTGCGCGTATTTGAGCTCCGGATCGGCGGGAGCGTCCTCGTGGATCCAGACCTCGACGCCTTTGCCGCAGTTGTCATAGATCCACTTGGCGTCGTGCACCGTCAGCCGGATACAGCCGTGTGAAGCCCTGGAGCCCAGTTTCCTGACCGATTTCATATTGACGTCGTCCAGGTTGTTGCTGTCGTAGATCACGGAATGGAAGGCGATGCTGGGATTGATCCTGACCCAGTAGCGCGCCATGCCCCCTCCCCATGTCGGGAAGGTCGCCCACAGCGCCTTGCGGCCGCTGAGGGTGAAGGTTCCCACGTCGCTGGGGTAGCCCGTGGTGCCGGTGGAACAGGTGAAGATCTTCAGAAGTTCGCCGAAATCCCCTTTATCGTCGCGCCCGAAGATCTTGACAAGCTGGTTTTTCACGTCCACTTCGATAAAATACGGGACCGGGGTCGGCTCAGGCGACGGCTTGGGGGTGCCGGACGCCGCGACGGCGCCGTCCGCGTACAGCGCTTCCCAGGTCATCTCCCCGACGACGCCGTCCGCTTTCAGACCGTTGAAGCGCTGGAAGGCGGTCACGGCTTCCGCCGTGTGATCATAGAAGCCCCCGGTGATCTTCCGGTCGAAAAAACCCAGTTCCGTCAGTCTTTGCTGAAGCTGCGTCACGCTTTTTCCCTTGCTTCCGTAGCTGAGCCTGCCTGGGTAGCTTGTGTTAGGGACCGCCGTCGGGACGGGAACAGGCGACGGGGTGGCCGCGGGATCCGGCTTTGGCGTGGCGATATCGTCGCCGTACAGCCTTTCGAGCGTCGTGACGTCTGCCTTTCCCGTCTTCTCAAGGGCATTGTCGTCCTGGAAGTGACCGACCGCCGCCGTCGTCCCGTCAAGATAGCTGCCGCTGATCTTCCCCCAGTAGTAACCCAGTTCAGACAAGCGCGCCTGCAGGCGTTTGACGTCCTCCCCCTCCGAACCGCGGGACAGGGGCCTGAGGCAGTCGCCGTAGATGATTTCCTGGGTTGCCGCGTCGGCCTTTCCGGTCGCTTCCATCCCGTAGGCGTCCTGGACGGCCCGGACGGCCTCGCGGGTCAGCTCCAGATAGCTCCCGCTGAGCGGGCCTCTGTAGTAGTTGAGTTCCCTGAGGCGCATCTGAAGCGCAAGCACGTCGTCCCCTTCGCTGCCGAAGATCAGCGTGCGCGCCTCTGACGCGACGACCAGTCTTTCCGTCTCGGTTTCACCCAGCAGGGAATACTCCTCCTCGCCGAGAGAGGCAAGGGGAAGGGACAGGAGGATCACGGCGAGCGACAAAGACAGAAAACGCATCATGGGCACCCTCGCTGAACAGTTTCAGGCGCCATTATAACTCTTTTGAAACACATCCGCAACAATTTGAGGCAGGGCTGCCGCCCTGGGGCCATCCATTGGAACCATGCTGGCCCCTTCAGGACGCCTGGTCAGGCTTCCTGCTCCTCCCTGAACAGCCTGTCAGCCATCACGACGCCCATGACGGATGCCATCATCAGTCCGCGCGTCCAGCCGCTCGAGTCGCCCAGGGCGTAGAAATCCCTGATGTTCGTTTTCAGGTCCGCATCCATCTTCACTTTGTTGCTGTAAAACTTGAGTTCCGGGGAATACAGCAGGGTCTCGGGAGAGGCGAAGCCGGGTACGACCAGCTCCATCGCCTGGATGAAATTGACGATATTGGTCATCGCGCGGTAGGGCATCGCCGCGGTGATGTCGCCCGCAACGGCGTCAGACAGCGTCGGCCGCACGTTGGATCGGGTCAGTTCCTTCTCCCAGGTGCGCTTCCCGTCGAGGATGTCGCCGAAACGCTGCACGAGGATATGGCCGTTGGCGAGCATGTTGGTCAGTTCGCCGACCTTTTGCGCGTAGGAGATCGGCTGGTTGAAGGGATACGTGAAATTGTGCGAACAGAGCACCGACACATTGGTGTTGGGGGATTTGATCTCCTTGTAGGCATGCCCGTTGACGACCGCCAGGTTGTCGTCGTAATTTTCCTGGCTGACGAAGCCGCCGGGATTTTGGCAGAAGGTGCGCACCTTGTCCTTGAAGGGCTTCGGGTAACCGATCAGCTTTCCTTCATAGAGGACGGTGTTGACCTCCTCCATCACCTCGCTGCGCACTTCCGCCCTCACGCCGATGTCCACGGTCCCCGGCTGGTGCGCGATACCGTGCTCGACGCAGATGTTTTCCAGCCAGTCGGCCCCCCTGCGCCCGGTGGCCGCCACCGTGCTTTTCGTCAGGATGTCCAGGGAAGTCCCGTCCTGCACGCGGCGCAACGAAACGCCCAGGCAGCGATGGTCGTCAAGGATCAGGTTCGTGCAGTTGTGCCCGTAGAGGATCTCAACGCCGCCTTCCGTCAGAAAGGCCTGGATCGCCGCGTAGAGGGCCTGCGCCTTTTCGGTCCCGAGGTGACGGATGGGGCAGTCGACCAGCTTCAGGCCGGCCTGGATGGCGCGCTTGCGGATCTCCTTGATTTTTTCGGATTCCATGACCCCCTCGACATGCGCGTCCGCCCCGAACTGAAGATAAATGCTGTCGGTGTAATCGATCATGCTGCGCGTGTATTCGTCGCCGATGAGTTCAGGGAGCTGCCCGCCGACTTCCGTGGAAAGTGAAAGCTTGCCGTCAGAAAAGGCGCCGGCGCCTGAAAAGCCTGTCGTGATATGGCAATAAGGCCGGCAGTTGACGCATTTTCCGGCTGTCCCCTTCGGGCAGTGGCGCTTCTCAATGGGAGCGCCCTTTTCCACCATGACGATCTTCTTCTTCGTCCCCTTGCGCAGCAGTTCCAGCGCGGTGAAAATGCCGGCAGGCCCTGCGCCGATGATGACGAGGTCGCAGTTCATGGACAACCTCCGCTGGGAGGATCTTCCGCAAGGACTGGACAAATCATAGGGAGGGAGGGGGCGTTTGTCAACGAGGCCGCCCGAGCGGAGCCTTGCCGCAGCGGCGCCGCAGCCTCCCCGGCGCGCTTGGCGTTCCCGGCACATTCCCGGCACGCCCGCGCTGCCCGGCAAAATGGCACTTGACGCCGCGCCCGGGGGCGGCTATAATGCGTCCACGGTCGCCATCCGCCGAATTGCAATCGGCCGCAAGGCGAGATGAGCGAAGGGGGGGATATCAGGTGTCTGAGGTGAGAGTCAAGGAAAACGAAACGCTGGAAAGCGCCCTGAAGCGCTTCAAGCGTCAGTGTGCCCGGTCGGGCGTCCTTGCCGAAGTCCGCAAGCGCGAGCATTACGAGAAGCCGAGCGTCAAGCGGAAGAAAAAGGCCGAAGCTGCGCGCAAACGCAAGCGTTGACCGCGCATTCACAAAGAAACCACCCGACAAGGGCGGTTTTTTTATTCCCTCGGCGGTTGCGCGCGCAGGCTGTTTGTGTTATTTTATCGTTTGGCTGTCCAATCTGCGCAACGCGCAATGTACTGAGGAGGAAGCAATCATGGTAAAGATCGGCATCAACGGCTTTGGCCGCATCGGGCGTCTGGTGATGCGCGCGACGCTGGAAAATTTCTCGGACGTGGAAGTCGTCGCGGTCAACGACCCTTTCATCAACGTCGCCTACATGGCCTATATGCTCCGCTACGACACCGTTCACGGCCAGTACAGGGGCGAGATCGGATATGACGAACAGGAAGGCGTCCTGATCGTAGAAGGCAGGAAGATCAAAACCTATTCGCTGATGAAACCCGAGGAGATCCCCTGGGCCGACTCGGGGGCGGAGTATATCGCGGAAGCGACCGGCGTGTTCGTCGATACGGCTGGAGCCTCGGCGCACTTTGCGGGCGGCGCGAAGAAAGTCGTCATCACGGCCCCCGCGAAAGACAAGGAAACGCCGATGTTCGTCATGGGCGTCAACCAGGACAAATACAAAAAGGACATGAAGGTCGTC
>CAZLYF010000015.1:7466-30295 GCA_964563725.1 uncultured Oscillospiraceae bacterium
AACTGCCTGGCCCCCCTGGCCAAGATCATCCATGACAAATACGGGATCGCCGAAGGCCTTATGTCCACCATTCATGCGACGACCTCCACGCAGAAGACCGTCGACGGGCCCTCCAAAAAGGACTGGCGCGGCGGGCGCGGGGCTGCCTTCAACGTGATCCCCTCCTCCACCGGCGCGGCGAAAGCCGTTGGCGTGGTCATCCCCGAGCTCAAGGGCAAGCTGACGGGCATGGCGTTCAGGATCCCCACCGCGGATGTCTCCGTCGTCGACCTGACCTGCAGGCTGAAGACCCCCACGACCTATGAGGACATCAAGGCCACGATGAAGGCCGCTTCTGAGAGCGACGAGTGGGAAGGCATCGTCGGATATACCGAGGACGCCGTCGTTTCCAGCGACTTCATCCACGACGCCCGCACCTCCATCTTCGACGCGGCCGCCGGGATCATGCTCAACGAGACCTTCGTCAAGCTCGTCGCCTGGTACGACAACGAGTGGGGCTACTCCTGCAAGGTGGTCGATCTCATCCGCCATATGGCGAAGGTGGACGCGAAGTAAACGCAGGCTTTCCCGCAGGGTCCGGGTCCATCCCGGGAGCTGGACACCCTCTTTGCCGGCACGCCCGGGAAGGAGGGCGTTTTCTCGCTGTTCCTTATCCTTCCCGCTGCCGCGCCGGACAAACGGGTCCGCGGCGCACGGCGTTTCTTGCGCAAGCCTGGCGGCAGGGATACAATCCCGCTGTCCTGATAGGCGTTTCAAGGCGCCCGGGCCGCGCTCGTGCGAGCGGGAAAGAAGGCATCTTTGACGCGCAGCGTGCCTGTCGCGGTATTCGATTTTGACGGCACCCTGATCCGGGGAGACAGCATTGCCGCGCTGGTGCGTTTCGCGCTCAGGCGGCGGGCATTTCCTGCCCTGAGGCTCCCGGGCCTCCTTGCTGCCGCGGCTCTTTTCCGTTTGGGCCGCCTCAACGCGGAAAGCGCCAAGTCTGCCGCCCTGGCCCACATGGGCCGCATGGACGCGGCGGAATGCGCCGCTTTTCATCGGGACTTTGCCCAAAGCGTCCTTCTCCCGGCGGTTTTCCCGCGGGCGAAAGAAAAAATGAGCGGCCACGCGAGCCGGGGTGACGTGGTGCTCCTGGTGTCCGCCTCGCCGGACGTATACATGAATCATATGAAGGAATTGCTGCCGGTCAGCGCGGTGCTGGCTACGCCCGTCGACGCGAATGGCCGAGTCGGGCGCAACTGCCGAGGCAGGGAGAAACTGCGCCGCATCTGCCGGTGGCTGAAGGATAACGGGCTCCGGGCGGATTGGGAGGCCTCCTGGGCCTACGCCGACAGTCCCGATGACCTGCCGGTCCTCAAACTCGTGGGTCATCCCGTCTGCGTCAACCCCAAGCCTTCCCTGAGGCGAATGTGCGCAAACATGGCGCTGGAGTCCTGGAAGCGCGGGCCGTAAAATCAGGGAAGCGCCCCGACATCTTCCGGGGCGCTTCCCTGCTGCCGTTTTGCCGGCCGGGCTCAGGCCTTGTCCGTGACGACCTCATGCAGGAGCCTGCGCACCTCGCCGGCGCCGCCGCTCATGCGAGCGTGGTACGCGCTCACCCGCTCCGCGAGACCGGCTTTGATGAGGTCCGCCCCGAAGATGTCCTCCCGGGACAGGATCGGCGCGAGCCCGGCCTGAGCGCCGAGCGCCGCGCGCATTTCGTCCAGCCTGGGATCCGGGCTCAAGGGCATCGGCTCGAGCCGGTCATCCACGCCGCCCAGATAGCGCAGCCACCCGGCGAGCACCAGCGGGATCGCGCGAAGGGAGGAAGGAGACAGCGAAGCGCTGTCCATATAGGCCTTGATGGTCTCCCCGAATCGGACGGCGAGTTTCTGGGAAGTGTCCGTCGCGATGCGCTGCGGCGTGTCCGGGATGAAGGGGTTGGGGAAGCGCTTGTTGAGGACCTCGTCCGCAAAGGCCTTTGGCGAGATGATGCCGGGATCGGTGACCACCGGCATCCCTTCGTCGTACGCGATGCGCCTGACAAGGCGCACAAGGTCCCCGTCACGCATCTCGTCGGAAATTTTCCGGTATCCAAGCAGGCAGCCGAATACGGCCAGCGCCGTATGAAGGGGGTTGAGGCAGGTGG
The DNA here is from genome assembly GCA_964563725.1 of uncultured Oscillospiraceae bacterium. Taxonomy (GTDB): domain Bacteria; phylum Bacillota; class Clostridia; order Christensenellales; family Aristaeellaceae; genus CAZLYF01. The sequence goes on from CAZLYF010000015.1 coordinate 9,595, forward strand.
AGACCTTCATGCGCTCGACGCGGTTGACCGTTTCGCGGTCTGTCATGTACACGCCCGCCTTTTCAAGGGGAGGGCGTCCCGAGGGGAAGCTGTCCTCAATGACGAGATACTCGGTCGACTCCGCGTTGACGAAGGGGGCGATGAAGGTGTTCTTGTCCGTTTTGAGGATGGCGACGTCCTCTACCCCCTTCTCCTCAAGCACGCGGCCGATCGCCTCGTCCGGCCGCGGGGTGATCTTGTCGATCATCGTCAGAGGGAAGCCGACCTTCCCCCTGTCCCTCACATCGACCGCAAAACCTTCCGGCACCGATCCCGCACGCGACCAGCCGTCCGCAATGCACAGGATGCCTTCCCTGAGCTTGTCGCCGTTGCTGGAGCAGTTGTCCATGCTGACCAGCGTGAGGGCGCCGGCGCCTGCGAGCCATCGCCTGTAGAGTCCCAGGCACACGATGCCCAGCGTCGACGCCGCCCTGTCCGGGCCGCCGGCGATATCCGACGCGATCCAGGGCAAAGGCTCGCCTTGGGCATTCCACACAGCATAGCCTTTCTCGGTGATGGTGAAGGTGACCATCCGCAGGGAGGGCGACTCGAAATACCCAAGGAGCCGTCCGCGTTCCCCGGGGTGTCCTCCGTCGGGCCTGAGCGCTTCGGTCACGGAGGCGATGACGCCGTATTCCGCTTTCCCATCGGCAGACAGGGAAGCCAGGATGCTCAGGCAGTCATGATCCAGATAGATCTGTTTGATCATGCCCGCTTCAAAGGTCTCGCAGGCCACGATGCCTGTGTCTGCCGCCCCTTCATTGAGCAGGCGCTGCATGATGCGGGCCGGAAAAGCCCTGAAAATGTTCCCCGCGCCGAAGTGCAGCCACCCCGGGCTCCTGCGCGTGTTTTCGGCGATCTTCCCGGGATCGAACAGGGGCAGGCTGATCCCCGCTCCCTCCCAGGCCGCCCTGTCCCTGATGCCTTCCAGTGTCAGACGCATGCCTCTCACTCCGTTTCTGGCGTTTTGCTTTTTTCATTGTATGCTTCCGAGGCCCAGTTCGTAAAGGGTGGCGATGCTGACCGGGTACAAACCGGTCACGGAATCCCGCCGCATGTGATCCGACCAGGCCAGCGCTGGAGCTGTCCCGGCCCGCAGCAGGGCAGACGCCCTCACGGAACCCTCCGGCCGCGGATGGACCCGGTCCAGCGCCTTCCCGGCCTGCCGGTACAGGGGGTCGCGGACCTTCAGGCAGTCCGGAAGCAGATTTGTCCTGGTCGAGGCGAGCCTGTCAAGCGCCAGCAGGTCCCTGATCCTCTCTTGCCTGTCCGGCATCAGGGATACAAAACAGGACAGGGCGCATGCCGTCAGCCCGTCAAGCGGGAGGGCGCCGCCTCCGGGCGTCAGGGCGGCTTCGGCCAGGCGGATCCGTCTCCCCAGATCAAGCAGCACCTCATAGGGAGACAGCCCGCATTCCCCGCAGAGGTATTCGACGGCGCGCGTGAACCTTCTCCGGTTCCAGGCCCTTTCCAGCCCGCGTTCGAGCAGGGCCAGTTCCGCGAAGTCCTCCTCCCGCATCCATGGCGTCTCCAGGACCGCATAGGGAGGGTCCGGGTCATGGCGGCAGGGGAAGGACCGGGGTTCCTCCCGGATCGCGGATCCGTGGATCACCTTGAGGCGGCAAAGCTGAAGCGCGTGCGGCCGAAGGGCAAACGCCTCCTCGAAGCTGCGCCTGAACAATGCGGGGCCCTCCAGCGGCAGCCCGGTCATCAGGTCCAGGTGCACGTGCACCCTGTTGGCGGATACGAGCCGCGACACCGCTTCGCGCAGCCTGCCGAAATCAGTCCTGCGGCGCAGCGCCCTGAGCGTGTCCGCGTTGAAAGACTGCACGCCGATCTCCAGGCCGAACAGCCCGGGCGGCGCGCTGTTGAGGATATCGATCGTCCCGTCGTCCAGCAGGTCCCCTGCCACCTCAAAATGGAAGCGAACGCCGGCAGGGATATCCTTCCCCGCGCGGCCGGCAAGGAAGCGGAAGAGCTGTTTCGCCCTCTCCTGATCGGCGTTGAAGGTCCGGTCGACCAGCTTGACGGTCTGCGCGCCGGACGCGGCCAAGGCCAGCATCTCGCTTTCAGCCCTGCGCAGGCTCACCTGCTGCAGAAGCTGATCCTGTCTTCCAGACAGGCAGAACGCGCAGCTGAACGGACAGCCCCGGCTGGTTTCCAGGTAGGCGATGCGCCCGTCAAGACCCGCAAAATACTCCCTGCAGTAGGGCGACGGCTGGGCCTGGGCATGCCGGTACGGGACAGGCGCGGCAGCCCCTTTCCCTCCGCGGCCGAGGACCCCCGGGATCCCGTCTGCAGGCAGCCGCCGGACCAGGGCGTCCGCAAGGGCGGCGAAAGGGTATTCCCCTTCCCCACAAACCACGTAGTCCACGTCCGGATCGCGGCGCAGCACCTCGTCCGCGCAGTAACTGACCTCCGGTCCGCCGAATACGATGACGCAGTCCGGAAGCGCCCGCTTCACGCCGGCGGCCAGGGCACGGGCCGCCCGGACGTTCCAGATCTGACAGCTGATCCCGAGGATATCCGGCCGGTACCCCACCACGCGCCTGCACAGGAGGTCCGCCGGTTCGTTGACTGTCCCCTCCAGAACGGCCACATCATGCGGCTCGGCCGAATACTGCTCAAGCCCTGCCCGCAGGCACCATGGCGCAAGGGAGGAGTGCACATACTGCGAATTGATGGCCACGAGGACGATCAGGGCGGGCCCTTTTCCCCGCGCGCCCGGAGAGGTTTCTCTCCCAAATGAAGAAGCCTCCGCTGCCGCAGCAGGAAGGCTGTCCGTTTTCTTCGACACGCCCCGGAGCCGTCAGTAGCCGGAGCCGTCCTTGATCTTCGCGGCCTTGCCCTGCAGACCGCGCAGATAGTAGAGCTTGGCCCTGCGGACCTGGCCTTTCCGAACGACCTCGATGCGGTCGACGCGGGGGGAATGAAGGGGAAAGGTACGTTCCACCCCGATGCCGTAGGAAAGGCGGCGAACGGTAAAGGTCTCGCGGCTGGAGCCGTTGCGCCTGGCGATCACCGTTCCTTCAAACGCCTGGAGGCGCTCCCTGGCCCCTTCCACGACCTTGACGAACACGCGCACCGTGTCTCCGATGCCAAAATCCGGTCTGTCGGGGCGCATCTGCGCCTGCTCGATGGACTTGATCAACTCACTCACGGATGACTCCACCTTCCTGACAGACGTTCATGCGCCGGCCGGCGGCACAGAGGACCGTCCGTTTGTCACAAAAGTCATCATAACACAGGGCGCTCTTCGCCGCAAGTTTTTTTTCATTTTTTCCGGCTCGTCATGCCCGTCCGGACCCGCCAGTCTCCCCTTGATCGGAAGAGCCAGGAAACAGAGGCTTCCGTTTCCCGCGCCAGCCGGATATGCTACAATGCCGCAGCGCGCAAAGGCGCGCACGAAAGGAAACTCCCATGATCACAATCGGCATCGGCGCGTGCTGGGATGCGGAGAAAAACAGGGTCAGCCTGCCGGACGATTACGTCAAAGGGGTAGCCCGCGCCGGAGCGCTCCCCCTTCTTTTCCCCCTGACTGACAGGGAAGCCCTCTGGGACGCCATGGTCGACAGCGTCGACGGCTTTGTGTTCCCGGGAGGCGAGGACGTGGAGCCTTCCCTGTTTGGGGAGGAAACGCTGCCCTGCTGCGGGAGAATCATCCCGCGGCTGGACAGGCAGGAGATGTACACGCTGGGCAGGATCCTCCGCACGGGAAAACCTTTTCTGGCGATCTGCCGCGGGATCCAGGTGCTCAATGTCACCCTTGGCGGAAGCCTCTACCAGGATATCGCGGAACAGTATTCCAGACAGATCGACCATGCTCAGTACACGAAACGGGCCGACCTGATCCATACGGTGTCCCTCCGGGAAGGCTCCCTGCTGCGCAGCCTGTCGGGCGCCGCGGAAATGGGCGTAAACAGCAGGCACCACCAGGCTGTCAAGGCCCTGGGAAAGGGGCTAAAAGCATCTGCCGTTTCACCAGACGGCCTGGTCGAGGGGCTCGAGTTTGAAAACGGCTATCCCGGCGTCGGCGTACAGTGGCACCCGGAATCGATGGCGGACAGGACGGACTCCGCGCAGGCGCTGTTCGACTGGCTGGTGAACGAAGCCGGTGAGCGCCTGCGGCGCCGCTGACGCGGCGAAGGCAGCGCTTCCCGATGGACGGCCGGGCCCGAAAGCCCGGCCGTCCCCGCATATCGCCTATCTGAAGGAATAGACGAGCGTCACCCCGGCGGTCACTGAGACGTCCCCGGATACGATGGCGGCGCCCTTGGCCTCCGATGCCATCATATCCATGGAATTGAGCACGCCGTAGCTCCCCCCGTAATACATGTCGCTCTGCATGGACCTGAGTTCGTCCAGCTCCTTTCCCGCGGCGGCGGCAAGAACGCCGGCTTTCGCCTTTCCGTCCTCAACCGCCCGCGCAAGCGCGCGGTGATAGGCTTCCGTGCTCTTGCTGCTGGAGAAGCTCAGCCCATACACGGTGTTCGCGCCGGCGGCGGACGTTGCGTCGATCAGCGCGCCGATGCGGGACAGGTCCCTGACGGTCACGGAAAGGATATTGCTCACTTCGTACCTGCTGTCAAGCAGATCCGTCGCGTATCCCATCAGGCCCTCGCCGGCATTGGCCTGCAGGTTGTACTGGCTGGTGACGATGTCCTCCTTCTCGACTCCCTGCGCGAGGATCGCCTCGATGACCCCGCGCATCGTCAGGTCGTTCTTCTGCTGCGCGAGTACAACGGAATCCGCTTTTGTGCTCGCGCCGATCTGGATGACGGCGGTGTCCGCCATCAGTGAAACGGTCGCGGTCCCGTACACGGTAACCGTTCCGGATTCAGTCTCCGCCAGCGCAGGCGCCAGCAGCAGGACGCACACAACGAGTGCCATGGCAGCTGTCAGGGTTTTTTTCATTTTTTTCTCCTCCTGATGGTTTTGATGACGATCAAGGCCGCGAACGCCGCGGCCGCAGCGTAGGGCAGGATGATCGCCAGGAAGACGACGAGATCATGAAAGAACAGCCGCGTATCATTCCAGGCTCCCCGGACCCCGGTGATGACCCTCTCCCGGAGGGACAGTTCCCTGACTTCCGCCCTCAGCGCGCCGCTTTCCTCCCTGAGCGACAGGCGCACGGCCGCAAGCTCCGTCTTGCTGTCGGTATCCCTGAGGGAAGCGGTGTATGAGTCGATGAGATACCGGGTGTCGGCGATGCTGTTCTCGACCTCAATGCTTTCTGCGATCGTGGCTGCTTTTTTCAGCAGTTCATTCAGCCGTTCCATCTTCGCCTGAAGCGCTTGGAGCCGCAGCTGGACGTCAAGACGGCTCTCGGTCACATCCACGGCTGTCTGGCTGACGGATACCTGCCGCCCGGCAGGCTGAAATGACGTGACGAAGACGTCAAGTTCCTCCGCGGGGACCCTCATGACGAGGGACGCGTACCGAAGCCCGTCCGCGTCCGCGGAAACTTCCAATGACTCGACTCGCCCGCCTGCGTCCCGCAGCTGCTTTTTGACGGCCTCCAGGTCTTCGTCGAATCTTTCCGTGGACACAGACAGGCTCGCGGTCCGTACGATCTCCGCCGCTGCCAGCGTGTCCGCGGCCCCTTCTTCACGCGCCAGGGGGGCCGCCGCCCTCATCTGTTCCGCTTCAGGCGACGGCGGAAATGCCGCCGCGGGCATAAGGGCATCCGACATACCGACCGCATCGGCGCTGTCGCCCGCCAGTTTTGCCGGCGTAGCGCGTGACGGGACGTTCCGGCCGATCGTCGCGGCGCCTGCGGCTAAAAGGGCAAGGGCGGCGGCGGCGGCGATCCATTTGGGAGCTCGCGCGCGCTTCTTTTCCGCTCCCCTGTTCTCCTCGTTTTTGATCGCTTCGCGCCACGCGGCGCGGAAGCTCTCGGGTAGCTCACTTTCGTCGTCGAGCGTCAGGCAGTCCTCACGGACCATCCTGGCAAGCCTGCATCGCGCGCAGCCAGCCGAATGCGCGTTCATCCAGGCGCGGTCTTCTTCCGTCAGCCCCCCTTCCCGGGCGGCATCGAGGAGGCGTCGAAATCGTTTGCAGTCCATCTCAGCGCCTCCTTCCTCCATTGAGTCGGCCGACAGCGTCGAAAAGTTCCGCGTTCCTGGAGACGATTTTTACAAGCCGCCCCCGGGCGCGGTTCAGACGGCTCTTGACGGTCCCCAGGCGCAGCCCCAGCACGCCCGCCGCCTGCTCATACCTGAGCCCCGCGAGATCGACCAGCGTGATCAGACGGCGGTCATCCGCGCCCAGTTCCTCAATCGCGCGCGCCAGCAGCGTCCTGCGTTCCTTGCCCTCGAGCTTCAGATAGGGCGAAGGTTCCCCGTCCTCCCTGTCCCATCCCGCGTCCCTCAGGGCGTCCAGGGATACGGATTCCTTCCTCTTCCTGAGCAGGTCGCTGCAGGCTCTCCCGGCGATGGTGTACAGCCAGGTGGACACAGAGGAGTCCCCCCTGAAGGAGCCGAATGCGCGATAGGCGCGGAGCATCGCCTCCTGCGCGCAATCCTCCGCGTCCTGCCTGTTGCAAAGGGTTCGCAGGCACAGAAAATACACCTGCCGCTCCAGGGGGGCGACGAGCTGCTCAAAGGCTTCGGGTGTCTTCCATGCCGGATCCACCTTGCACAGCACCTCCGCAGGCGGGAATGGCGCCGCCTTCACGGCATCAAACGGCCCGTCCTTCCGAAATCCTGCAAGCATCTTCATGTTTCCCCGCGCCATACAGGGCGTCAGGCGTCTGGACGCCGGCCCATTTACAAACCCGGCGCCGGGCGCTATGATGGGCAGGCTCCATTAAGCCGCGAAAGGGAGGATGGGTTTCGGGACACATGGGCAGCGTCGGAAGCCATGGCGCCAAGGTCAAAGCGGCCGTATTCTGTCTCTCCATTCTTTTTGTCGCGTCGCTTTTTTGGCTGTGCCGTCCGGCAGCGAAGCAAAACAGCGCCTCGCACGCAAGCGCGGACGCCTTTCCGGCGGATCTGGACCGTTACGCGTACGCGCTCGTTTTTCATCCCGAAAGCAGCCGGCTTGCGGTCACTATGGATCTCCAAATGAAGAACCGCTCCGGAACGGCGCTGGAAAAAATCGTGCTGAGGACCTACGCGGCGGCCTTTGCCTCACCGGAAACGAGCCCGGCCGCCGTTGGAAAATTCTTTGACGCCTGTTACCCCGGGGGTTTTTCACCCGGGGACCTGCTCCTGCATGACACCCTCTGGCGCGGAGAAGCCGTCGGCGCTTCCTTTGAGGATGAAGCCCGAACGGTGCTGAGCGTTTCCGTTCCTCCTCTTTCGCCGGGCGAGTGGGGCACGCTTTCCCTGCGCTGCGTCCTTTCGGTCCCTGACTGCCGGTATCGTTTCGGGCGGGAAGGGGATGTCTGGCTGTTCGGTAATTGTCTTCCGCTCCTCTCGCGCCTGGAAGGCGGCGCCTGGAGACAGGACCCCTATGCTCCCATCGGCGACCCCTTTGTCTCGGACTGCGCCGACTACCGCGTCACGCTGTCCCTGCCGGAAGGCTATTCCTGCGCCGCGACGGCGCCGCTTGAAAAAGGCGCCGGCGGAGGATCCTCCCTCCTGGAGGGTCAGGTCCGGGCTGTAAGGGATTTTGCGCTGGCTGTCTTCAGAGGCTATGAAAGGCGTGAAGGCGCAGCGGGAGAGATCCGCGTGATTTCCTGGGCGAGGGAGGGCGCCGCCGCCGGCAAGGCGCTCGCCTTCGCCAGGGCAGCGCTGCTCAGCTTCAGCGCAAGGTACGGCGCTTATCCCTGGCCCGCGTATACGGTTCTGGAGGCGCCCTTCCCCTTCCCGGGCATGGAGTACCCGGCTTTGTCCTTTATCGGAAGCGGCCAGTATGCCCCCGGCCGGGAAGACAGCCTCGAGCTTGCCGTCGCGCATGAGACGGCCCACCAGTGGTTCTACTCGCTCGTCGGCTCCGATCAGTTCAACCAGCCCTGGCAGGACGAGGCCCTTTGCGAGTTTGCCGTGCTCGGGTATGTCCTTGAAAGGCACGGCCGAGGCGCCTGGGAAAACCTGTCAGCGCTGCGCATCGACGCGCCGATGCGCGAGAACGTCCGCGAGGGGATCACGCCGGGGAGCCCTGTCGACGCCTTCGGCGATTACGCGGAATACGCGAGCGTCGTATACGGCCGCGGCGCGGCAGGCATGATGGCAATCGATCTTGATACGGGGAAGCTCGGCGCGTTTCTGAAGGAGTATGTCCGACGCTTCGGTTACCGTTTCGCCTCCAGGGTGGACTTCGAGTCCCTGCTCAATGGCTTCATGGGCAAGGATCTCTCCCCGCTGCTGTCCGACTATCTCGACACCGCCATCTGAACGGAAGAGGAGACGGCTCGACGATGGATTTCTCTGACCTGGTCGTCCTCATCCCCGCGCTGCGTCCCCAGGACGGTCTGCCCGCCTATGTGGACAGCCTCATCAGCCGCGGTTTCGGACGCGTCGTGGTGGTGGACGACGGCTCGGGCCCCGCGTTCGCAGACGTTTTTGCGCGGCTGGCCGCAGCGGAACGCTGCGTCGTGCTCGGGTACTCCGTGAACAGGGGCAAGGGTTTCGCCCTCAAGCACGGGCTGTCGCACGCGATGGCGCATTTCAGGGACGCGTCGGGCATTGTGACCGCGGATTCGGACGGCCAGCATACCGTCGAAGACGTTGTCAGAATGGGCACGGAACTCAGGAAGCACTCCACGAAGCTGCTGATCGGGACGAGAAACTTTTCCGCTCAAAGCGTCCCGCTCAAAAGCATCCTCGGAAACAGGCTCACCTCCGTTTTTTTCGCGCTCCTGTACGGAAGATGGCTGCCCGACACGCAGACGGGCCTGCGCGCCTTTTCGATGGAACTTGCGGGCCTGATGGCCAAGATCCCCGGTTCAAGGTACGAGTATGAGATGAACGCGCTGATCCATTGCGTTGGACGGCACGTGGATTTCCACGTCGTTCCGATCGAAACGGTCTACATCGCCGACAACAAGGGCTCCCACTTCCGGCCGCTTCAGGATTCCGCAAGGATCTACTGGCAGCTGTTCAGGAACTTTTTCGGTTTTGCCTCCTCCAGCACCCTGTCCACGCTTGTCGACATCGGTCTTTTCACGGCCCTGGACAAGTGGCTGCTTCCGCTTGTCATCGATGATCCGTTGAGGACCGTCCTGTGGGGCGTATCTGTCCAGGTGCTTGCCGCGACGGCCGTCGCGCGGCTGATATCGGCTGTTTTCAACTACCGCGTCAACCGTTCCCTGGTCTTCCAGAGCGCGCGTGTCAAAGGGTCCCTGAGGAGGTATCTGTTCCTGTGCGGCGCCGTGATGCTGCTGTCCGCTTCCCTGGTCAGCCTGCTTTCACTGGAACTTGGCGCCGACAGGACCCTCACGAAAGTCCTCGTGGACACCGCGCTGTTTTTCGTCAACTACCGCGTCCAGAGAGCCTGGGTCTTCGCGGAGAAAACCCCTTCGGAGGCATGAAGAAATGTCACAGAAACTGCGTATGCTCTGCGTCGCGCTGGCCGTTCTCCTCGCCCTGACGCTGCCCCTGTACCTCTCCTCCGGCGCGCTCATCGGCGAGGTCAAGGCGAGGCTGCTGGAAGAGAAATGGGCGCGGGAGGACGGGCCGGCGGGCGGCGGGCCGGGCTGGCTCAGATTTCTCTTCCCCTTCGCAAGCGCGGAAGCGGAGGCGGGGGTTCGCCCGCTCCCGGTCGATTTCAGCCCCGGCCCAAGGCCCGACCCCGCCGGCTTCAGCCCGCAGGGATATGAGGACGCGAGCATCCGTCTCGCGCTGGAAACCCTTGACAGCGGCAGCGTCGTCTGGCGCATCGCCCGCGTGTCCATCTCGGATCCGTCGCAGCTGAGGACTGCCACAGCGGGTTCGCTGACCTCCAGCCGCGTCGCGCTGATCTCTTCCATGGCGAAAAAATACAATGCCGTTCTTGCGCTGAACGCGAATTATTTCGTGAACGACCCGGCCAAGACCTCCTTCGAGTACCGCATGGGCAGCAGGATCCGCGCCAGGCTCAACCGAAAAAAGGACCTGCTGATCATCGACGAGAAAGCTGACTTCCACCTGTTCGTCAAGTCGGACGCCGCCGAAGTTGACGCCTTCCTCGGGCAGGGGCGGACGATCGTCAACGCCTTCACCTTCGGCCCCGCGCTCGTAGCCGACGGGACCCTCCTTTCGATCGATCCCGAATACGGCTACAACCCCCACGGCAGGGAGCCGCGCATCGCCATCGGCCAGACGGGCGCGCTGGAGTACGTTGTTGTCCTCGCCGAGGGGCGGACAAAAGAATCCCAGGGAGTCACGCAGCAGGAACTGGCCGATTTCATGTACGGACTGGGCTGTCTGCAGGCTTTTAACCTCGATGGCGGCAATTCGGCCACAATGGTATTCAACGGCGGCTATTACCAGGACAAATCCGTCGAAAACGAACGCGCGCAAAGCGACATGATCTACTTTGCCTCGGCCGTCGGCCCTGCATCCCCGGAGTAAGCCATGCTTGAAGAATCGGTGACTTTTCCCCTGGGAAGCCTGCGCGTCTACGCGTACGGGCTGTTCGTGGCAGCCGGCGCGATCGCGGCCGGCGCGCTGCTGCTTTTCCTGTGCCGCGGGGACAAGCGGCGCAGCAGCGCCGCGTCGCTGACCTTTCTGCTGTCCCTTCCCCTTGGCCTGCTTTGCGCGAGGCTTGCTTACTGCCTCGGGGACGCTTCCTTCCGCGAGGTCGCCTCGCTGAAGGCCGTCCTTGACTTGAGCACCGGCGGTTTTTCGATGTACGGGGCCTTTGCCGGCTTTGTCCTCGCCGCTCTGGCAGGCGCAGGGGCCATAGGCGTCAAGCGCGCCGGTTTCCTCGACACGATTGTCCCGGCGCTGATGTCCTTCGTCTTTTTCGCTCGCCTTGGAGAGGGGTATACGGCGCTGGGGATCAGCCGTCCCCTCGTGTCCGAGGTGATGAAAAACAGCTTCCTCGCCTTCCGCGGCGAGTACGACGCCTATCTGCGCACCTATCTTCTGGAAGCCGCTGCAGCCCTCGTGCTGGGCGCGGCCCTGTGGCGGATCCTCGCGAAGGCGCACAGGCCCGGGGACGTCTTCCTGAGCTGGATGCTCCTGTACGGCGCGGCGCAGACGCTGTTTGAAAGCCTTCGCTACGACTACCATATGCGGCTGAGCTTCGTCGGGATCCAGCAGCTCCTCTCCGCCGCGATGCTTTCTGCCGCGGTGGCCGTGTTTGCGCTGCGTCTGCTCAGACAGCGCCGCTGCGGCCGGCTTGCCTGGTTTTCCCTGCTTCTGCTGCCGTTCATCCTTGCCGCGCTGATCGGTCTTGAGTTCATGCTCGACCGCTCCGCCGTCAGCAAGGCGCTCCTGTACGCTGCCTACGCCGTCCTGCTTGCCGCGCCCGCGGCGCTGGGCGTCGCGATGCGCGAAAGGGGGAAAGCGGATGGATAGCGAAAAAATAGGAAGGATCAACGAGCTTGCCAGGAAGAAGCGCGGGCTTGGGCTGAGCGCGGACGAGCTCCTTGAGCAAGCCGCGCTTCGCAGGGAATACCTCGACGAGATCAGGGCCGGTTTGCGCGCCCAGCTGGAGTGCATCCACGTTGAACAGGAAGACGGACACTATGAAAAACTTGGCAAAAAAACCCGCAACGGCTGACGCGGCCGGCGCGCTCGCCCTTCTCTTTTTCTGTTTCCTGCTGGCTGCCGGCCTCGCGCCTGCGCCCGCGGCGGCCGCGGCCGGGGGCGAAATCCTGTACACCGCCATCATCACAAGGGTCTTCGGCGACAGCTTCACGGGCGTGTACAGCGAGCCGGACACCGGCAGCCGTTTGATCGCCCCGCTCAATCCGGGAACGCCGATCAGCATCGTGAGCGTGATGCCGAATTTCGTTGGCATCCGCCTCAACGGCGGCGTTGGCTATGTGCTTCGGCATAGGATCTCCGACGCGGTCGCCGTGGATCCCGTGTCAACGCCGAGGTTCGGGACCGCAGTCAACCTGTATTTCGCGACCCTTGACAGGGACACGGACGTCAGAAGCGCGCCCGACAGCGGCGCCGCTGTCCTCATCACCCTCGGCGCGGGGGCGAAGCTGGGCTTTCTGGACCTCACGGACGGATGGGCCCGCACGATCTTCAAAAGGCAGTATGGCTATGTGGACAGCAACGCCCTGCCCGCCCTCCAGATGGTCGCCGCCACAGAAGAGAGCGGGACAGGTGAGATCCCCATCGCGGTATACAGCTCCTTCTACAACATCGCGACGGACGAGCTCAACCTCGGCCGCATCAACAACCTCATCGTCGGCAGCAGCCGGATGGACAGGGTGATGCAGCCGGGTGAAATCCTCAATTTCAACGCCAGCGTGGGCCCCTTCCGGGCTTCCCTGGGGTATCAGGAGGCCTATGGCCTCATCGACGGTGAACTCGCCCCCGCATACGGCGGCGGCTCCTGTCAGATCTCCAGCACACTGTACAACGTCGTCCTGCAGCTGACCGGCCTGACGGTGCTTCAGCGTTCCGCCCATGGGGCCAACGGCGCCACCTATCTCCCCCACGGCGTGGACGCGTCTTCCGGGGCGCTCAACTTCCGTTTCAGAAATGACTACCCTTTCCCCATCCGCATCTCCTCCCACGTGCAGGATGGTTCCCTCTTCATCGCCATCTACCGTGAGGAAGCGCGCTGATGCGCCTGCGCGCCCTGCTGGCCGCGTTGGTCCTGCTGTCAGCCATCTCCCGCCAGGGGAGCGCCGCCGAGCTCGGACCGCCGCTCTACCTGAGCCGTGCGCGTCAGGGCATCACGGTATTCGCTTCCGCCGACAGGCAGGCGTCCATCCTTGGACGCCTGCGGCGCGGGGAGACGATCGAGATCCTCAGTGTCAGCCCCGACTGGCTCACGATCAGGTTCCTTCAGGGCGAGGGATACATCAGAAGATGGAATGTGGACGAAACGGCCGTCGTGCCGGTGGACAGGTCCCTCACGCCCGCCTACCCGGCAGTGGTCTGCGCCTGGGTCGGATGGCTCAAGCAGGAGGCTTCGGTCCATGTCAGGCCGGAACGGTCGGCGGAAGCGCTCATCACGCTGCGCGCCGGCGCCCGTCTCGCCTTCATCAGCATCGAGGACGGCTGGGCCAGGCTGATCCACCACAGGCAATACGGGTTCGTGGACACGAGCCTGCTCAGCGAACTGCAGCCAGTCGCAGCAAGCGCGGAAACGGCGTCCGACGCTTCCCCGATCGCGGCCTATACATCTTTTTACAGGACCACCTCGGACGAAGCGAACCTCAACCGCATCGAAAACCTGAAGACCGCCTGCGCGAAGCTGAGCGCCTTCACGCTCGAAAGCGGGCAAGACTTCGACTTCAACCGCGATATCGGCCCCTATACCCGCATGAACGGATACCTGCCCGCCATCGTCCTGGTGGACGGAGGTCCCGCGCTGGGATACGGCGGGGGCACCTGCCAGGTGTCCAGCACGCTGTACAATGCCGTGCTGCAGCTGCCGGGGATCGAGATCCTTCACCGGCGTGCCCACGGCCCCGTCGGGGCGCCCTACCTTCCCCTCGGCGCGGACGCCGCGGTCGGCTCGCGGACGCAGAACTTCATATTCCGCAGCCACTATCCTTTTGCCGTCCGCCTCGACGGCACCGCCAGCGACGGGGCGCTGACGATCGCCGTATACCGCGGGGCCCTCCCTTAAAACACGAAGTGCATCATCCTGAGCACTTCGAAATAATCGTCCGCCTCAAAGCGCAGCGTCCTCGGATCGATGCGGCGCATCCCGGGATAAAAGCTCCCGCGCATCGCGAGGCTGTGCTCCCTGAAGCTCACCTCCACCCTGAACGCTCCCGGAAGCGGGTACAGGCAGCCGCTCCCGGGCTGCTTGAGCACTTCACGGACCTTTTCACGGATCTCTCTGACCGCTTCGTCGGGATGGATGCTCCGCGCGGCATTCCCGATCCCCCAGTTGACGGGAATGGCAGCGACGCTCGGGCATTTCGAGGCGATCCACGCGCAAAGGCCGCTGTCCCCGCTGACCGCGAAAAAGGGCACGCCCGCATAGGCGGCGGTCATGGCGTTGATCATCAGCTCGCTGGCCATCTCTCCGTTGATGGTGACCAGCGAGATGGAGGTGTTCATCGTATGCGCCAGGGGGTTGGAGTCCATACCGGCCGCGGCGTGATAACCCGTGAACACCACCCCGTCGAACGATGCGTCCAGGCCTTGCATCATGCAGTCCGGATGGCCTCCCCAGCCGCGCAGGACCCGAGCATAGGCGGGCAGTCCGCGCGGATCGAGGTTGCGCGCGCTGTCGTGGGCGTCTTTGACAAGGATCTCGTCATAGCCCGCCTCATGCGCGCCTTCGCAGGCTGCGCGGACCTCCCGGGTCATCTGATCGGCGAAATACCTGTAATCCGGGTGCTCCCTGCGCGTCTCGTCCCAATTGGCGATGCCGCAGGTCCCCTCGATGTCCGCGCTGATAAACAGCCTTTTCATCCCGTCACCTCACGCACACCAGCTGATTGTCCAGCCGGTATGTTTGTCCATAGACGCTCATCTGCAGGGGAGCTCCCTCCTCAAGCGTGAACGCCGCCCCGTCCCGGCTGACATGGGCCCCGATCACCCTGCTTCGATAGATGAATCTGAAGCCGTATGAATCCCAGCCTTCCGGCACAAAGGGCGAAAACGAAAGCCCTTCCGCGGTCCGCATGCCGGCGAAGCCCTGCACGATGGACAGCCAGCTTCCGGACATGCTGGTGACATGCAGGCCATCCCCGGTGTCGTTGTTGATGTTGTCAAGATCCAGCCTCGCCGTTCTGCGGTACATTTCGGCTGCCTTCTCCCCGTAGCCAATTTCCGCCGCCAGGATGCTGTGCACGCAGGCGGAAAGGCTGCTTTCATGCACAGTCATGGGCTCATAGAAATCGAAATTCCTCCTTTTCGTCTCCCTGTCATACAGGTGGCCCAGAAAATAGAGGCCCTGCAGCACGTCGGCCTGTTTGATGAAAGGGGACCTGAGGATCCTGTCCCAGGACCAGTGCTGGCAGATCGGCCGGTCCCCGGGCTCGATCGCGGCGGCGGGCAGCAGCTCCTTGTCCAGAAAGGTGTCGTGCTGGACGAAGACGCCTTTTTCGTCGCACGCGGGAAGATACATCGAAGCGGCGATCTGTTCAAACCGGCGGATCTCCTCCGCGCCGACCCCCAGCTCCGCGAGCCTGCCCCCTCCGGCCAGCGCTGCCGCCTCGCAGAAATACCGGAGGCACCAGGCAGCCATCCGGTTCGTGTACCAGTTGTTGTTGACATTGTTCTCATACTCGTTGGGGCCCGTGACGCCATGGATCATGAAGAGCCCGCGTCCGCCGCAGAAATGCACCCTGCCCGCCCAGAACCGCGCGATCTGCGCGAGGACCTCCAGGCCTTCGTTCAGAAGATAGGACCGGTCGCCGGTATAGGCCGTGAAGTGGTAGATCGCATACGCGACCGCCGCGTTGCGATGGATCTCCTCAAACGTGATCTCCCACTCATTGTGGCATTCGACGCCGTCAAAGGTGACCATGGGGAACAGCGCGCCGGGCAAGCCCTGCCGGCGCGCGTTGTGGAGGGCGCCGGGCAGCTGGCGGTGACGGTATCTGAGCAGCTGGCGGGCGGCGCCTTCCCCGCTGATCGCCAGATAGACGGGAAAACAGAACGCCTCCGTGTCCCAATAGGTCGCTCCGCCATACTTTTCCCCCGTGAACCCCTTCGGCCCGATGTTCAGACCCGCGTCCTCCCCGGTATAGGTCGACAGCAGCTGAAAAAGGCAGAAGCGGATCCCCTGCTGCGCCTCGACATCGCCGCTGATCTGCACGTCCGCGGTCGACCATTTTCTTTGCCACGCTTCCTGGTGCGCGCGGAGCTCCTCCCCATAGCCTCTTCCGGCGCTCCCGCGCGCCAGTTCAAGGGCGATGCCGCCTGGTTCCCGCCCGTCCCGGACGCGGTCCGTCACGACGCAGACCAGCCTGTCAAGCAACGCGGTGTCGCCGGCCGCTGTGGCGGAACTGAAGGAAAACGAAGCATATCCTTCCCCTGTTTCGCTTCCGGAGGGCCCCATTTCCGTTGCGCAGGCGAAAGCCGCCGCGACGGTGAACCTGGGCGTCCCAAACGGGTTCTCCCTCGTGCGGGAGACGACCCAGCCCAGACGCTCCCCACCGCCGGCGCCGGAATCCAGCTGCTCCCAGAAGCGTTCGCCGTAGTTGCTGTCCTCATTGCGCACATTGCCGTCAAGGAACGCGGTGATCTCGACCCGGGCGTCATAGGAAGGAGTGACGCTAAGCCGCATCCCCAGCAGTTCCTTCCTGTCCATCGACGCGAAACGCTCGGCCCGGATCTCCACGGCGCCTTCCGGGGTCTCAAGGCGCGCCAGGCGGCTCAGTACGCCTTTGCGCATATCAAGTTCGCGTCGGAAAAGAAGGACCGGCAGGACGGCGGCGTCCAGGGTGACCCCATTGACCCTGATATGGGTCCCGATGAGGTTGACGGCGTTGATCATCTTGCCAAAGTAGGCGGGGTAGCCGTTCTTCCACCAGCCGACCCTGGTCCTGTCCGGGAACCAGACCCCCGCGACATAGGTGCCGCGGTGGCTGTCGCCGGAATAATCCTCTTCGAAGTTTCCCCTGAGCCCGAACGCACCGTTTCCGATGGAGAAAACGCTTTCGCTGAAACGCAGGTCACCGGCGTCCAGGGCAGTTTCAATGATTTTCCAGGGGTCGGCAAGGAACCTCTGCTTCAATATCACGCACCTCCTGCGCTGCGCCGGAGCCGCCTACAGAGGCAGGTCCCTGCGCGTGAACAGCAGCGCTCCGGCGCCTGCCATCGCCAGGCCGGAAGCAGGCATCAGCAGGGCGAGCCGTAGGGCCTCCGTTTCTCCCATCGCCGCCCCCTGCGGGTCGAACAGGGAAAAAGGGCTCGCGTAGCTCAGCCATCGCAGGGCGCCGCCGGTCCTTGACAGCAGGCTCAAAGCGAAAAACACGGCGATCAGGATCGCGGACCCCCGCTTCGCGCTCGCGCAGGTATTCGCCGCGCAGGACACGAGAAACACAGCGCCGGCCGTCATCGCCTGCATCAGGAAAAAGGCGAGAAACAGCCTGGCCAGGCTGAAGATGTCCTGGGCGCCCGGACGCAGGGCAGCCCAAAGGCCGGCGGCGCCCAGGCCTGCGGACAGGGCGACGGCGGCGGCGCCTGCGACGAGAACGGCGAACTGGGTCATGGCAACCGCGGCGCGCCTGTGGGGAGCCGCCAGGAGGTCCGCCATTTCGCCCGTGCCGACGAGGCCCGCGACGAGCCTGGAACCGAGGGGCACGAGATGAAGGAAAGCAAGCAGCGGGAGGAGAAACCCATGCAGAAGGGACACAAGATGCAGTGCCGGCGTCGCGCTCCCGCCCAGCCCCAGCAGGGCAGACAAAAAGGGCAGGCTCGCCCTGAGCCGAGAAAGCCCGGACACAAAGCCTTCCTCATACAGCGCTGCCGCCGCCGCGGAAAGCAGGGCCGCCGTCAGCGCGAACAGCGCTGTGCGCGCCAGCTGCCTCTTCATCCCAAATCCCAACAGGGAGCGGATCACAGTACGTCATCTCCGTAATATCTCAAAAACGATTCCTCAAGCGATTGTCTCCCTCCCACAAGGTCGAGCACGGTGTATTTCGACAGCGTGGCCAGCAGTGCCTGCGGAGCTCCGGGGATCGCCACGATCGCCCTGTTGCGGTGCACTTCCACCCCCTCCTCCCACTCCTGGGCGAAGGAAGCGGCCTGGGCGCTGTTTTCAAAGGTGATGTGATAGACCTTCTGACGCGTGTAGGCGAGCGCTTCGGCGGGCTGGACCGCGGCGAGCCTGCCCTGCCTGATGATGCCGATGGTGTCGCAGACCTGCCTGGCTTCCTCCAGTATGCGGGTGGTCATGAAGATCGTCTTTCCCGAGGCTTTTTCCTCGGCGAGCAGTTCAAGCAGCGCGTTTTTCGTCAGGGGATCCAGCCCGCCGGCGGGCTCGTCCAGGACAAGGATCTCCGGATCGCGCATCAGCGCCTTGAGGACATGGATCTTCTTGCGCTCGGCTGCCGTCATCCTCCGGCAGTCGCCGAGGGGTTTGACGTCGAGCTTCTCCATGACGGCACGCGTCTTCTTCGCGCTGGCGGCGCCGTGATACCTCTGCATCAGCTTCAGGTAGCTTTCGCCGCTCACGCCGCCCGGAAGCGCCGGGTTGGCGGGCACAAAACCCACCGCTTTCTGGATCTTCGCCCTCCCGCCGAAACAGGAGAGGCCCCTGACAATGCAATCCCCTCTGTCCGGTCTCAGAAAGCCCATCAGCAGGCTGATGGCCGTGGATTTTCCGCCTCCCGTCGGACCCAGCAGGGCGAAGGCCTTTCCCCTGTCCAGGGAAAGCGAAACGTCGTAGATCCCCTTCGACGGGCCGTACTCCTTTGTGACGCTGGCGAACTCGATCTCAGCCAACGCCTTCACCCTCCGCGGGAGGCGCAGCGCCTGCCGGCTGCCGTGCGGACGCGCTGCGGCTGTGCGTCTTTTCGGCAAGCAGCCGATACGCAACGGCCGCCAGGGGGATGGCAAGGAGCATTCCCGTGACCCCCATGACCCCGCCCCCCGCCGTGACCGCCACGAGCACCCAGATGGACGGCATGTCCACGGCGCTGCTCATGATGCGCGGATAGACCAGGGAACCGATCGCCTGCTGGACGGTCATGAAAATCACGATGAACCAGAGCGTTTTCGAAGCGTCAGCCGTAAAAACGAGCAGAAGGCCGATAAAGCCGGAAATGTAGGGCCCGAAGATCGGGATGAAGGCCGTGACAAACACGATCAGCCCCACCAGCATCGCATACGGCACGCCGAACACAAGCAGGGCCAGCCAGGTCAAAAAGGCGGAGATCAGCGCCTGCAGGCACTGCCCCCCGATAAAGCTGGAATACGCGCTGACCAAAAGACCGGCGACCCTTTTGAGGCGCGCGCCCTGTTTCCTGCCAAGCCAGGCGTCAGCCGCCAGATGGAGCTGTCCGCGGATCCGCTCCTTGGAATAGAGCAGATAGGTGGCAAACACCAGCCCCACGGCTGCGTTGACCATGACCTGGGCCGCGGACAGAACGAGCGTCGGGGAGTAGTTGAGGCCTCCCAGGAGAAAATTGTACGCCTTGACGAACTGCTCCCTGACGGCGGTCTCGTCCGTCTCGGCAAGCCCCAGCACCGACCTCAGGCCCGCGTTGCGTTCAAGAAGCCACTGCTCCAGCTGCCGCAGCAGCTCCGGGACCGCCGCGATGAGGTTTTCGACAGCCGCCGCGATCTGGGGGATGATGACGACCAGCATCACGCCGACCGCCGCAAAGAGGAGGATCACGGATACCGTCAGGCAGATCGGCCTCTTCAGGCGCCTCAGCGCGGCGGAACGGTTGAGGAAGGAAAGCTTCCTTTCCAGGGACCTCATGGGCAGGTTGATGATCAGGGCGATCAGGGAACCGAGGAAAAATGGGCTCAGGATCGCGAGCAGCCTGTCAAGCAGCATGAGGACGGAATCGATCCTGTACAAAAGAAAGGCGAGCAGCAGGAACCCCAGCCCCGCCGCGGCCCTCCTTGACAGCTGAAAGCGCCTCATATTTGCCACCTCGCTCCGACGCGCAGCAGTATACCAAAGAAGCGCTCCCTTCACAAGCCGGCATTTCCCGGCGGCAGCCTGAAAGCGCGTCAAAAGACGCGTCCGTTTTTCGCCCGTCCTCCCTTGACAGGCGATGTTTGCGATGCTAGAATCTCATTGGTCAAAGATAGTCAGTTTTGACCGGGGAGGTAAGCGATGAACGGAAACCAGTACACGCAGAAAAGCATGGAGGTCATCCAGCGCGCGCAGTCGCTGGCGGGAGAATACGGAAACCAGACGCTGGAACAAGCCCACCTGCTCCGCTCTCTCCTGGAGCAGCCGGACGGCCTTGTTCCGCAGCTGCTGACAAAGATGGGCTGCGACGCTCCGGGAGCGGCCCAGGCTGCGCTTGAGGAAGTGGAGAAACTGCCCCGCCTGAAGGGCTTGTCCAGGGAGCAGGGAAAAACCTACGTCTCGCAGGAGGCGGATGGCGCCCTGCGCGAAGCGGCTTCTGCCGCGGAACGCATGAAGGATGAGTTCATCTCCGTCGAACATCTTTTTCTCGCGCTTCTTGCCAGGGGGGACAGGCAGCTCAAGGCGCTGTTCAGGCGTTTCGGCATCGGGGAGGACGCCTTTCTCACCGCGCTGTCCACCGTGCGCGGGGCGACGAGGGTCACAAGCGACAGCCCCGAGGATACCTATGACGCTCTTGGCAAATACGGCACAGACCTGGTCCAGCTCGCCCGCCTGCAGAAGCTTGACCCGGTCATCGGGCGTGACAGCGAGATCCGCGACGTGATCCGCATCCTGAGCAGAAAAACGAAAAACAATCCGGTCCTTATCGGCGAGCCCGGCGTTGGGAAAACTGCGATCGCCGAAGGGCTTGCGCAGCGCATCGTGCAGGGCGACGTGCCCGAGAACCTGCGCGGCAGGACCCTCGTGTCCCTGGATATGGGCGCGCTGGTCGCCGGCGCCAAATTCCGCGGGGAATTCGAGGAAAGGCTCAAGGCAGTGCTCGCCGAAGTCAAAAAGAGCGAAGGCAAGGTCCTGCTGTTCATCGACG
>CAZLYF010000016.1:0-29945 GCA_964563725.1 uncultured Oscillospiraceae bacterium
AACTATGTGAGGCACAGAGGATGCTTTCGCGCTCAACTTGACATGAGGCACTACGTTGCGCCGGCATTTTTGCCCCAGGCGTGCTAGAATGGGCCGGACCACAGAAAAGGGGGAAAGGCATGCGATGATCCATACGGCGAAAAGCGTCGCGCGCATGATCGACGTCAGCGCGGTCAGGACGCAGCACGGGCTCAGGGAGGTCGAGGAACTGGTCGCGTACGCGAAGGAGTACCGTTTCATCAATGTTCATGTGCTCCCCTGCTGGGTATCGGCGCTGGCCGGGATGCTCAAGGACCTGCCCGGGGTGTATGCCGGCGCGCCGGTGGGCTTCCCCTCAGGCGCGCACACGACGGAGACAAAGCTTAAGGAGGCCAGGCAGCTGATCCTGGACGGCGTCGTCGAGATGGACATCGTCATGAACGTCGGGCGCTTCAAATCGGGGCAGTACGATGAAGTCCTTGACGAACTCAGGCAGATCATCGCACTGAAAAAAAGCTACATGAAAACGAAGGTGATCATCGAGCTCAACTGCCTGACGGACAGTGAACTCCCCAGGGCCTGTGAAATCGTCGTCGCGTCGGGCGCCGACTTTTTGAAGACCGGCTCGGGCTGGGTCCCGGGCGGCGCGAATATCGAAAGGATCCGCCGGATCAAGGAAATCGTCGGTGACCGCGTCCAAATCAAAGCCGCGGGCGGCATCCGCACGCGCGGAGAACTGGACCAGCTGCTCGGCCTGGGCGTGGAACGCTTCGGCATCAACGTGAAAACGGCCGTAGCCCTCGCCGCGTCCTTCGGCTGAAAGGGGGAATCCCGGGTTTCACCCCTGCGGGCTTGGGTGGAAGAGTTCCGTGAATCGGCGGTATTGTTCATCCCAGGGACCGGCATCCCGCGGAAGGTATTCAACGGCGGGGAGGGAGCGGGCGACGACCTCGCGGCCCTGCCTGACGTCCGCGATTTCCCCGCGCGAGAGCATCTGCACAAGGAGATTGCCGACGGAACTGGCCTCCGCGGGACCCGCGGCCACGGGCCTGGCCAGGGCGTTTGCCGCGAACTGTGCCATCAGCGCGTCACGTGAGCCTCCCCCGACGAGGCTGACTGAGCCAAAGCGCCTCTTCAGAAGGTGTTCCAGCCTCTCGAGGGCCCACCGGTACTGGAGCGCCAGGCTTTCGTAGACGCAGCGGAAGTGTTCCGAGGGAGTCCGGGGGGCCTTCCCCGCTGTCCCGCGGCAGACCCGGGCGATTTTTTCCGCCATGTTCCCCGGATGGAAGAGCGAGGGGTCGTCCGGGTCGAGGAGGAAGGCGAAAGGCTCCGCCTCCCGCGCCAGCGCCTGCGTCTCCCCGAAGCCCAGGGACAGGCCCATGGAGGCGTAGTCCGCGCGCAGCTCCTGCAGGAGCCACAGGCCCATCACGTTGCGCGAGATCCGGTGATGGCCCGGGAGGCTGCCTTCGTTGGCGATGTTGTGGGCAAAGCCGTAGTCGGTGATCACCGGTGCGTCGTTTTCTGCGCCCACGATCGTCCAGGTGCCGCAGGAGATGACCGCGCCGTCCCCCGCGAGCGGCGCAGCCAGGAAGGCCGACGCCGTATCGTGCCCGCAGACCGCGGTCAAGCCAAAAGGCGGAAGGCCGTGCTGTTTCAGATAAACCCCGCTCGCCTCCCCCACCGGGGTGCCCGGCATGACGAGGGGGGCGAAGAGCCTTCGCGGGATGCCAAACAGGCGGAGGACCCCGTCGATCCAGTCACGGCTGGCCCAGTCGAGCATCTGCGTTTCCGACGCGAGGGTGTATTCGGTGTACGCTTCCCCGCAAATGTAATAGCCCAGGAGGTCAGGCAAAAACAGCAGCCTGTGCGCGT
This sequence comes from uncultured Oscillospiraceae bacterium, assembly GCA_964563725.1. GTDB lineage: Bacteria > Bacillota > Clostridia > Christensenellales > Aristaeellaceae > CAZLYF01. The sequence goes on from CAZLYF010000016.1 coordinate 1,852, forward strand.
GATCCAACAGGAAGGCCTGGCCTTCCTCGCGCATCGCCGCCAGCTGCATCAGTGTGTTGAACGGCGCGATCTGGTTGCCGGTCAGCCCGTACAGGGTCCGGGGGGAGATCTTCCCGTACACCGCGTTTTCGTGCCTGACGGTCCGGGGGTCGCGGTAGGAACGGACGGGGAACAGCAGGTCCCCCTGCGGGCCGACGAACGAAAAGTCGTTGTTGAAGCCGTCGATCCCCAGCGAACAGAAAGGCCTGTCGGCTGCCGCCCTGGCAAGACCCAGCGCGAGCTGGCCGTGGATATGCAGAAAGTCCCAGTACAGGCCATCGCCGAGCCGGACGATCCGGTTCGGGAAGGCATGGGCCTCGCGGAGGCTGAGCCTTTCACCGTCGAAAACGCCGCGTGACAGCCTGCCTCCGCTCGCGCCCAGGTCAAAGGAGAGATATTCCATTTTGGACCGCGCTTCTCACAGGAGGGTCCTGACGATGCCGCAGAACGCGTCCGCTTCGATGCGCTCCAGCATCGAGTAGGCCATGTCGATGTCCGGGCCCGAGACGACGACCCCGTGCTTTTCAAGGATGACCCCGATGGGTTTTCGTTCGGCAAGCTCCCGCCGCTCGTCAAAATACCTGTACACCTGTGCGGCGAGTTCCGGCGTATAGGCCTTCGCGTAGGGCAGGCATTCCACGACCCCGCGGCCCATTGTCGCCTCCGTCACGTTCGGGATGGGCTTTGAGAAGGCGACGTAGGGCATGCAGTAGAAAGGGTGCGCGTGGATCGTGGCGCCGATGTGCTCAAACCTCGTGAGCAGCAGGATGTGCATGTCCGTTTCGCGCGACAGCTTTCCCGTTCCTTCAAGGATGTTCTCCCGGTCGTCAATAAGCAGCAGATCCTCGGGACGGAGCGAGCAATGGCGCCTCTCCGACATCAGCGACGGCGTGACCAGGATCCTGCCCGGGGCCGCGCGGACCGCGAAATTGCCGCCGGCAGCGTTCGTCAGCCTCCTGTCCCACATGTTTTTGGCGACCAGGCACATTTCTTCCCGAATGTCCATATAGGACAGGCTGCCCATGAAGATCCCTTCTTTCCGGTTTATAGCCGTCTGATATCGACGGAACCCAGCAGTTGCGCGATGCGCTCGGGGTCGAAACCCACGGACGCCGTGAACTCCGCCTTCGCCGCGGAAACGGCCGTCGCGTAGCGCAGGGTCTGCTCAATGCCTTCCTCAAGTTCAAAGCCGCGCAGGAGGCCGGCCAGGTAGCAGTCGCCGCAGCCGACCGTATTGCGGGCGCGGATCTTTGGCGGGGTCAGCTTGTACAGGCGGTCTTCCGCGCGCACGACCGAGCCCTCCGCCCCCAGGGAGACGGCGATCACTTCGATCCCATAGGGGTCCAGCCTGCTGATAGCCGACACGACTTCCCGGAGGCTCCCGGCGGGGCAGCCGGTCAGGGACGACAACTCCTGGCGGTTCGGCTTGATCAGGAACGGCTTCCTTTCCACGCCCCTTTGAAGGGAGATTCCGCTCGCGTCCAGGAACACCTTCAGGCGCCGGCCGCCGAGCAGGTCGAGGATATCGTTGTAGATCCCGGGGTTTGGAAAATTGGAGACGTCTCCGGACAGCGCCAGGAGATCTCCATCGGCGACCTTTGCTTCAAGCAGGCCGAAGAGGGCCCGCAGCTGCCCTGGCGCAGGCTGCGGACCCCTGTCCGCGATCAGGGTGCAGTCCCCTGTCTCCTCTTCGACCAGCAGATAGTTGTCCCGGCTTTCCCCGCTGCGGCTGTAGGCAAAACAGACGCAGACCCCGGAAGCGGAAAGGAGGTCGGTGATTTTTTTCCCGTTGCGCCCGTGCGCCAGCCCGAACGCGCGGGAGACCGTCCCCATGAGGCGCAGATTGACGGAAACGTGGGTCCCTTTTCCGCCGATGGAAACGGAAGAGGACCTGACGCGGTTGGTGACATTGCGCTCAAGCCTGTCCAGGTGGAGGATGCGGTCGATGGCGGGGTTGAGGGTCAGGGTATTGATCACAGCTGCCGCCCCTTTTCAGAAATGCACCCGCTCCTTGAGGCCGGGGACCACGAACACCTTCATCAGCTTCGGGTCCTTTTCGATCCCGTCGCCGCCGTGCAGCTCATACAGGACGGTACGCAGATCCGAGAGGGGCACGGCCATGGAGTACATCGGCTGCGGCCGGATGATCCCGTACTCGAGCAGCCGGATCGCCTCGCCCCAATTGTTGCCGATGCCTGCGCAGGAGCCCGAGACCTTCTTTTCACCCAGCACGAATTCATAGGGTTCCAGCGCCGCAGTCGTACCCTGGGGGACGATCCCGAACGCCTCGAGCTTCCCGCCGCGGCGCAGCATCCTGAAGGCCTGCTCGTAGGTTTTCGCGGTCCCGACCGACTCGATCACGTAATCCGCGCCGACGCCGCCCGTCAGCTTCAGGACTTCACCGACGGGGTCGGGGCAGTCCCTGGTGTTGACGACGGCATCCGCGCCCATCTTTCTGGCGGCCTCCAGCCTCACGGCGTTGCTGCCGATGACGATAACGGGCGCGCAGGCCCGCGCCTTCGCAAGCGCCGCGTGCAGGATGCCCAGACCGCAGCCGATGACGGCGACGGAAGCGCCGATGCAGGCGTCCATGCGCTGTGCGGCATGGATGACCGCGGTCAGCGGTTCGACGAAGGCGGCTGCCCAGTCGTCCACGCTGTCGGGCAGCAGGTAGCAGTTCTTCCAGGGGGCCTTGACATATTCGGCGAAGCCGCCGTCTGTGTGGATGCCCAGCTGCGTGAAGCTCGTGCACAGCAGCCCGTCCCCCCTGCGGCAGAAATAGCAGGTGCCGCAGGTCAGGCAGATGTCGACGGCGACGCGGTCGCCCTCCCTGAGCCCCTTCGCGTTGCGGCCCAGCCTGGCGACCTCGCCCCAGAACTCGTGGCCGGTGATCATCGGCAGCCTGTCCGCCGCGTAATTGCCCGTGTAGATGCTCCAGTCGGAGCCGCAGATGCCACAAGCCCTGACCTTCACCAGGACTTCGTCGTCCCCGATGGGCGGGACGGGAAGTTCACAGTATTCCATCTGCCAGGGCGCCCTGACGACCTGGGCCTTCATCCTGTCGGCCATATCGCTCCTCCGTACCGGTTCATTCGCGCGGGTTGTTGAAGATCTTGTCGCGGCGGCCCTCGTAGGGCGCCTTGATGATGAGGGGCCGCAGGTACTCGGCGACTTTTTCGACACCGTCGCCGACGCTCATCGTGACGTCCTCGTGCTCGTAGCTGAGGACATAGTCGTAGCCGACCATCGCAAGCTCCGTGATCACTTTCTTCCAGGGCACGCTGCCCCAGCCCGGGATGCGGAAACGGAAGGCGCGGTCCAGGCGCTGCCAGTCGCCCTGCATCAGGATGCCGCCATAGGGCAGGTTGTGCTCGACGATCTCCCCGTCCTTGGCGTGGACGTGGAAGATGCGGGGACCCAGCGCGTCGATGAAATGCTCCACGCGCAGACCCAGGTAGATCAGGTTCGCGGGATCGAGATTGAAGCCCAGGTTCGGGTGGCCTCCCACCAGCTCGATGGCGCGTTTGGCGGTATGGATGTCGTAGACCATGTTGTTGGGATGGGGCTCCACGGCGAACTTGACGCCATACTCCCTGAAGCGGTCAAGGATGGGCACGAAAAGCCCGGCGAACTCCTCCTCCATTTTGGCCCAGCCGTCGGCGCAGGGGAAAGGGAAGTAACGGCCCCAGTTGGTGACGCCCGTAAAGCCGTTGACGACGGGGACTTCCAGCGCATTGGCCGCCTGCGCGGTCTTCAGGAGGTTCTGGGTGCCATACCGGACCTTCTCTTCCTTCGTTCCGGGACAGAGTTTGTCCGTATCGTAGCCGTGGGGCCCCAGGATCAGCAGCGAATCTGCGTGGTTGGACAGCGCCGAGATCCCGATGCCGTGCGAAGCGAGCATCTTTTTGAGCGCGGCGGCCTTCGCCGGGTCCGCGGCGACCTCCTCGGCATCAAACTGCCCGCAGCCGCTGTAGGCGGGAATCTCCATCATCTCATAGCCATGGGCGGCCATGATCTTCGCGACTTCCTCAAGCGTCAGGTGAGCGTAGTTGGCGGCGAAAAAACCCAGCTTCATCTCTGTCCTCCTCAGGTGTGCATCGCGCGCAGCGGCCCGAATTCCTTGCGGCACTGCACGAGCACGTCGGTGTAGTAGGGATTGTAGGTGCAGCAGCCGATCCTGCGCTGCCTGATGAGCAGTTCGAGACAGTTGTCGCACAGCGTACACCAGTGGATCTCGTTTTCCCGGCCCTCGCGCAGCTTTTTGGGAAGAAGAGGGTCGGCATAGCTCTGTCGGCCGAGCGCAATCATGTCCACCTTGCCTTCGGCGATGAACTTGCTCCCCCAGTGGAACAGCGAATTCGTTTCCGGCGCTGTCCCGAGGATGCCGTTCCTGCCGTCGCGGAACACGGAGTAGTTGGAGCCGACGACGACTGCCTTGCTGACGGCCTTCTTGAATTCCTTCGCCCAGGTCGGATGCAGGTAGGCAAAATACGGCGCGCGCCTGTCGGCCTGGGTGAGCGAGACGGTGATGGACGGGCTGCCTGCGCTCACGCAGAAGAAGGAGGCGCCGCGCTCCTCCAGCCCCCGCACGAGGTCCAGGGGTTCCGTCAGGTCGATGATGGGGGAATCGGGGCCTTCTGTGCCAAAACCACCGGGGAAGCCCTCCCAGGCCGAGATCTTTGAGCCGATGAGGAAGTTCGGGTCGTTGATTTCCCTTTTGATGCGCTCGTAGAGGTCAAACGCGAACTGGCGGCGCTTTTCCCAGGGACCGCCGTACTTCCAGTCGCGGTCGTTGTAGGGGCGCAGCACCTGGGAGCCGAAATAGCCGTGGCAGAGCTTCATGTCAACGCCGTCTGCGCCCGCGTCGCGCGCGATGCGCGCCGCGAGCACGAACTGGTCCATGATGCGGTCGACCTCTTCCTCGCTGAGCAGCTCGCCTCCGAACCCGTGAAGCGGCTTGACCGTCACGCGGCGGGAAAAGCCGGGGTGCGAGAGCTCCCCCGAGTGGGTCAGCTGGAAGACGAAGAGCGTGTCCGGGTTGATCCGCCGGAGCTCCGCGACGAAGGTCTTGAGCGGCCCTGCGTTTTCGGGCATGATCGACAGCTGGTTGAGCCGCCCGCGCGACTCGTTGGTGACCGTGATCGCCTCCAGTGTCACCATGCCGGCTTCGCCCCTGAACAGGTTGGCGTAGCGCGCAAGCGTCAGGTCTGTCGGGTTGCCGTTCCCGTCCGCGTCGCTGCACTCCATCGCCTGGATGAAGAAGCGGTTCGGGCTCAGGCGCTTGCCGATCCTGACAGGGCTGAGCAGGATGCTTCGGTAGTCGTCCATCGTGATGCGTTCCCCCTATCGATTTGGCGCCGCGCCACGCGCGGCCCTGTCCCTCTTTTAGAAGGCTGGGCGGGACCTTTTCTGGGAACAGTTATACCTGAAAAATGACGGCTGTGTCAAACGATAAAAAGCCCCGCCGTCAGGCGGGGCGCATGGAAGCGGGCCGCGCAAGCCCTTCCTCTCATTCCTGGAGGAGCGTGAAGGGGATGTTATTCTCCACCGCGTACTGGTGGGCGTAGGATCCCTCGTACACCTGAAGGGTCAGGGCAGGGCAGCCGGCGAACGCATCGGTCCCCAGCTCGGTCAGGTACCGGGGAAGGGTCAGGCTGGTCAGGCCTGTGCAGCCCTTGAAGGTGTTGCCGCCGATGACGGTGACGCTTTTCGGGATCTCGACAGCAGCCAGGTTCAGACTTTCACTGAAGGACATGAACCCGAGCTCCGTGACGCTGTCAGGCAAAACGATTTCCTGGAGAGGGCATTTGCTGAAGGCATAGTCAAGGATGAGGAGGGTGCCGGGAGGGACTTCGTAGCGCGCTCCCGGCCTGCCGGCGGGATAGGTATGCAGCATCTTCTTCTCTCTGTCGAAAAGAACGCCGTCCGCGCTATCATAGACGGGATTGTCCGGAGATACGAGGATCTCTGACAGAGAGGGGCAGCTGTACAGCGCCGCATAACCGACGCTGGTGACGCCGGCGGGGATGAGGATGCTTTTGAGGGCGTTGTTGCTGTACAGGGAGAATTCCCCGATTCCCCTGAGGCTTTCCGGAAGGAGGATGCTTTCCGCAGTATCGTTCCAGGTAAGTGCCCACTTGGCGATGGCTGTGACGGGACGCCCGTCCAGCGTCTCCGGGATCACGATCTGCGTGGGGACATGTTTTGTGATGATGGCCGTGTCGTCCTCGGCCAGCGAATACTGGAAATCCCCGCTGGAAAGCGTTTCGTTCTCCTGCGCGGACGCCGGGAGAAGACAGGCTATCAGCAGCGTGCATAGCAGTACTGCGGCTGTCTTTTTCATGTTGTACGCCTCCTTTGGTCTCCTGCCGTTGATGCGTTGCATTCCGGACCCGGCCCGAAGCGACGCGGGGCACTCTCCGGCTCCCGCGTCAGCGGCGCAGCCCGTCCAGGCGCCGCAAGCGAAGCGCCGTCCCTTCCTCTTCCCTGACTCCAGGCCCCCTTTCGCGTTTCAGTCCCCGAAAGCCCGCTTCCCGCTCCCGTCCGTCCGGCAGAACCAGCAGCCCTCCACGAACCCGTGGTTTTCTGTAAACGCCGTGTAGGCAATCATCGGCCCGGCCTGCTGGATGCGGCCTGCCCAGGCGTCCTGGCTGAGCAGCCGGAGGTCTTCCCCGTCCTTGCCGACCCGGTACAGCCTGTATTCATCGTCCGCGTTGACGAAATAAAGGAAGTCGCGGCGAGCATCATGCCGTGCGATGGCCGGCAGTCCGCGACAAGCTGGTCTTCGTCCCCCGATGGCCGCAGTTTCCAGACGCCGCGGACGGGAAGCCTGCCGGGGTGTCCTGACGGGTCCAATGTGGGTCGAAAAGCTGCAGCGCATCGGACGTGCAGGTCAGAAAAAGAGGAAAGGACGGCGCTCTTTTGCTGCCGTCAGCATACGCCTGCCGCCGCCACGCGTCAAGGGCCGCTCGGGGTTGCCGCGCAAAGAATGAGATCCATGGCGCACAAGAAAACCGGGCAAACCGTAGGGTTTGCCCGGGAAAAGAGATCGGCAGGCAGCGGTCCGGCCAGGCGGTCAGGCGCCTATGGGCAGCTGTGCCGTGAGGTCCAGATAGCTTCCCTCCCCGAGCGAATCCGGGGAGCGGACGCCGGCGAGGACCTCGCTGAAACCTTCCAGACGGAAGACCCGGACGTCCACCGTGTCACCGTGGCTGTGCCCCGCAAGCGCTTCGATGAGCATCGAAGAACTGAGAATGTCCTTCCCGTCCATGCCGACGATCACGTCACCCGGACGGATGCCCGCAGCCTGAGCGGGTGAACTTTTCTCCACGGCCTGCACGTAGGCTCCCGGCGGGACCTTCCCTTCCGCAACCAGCTTGAAGTCAGGCGACAGGGTGGCCGCCGTGACCCCCAGTCGGGGCGGCGGCCCTTTGAGCGCGTCCTCCAGGGCTTTCTTCGCGCGTTCAAGGTCGGCGTCGTACTTCGCGTAGACGGAGCGGAGCAGGGGCTTCGCCACGTCGATGGGGATGCACATGCCAATGTTGTCGATCGTCGCGCCCGTCAGGAGAGCGGGGCTGGAAAACTTCATGGAGGGGATGCCTTGGAGCTGGCCGAGCACGTTGAACATGCCCCCGCCGGAATTGCCCTGGTTGATGGCCGCGTCAACCTGGATCATGCGGTTGCTGACGCCGGCTCCCCCGAGGAAGAGGCCGAAGGCGCCGCCGGTGATGTTGCGGTCGATTGCTGAAACCACGCCCACGGTCACCGAGCGTTCGAGGCTTTGCCCCAGCGGGTTGCCGATGACGATCGCCCATTCGCCGACCTTGAGCATGTCGCTGTCGCCAAGCGGCGCAGGAGGCAGGTCGAGGTCGGGGACCAGCAGCACCGCGAGATCCAGGGCGGGGTCCGCGCCGACGACGAGCGCGTCGAGTTCCAGGTCCGCGTACTGCACGGTGACGCGGCTGGCGCTCTCGACCACGTGGTAGTTGGTCAGCACGTGACCGTAGCCTCCGACCGCCACGCCCGAACCCGCGCCGACCAGCTGCTCCGTGGACGAGGGGAGAGTGAAGCCCAGGTCGAAGCCGATGCCGAAAAGGGAGCCTGTGACCACCTGGTAATTGTTGACGCCCAGTACGCTCTCCCTGGCTGCGGCCGCCGCCTCGATGATCGGGCTTGTGACCTTCGCCGGGTCGGTCCCCGTGTCCACGAGCCTTTTGATTTCCTCCTCGCTGATGGCGCCGAGCGCGCCCAGAGGGGAAGCCAGGAACAGCGCGGCCGCCGCCAACAGGGCTGCGGTCCTGCGCTTTTCTTTATTGTTCATGTCCCTGTCCTTTCACGTGTGGTCCGGCATGCCGCCTTTTCAGGAAGCTTCGCCCACCTTGAAAACCGCCACGCCGCGGTCCTGAAGAAAGCGCTCCGCGTCTTCCGGGATCCCCCGGTCGGTGTAGACGGCGTGCACGTCCGCGGGGGCGAGGAGCGACACCACGCCCTGGCTTGAAAACTTTTGCGATTCGGTCAGAACGATGCGCCTGTTTGCCTGGCGGCTCATGGCCCGGACCGCCTCCGCGCGCATCAGGTCGCTGCCCGTGAAACCTGCTTCCGGCGTGAAGCCGTCCGTGCCGACATAGAGCTTGTCGACGAAAAACTGTGCGGCGCACAGGCCCACCAGCGGCCCGACCATCACCTGGGAGTTAAGCTGACAGCTGCCGCCCAGCAGCGTGACCCTCGCGCCGGGGAGCTTCCTCAGATAACCAGCGATGAACGCGGAATTGGTGATGATGGACACGCCCCGGTCCGCGCGGGAGAGCTCCTCGGCCAGCAGCGCGCAGCAGGAGCCCGATTCGATCATGACGGTCTCGCCGTCGGCGACATCCCGCGCCGCGAGCCGGGCGATCATGCGCTTCTGCTCGTGATGATAGGCGAGGCGGCCGCTCATGTCATCGACCGAACCCGCCAGGGCGAAGCCGTGTTCCCTCCTGAGCAGGCCGCGGCGCGAGAGCTCGTCCAGGTCCTTGCGGACGGTCACCTGCGAGATGCCCAGCCTGCGCGCGAGCGCCGCCACCTCGAGGCGTTTCTCGTCCTCCAGGATGTTCAGGATCCGGTTCTGTCGCGTGATCAAGCGTGTCCGCCCTCCCTGGCGCTTTGAGTATAGCGCGCGGGCGGAGCGCGCGTCAAACGGAAAAGCTTGCGTTTGAAAGAGATATTCGTTTTTAACGAAGAGATTGCCGAGGGGTCCTCCTGGGCGTACAATCAGAATCAGTTCATCGGGCGCCGCGTCGGAGGCGCCCGGATCCAGGGATCCCGGCTGGCCGTGGGGAGTTTGGCGCGGGAGGGGACGCATGGTCATCAAAGTGGAAAACCTGGTCAAGCGCTACGGGAGCCTCACGGCGCTGGATGGCGTGAGCCTTGAGGTGCGGGAAGGCGAAGTCTTCGGACTGCTTGGCCCCAACGGCTCGGGCAAGACCACCGCCATCCACTGCATCCTGTCACTGCTGAAGTACGACGGAGGCGATATCGAGGTCTTCGGCAGGCCCATGGCACCGGACGCCTATGCATTGAAGCGGGACATCGGCGTGGTGCCGCAGCAGGTCGCTGTGTTTGATGAGCTGACGGTGCAAGAGAACATCGACTATTTCTGCAGTCTCTATGTCCCTGGGAAGAGGGAACGCGCGGAACTCGTGAAAGAAGCGCTGCGCTTCGCGGGACTGGAAGACCATCGCCATTTCCTTCCCAAAAAACTGAGCGGCGGTCTCCTGCGCCGTCTCAACATCGCCTGCGGCATCGCGCACAAGCCTCGTCTCATCATCCTCGACGAACCCACGGTCGGCGTGGACCCCCAGAGCCGCAACAGCATCCTCGAAGGCATTGTCAGGCTCAACCGCGAGGGCGCAACCGTCGTGTATACTTCCCACTATATGGAAGAGGTCGAGCGCATCTGCAGCCGTATCGCGGTCCTCGACAAGGGCAGGGTGATCGCCTACGGCACGAAGGACGAACTGCTGGACATGATCCCTGCCGGCGTCACCCTGACCATCGAGCTGCTCGGGGAAGCGGCGCGGGTCATGGAAGCCCTGAAGGACTTCCCAGGCTTGCTGTCGGCGGAAATGAAGGAAAAGCACCTGGTGGTCAGGGCGGAAAAGGGACGAAACCTTCTTGTGCCGCTGTTGGAGAAACTCCACGCGCAAGAGGTTCCCTTCGGGAAGGTCTATTCGGAGCCGCCCACGCTCAACGACGTGTTCCTCGAAATCACCGGCAAGGAGCTGCGTGACTGACGCCTGCCGGGAGACGGACAGAAAGGAGGCGCAAGCGTGTTCGGGCACATCTTCCTCACCAGGCTCAAGTGCATCCTCAGGGACAGGCAGACGGTGTTCTGGACCCTTGCGTTCCCCATCCTGCTGTCAGTTTTTTTCAAGATGGGCCTGTCCAACGTGTACGGCGGGGAGATCTTCCTCACCATTCCTTTGGCGGTGGTCGAGGAGGAGGGATCCGCAGAAATCACCGCGCTTAAGGAAATCCTTGAGGAAATGGACGCACGGGCGGAACGGGACGGGGGAACGGAACTGTTCGATGTTGTCCATGTTTCCAGGGAAGAGGCGGAGCGGCTGCTCGCGGACGGGAAAGTGGCGGGCATCGTCCATGACGGAGACGGGCTGAAGCTGAAGGTAAAGGGCACGGGCCTTGAGGAAACGGTGGTCAAGGGGTTTCTGGACCGGTTCCGGCAGTCGAGGGCCGCCGCATTCGCCATCCTTGCTTCCAACCCCCGGGCCTTTCAGGAAGGCCTGGCGGAAAGCCTGGCAGGGGAGCGGAACTATCTGCGAGACGCATCCCTGGGCAGGGCGGTGCCGGACACCGTTGTCAATTTCTTCTATACGATCATCGCCATGTCCTGCCTGTATGGCGGCTTCATCGGCATGAAGGAGGTGATAGCCCTCCAGGCGAACCTGTCGCCGCAGGCTGCGCGCGTCAGCGTCGCGCCCGCCCGGAAGCAGACCCTTTGCGCCGCCTCCCTGCTGGCTGCCGCCGCGCTGCATACGGTGGTCGTGTTCTTCCAGATCGTATTCATCGTCCTCGCGCTGCAGATTGGCTTCGGGGATCGCCTGGGCCTTGTGGCGCTGACCGCCCTTGCCGGTTCCCTCACGGGTGTCGCGTTCGGCGCCTGTGTGGCCGCAGCGCTCAAATGCGGCGAGGGACTGAAGGTCGGCATCCTCATCGCCTCCTCCATGACGATGTCCCTGCTCGCGGGCATGATGCACGCGGACGTGAAGATGCTTGTCAGCGAACACGCGCCCCTGCTTCTTTGGCTCAATCCGCTGAACCTGATCGCGGACGCCTTCTACAAGCTCTATTTCTATCCGGACCTGGAGCCTTTCTCAGCAAACATCTTCGCGCTCTGCGGATTCTTCGCCATCTTCGGGCTGGCCACGTTCCTGATTCTCAGGAGGCAGCGCTATGCCAGTCTTTAGAGCCTACTTCAGGGTCATCAACCGCAAAAAGGCGCAAATGTTCGTTTACCTCGCGGTCTTTCTCGGCGTCACCGTCCTGGTCTCTTTGACAGGCGGGAGCGGCTCAGGCGCCAGATTTGAGGAGACGCGCATCGGCGTTGCCTTCGTCAATATGGATGCCGGCGCACCCCTCTCCGAGGGGTTGCGCGCTTTTCTCCAGGGCAAGGCGGACGTCAGGGACTATGAGGACGATGAACCGCAGCTGCGGGACGCGCTGTTTTTCCGCCGGGTGCAGGCTGTGCTGCGTGTGCCCGAGGGTTTCTCCGACAGCCTGGCAATGGGCGGGGCTGAGCAAGTCGAACGCGTCAGCATCCCCGGCTCCGCGGCTGGCATATACCTGGATGCGCTGGTCAACCGCTACCTGAACGCGGCGAGCCTGTTCCTGACCTATGTCCCGGGCCTGACACAGGCGGCGGCGGCGAGCAAAGCCGGCGCGCTGCTTGAGCTGGAGACGCCCGTGGAGATGGCCGGACAGAAAACGGCGTCCGAATTGAACGCCGCCGTCTACTATTTCAACTATTACGCCTACGCTGCGTTTGGAATGCTCATCATGGGCGTCAGTACGGCGATGCTGACCTTCCAAGGCGTCGGCCTGAAACGGCGCATCGTCTGCGCCCCGCTCAGGCCCCGAAGCCTGCACCTGCAGCTGTTCCTGGGAAACATCTGTCTCGCCGTCCTCATGTGGGGCCTGGTCGCGGCGATCGGCTCCCTTCTGTACAGGGACTACATGCTCTCGGCGGCAGGTGCGTTAACCTTGATGAATGCTTTCCTCTTCACGATGGCGGTGCTGAGCATCGCTTTCCTGATCTCCGGCGCCCTCACCAGCCGCAATGCTGTGCCCGCCGTGGCCAACGTGGTGGGGCTGGGCAGCTCCTTTTTAAGCGGCGTATTCATCCCGCAGGCCCTCCTGGGCGACGCCGTGATCACGGTCGCCAAATTCACCCCCACCTACTGGTATGTGCGGGCAAACAACCTCATCAGCTCACTGTCCATGCTCTCCCTTGAAAACCTGAAACCCGTCCTGCTGTCGATGCTCGCTGTGCTTGGCTTCACAGCCGCTGCGCTTCTCGCCGCGCTCGCGGCCATGAAACGGCGCGGGGCCGGCGCCTGAACCGGCCCCAGGCCCCGAAACGGCGGAGAAGAGCGCCGGCTCAGCGGATGCGACGGCACTCCATATAGAATCGTTTTTCGTTTGCAGAGCCCATCGAGAAAGCCTTTTTCGGCAGCCTGCCCTGGGCTTCCACCTGTCTGAAGAGGTCCCCCTTGCGGAAGGCCGGCAGCAGGAGCCCGGCCGCCCCGCGCGCACGCACAAGGTCCCGGAGCGCCTCCTCCCCGTGGACATAATCGACCTCTCCAAACTGCGCGCCATCCGGGGGAGAGTCCAGCAGGCGCTGCACCGCGCCAAGGACGGACCCGCCTTCCGGGAGCGAAAGCCTGAGCGGGAGGTCCCCCTCCCTTGCGGCCAGCACGATGTCCGGCGCCTCCGCGTCGGGATGCGGCCGCAGGGGCTCCAGAAGCGAAAGGAGCCTCGTTCTGTCCACGCCGAAGACGGCGCGGTGGATGGCTTCGAAGCGCAGCGCGGGGCTATGGAGGTTAACGAGCTCCGCCATCGCGAAGCGGGCGGGATGGCTTTCCCGCGCTGCCGGGGGCAGCCCTGGTTTCAGGCGTTCCCAGTGCGCCTTCGCGGCGGCCAGGGAGTGGTTCCCGTCGCCGACGGCGAACAGCATCCCCCCGTCCCCGGCCCGGTCCCTGAGCCTGTTGAGCGCGCCGAAGATCTCCCGCAGGGCTTCGCCCCCCTGAAGCTCCCAGCCCCTGAGGCGCCCGCCGCCCATCAGCAGGTCGATGTCGTAGGCCTGCCTGAGACGGTCCCGCCGGGCGCAGGCTTGGCCGATCACGGTGTCCTCCGGATCGTCCACCAGCAGGAGTACGTGGGACAGCTCCAGAGCTGACCGCTCCCGGATCCCGAGCCTGGGCGGGAGGCGGGAAAGGACCGTTTCCTCGGTCGCCCGGATCAGGGGCCGGCTGCCCGGCTTGAAATCGTAGGCTTCCAGATCCGCGCAGAGCAGGAGGCCCGCCCGGCTGCCGGAAGCCGTTGTCCGTTCCGTGAGCAGCATCCCGTCAAAGCTTTCGCGAAAGACCCCCGCTGCCAGGTAGTCCTCCATCGTCCGGGCGATGGAGAGGATCCTCGACTCCCGCTCCGCTTCCCCTTCGCGCAGGAAGGCCTCGGGCAGGATCATCCTGAGCGTCGAAGGCCGGCTGCCGACCTCTTCTTCAGCCTGCCGCCAGAATTCGGGCTGGGAGGTGAACTGGTCGCAGGCGATCACGGACCAGTAGCGCAGGTCGACCCGCGGCGCCGGCAGCAGCATGCTTCCCGGGGCGACCCCGAGGTACCTCCAGCTCATCCTGCCGTGCCCTCCCATGGATGGCTCAATACTGGTTGACGCGCAGTACGCCTTCCGCGTCCCGGATGGCCGTCACCACGTCTTCCGGCACCTGCCCGCGGATCTCGATGATCGTGTAGGCCATGTCGTCCCGCGAGCGGTTGAGCATGTTTTCGATATTGATGTTTTCGTTTGAGAGGATGGAGGAGAAGCGCGCCAGCATGTGGGGGATGTTGTAGTGCATCACGCAGACGCGCGCGTCGCCCAGATGGGGCATCGAGGCGTCGGGGAAGTTGACGCTGTTGGTGATGTTGCCGTTCTCAAGGAACTCCCTGAGCTCCCGGGCAGCCATCACGGCGCAGTTGTCCTCGGCCTCCTCGGTGGAGGCGCCCAGGTGCGGAAGGGCCACGACGCCGCGTACGCCCAGCAGTTCCCTTGAGGGGAAGTCCGTCACGTAGCGCGCCACCCGGCCGTCCCTCAGGGCCTCCGCCAGGTCGGCGTTGACGACGAGGTCCGCGCGGGCCAGGTTGACGATACGCACGCCGCGCTTCATCCGGGCGATGCTTTTTGCCGAGATCATCCCCCGGGTGTCCGCGGAGGAGGGCACGTGCAGCGTGATGAAGTCCGACCGCCGGTAAAGGTCGTCAAAATCGGCCGCCTTCAGCACGTTGCGCGACAGGCGCCAGGCCGCGTCCACCGACAGGTAGGGATCGCAGCCGATCACGCTCATGCCCAGGTGCTGGGCGATGTTCGCCACCTGGCCCCCGATGGCCCCCAGACCGACCACGCCCAGTGTCCTGCCGGCCAGTTCCACCCCCGCGAAGGCGCCCTTGCCGGCTTCCACCGCCTTCATGAGGTCCCCCTCCTCGGGGAGGGACTTCACCCATTCGATCCCCCCGGCGATGTCGCGGCAGGACAGCAGCAGCGCGCACAGGGTGAGTTCCTTGACGCTGTTGGCGTTTGCCCCGGGTGTGTTGAACACCACGACCCCGGCTTGGGCGCAGCGCCTGAGGGGGATGTTGTTCACGCCGGCGCCCGCGCGCGCGATGGCCTTGAGCGCCGGGCCGAAGGCCATTTCCTGCATGTCCGTGGAGCGCACCAGGATCCCGTCCGGGTCTTCCACGTCCGCGCCGACCCGGTATTCCGCCTTGTCGAATTCCTCAATGCCCACGCCCGCGATGCGGTTGAGCAGCCTGATCCTCTTCATGTCCTTCAATCCCTCTCTCTATTTCGGGTTCGCCCGCGCGAATTCGTCCATGAAGGCGATCAGGGCTTCCACGCCTTCCCGAGGCATCGCGTTGTAAATGGAGGCGCGCATCCCGCCGACGGAACGGTGGCCTTTGATATTCCTGAGCCCATTTTCCGAGGCTTGCCTGGCGAACTTCACATCAAGTTCCGCGCTGCCGGTGACGAAGGTGACGTTCATCAGAGAGCGGGCTGCCTTTTCCGCGGGCGCCTGGTAGTAGCCCTGCCCGTCCAGGTAATCATACAGCAGCGCCGCCTTTTCCTGGTTGATCCGCGCCATCGACTCGAGGCCCCCAACGTCGTGGAGCAGCCATTCGAAGACCAGCCTGGCGATATAGATGGCGTAGCAGGGCGGGGTGTTGTACATGGAATCATTGTCCGCAGCGAGCTTCCATTCCAACATCGCCGGCGTGTCCGCCCTGTGGCGGCCCAAAAGGTCCTCGCGCACGATGACCACCGTCACGCCCGCCGGGGCCATGTTTTTCTGCGCGCCCGCGTAGATGACCCCATAGCGGGTCACGTCCACCGGTTCCGAGAGGATGCAGGAAGAGAGGTCCGCCACCAGCGGCAGGTTCCCAGTGTCGGGCAGGCTGTTCCACCGGGTGCCGAAGATGGTGTTGTTGAGGCACAGGTGCACATAGTCCGCGTCCGGGCGGAAATCCTGCCGCGACAGCTTCGGGATGTACGTGTGGTTTCTGTCTTTGGAGGAAGCGGCGATGCGGATGTCCCCGTACTTCTTCGCCTCGTCCGCCGCCTTCTGGGAAAACTGACCCGTGACCACGTAATCGGCCTTTTTCGAGCCCGTGAGGAGGTTCAGGGGAACTGCGGAGAACTGGGCGGTCGCGCCCCCCTGCAGGAACAGCACGCGGTAGTTGTCCGGGATACCCATCAGCTCCCTCAGGAGTTTCTGCGCGGAGGAGATGATCTCCTCGTACTCCGGCGAGCGGTGGCTCATCTCCATCACGCTCATCCCGGCATCCCCGTAGCAGACGAGCTCGCGGGCCGCGCGCTCAAGGACCGGCAAGGGAAGCATCGAGGGGCCGGCGGAAAAGTTGAACACTCTTGACATGGCCTGTTCCTTTCTCCGGGAAGGGGAGCGCGCGGTGCGCGCGGGACGCCCTCCGGCGGGCGTTTGTGGGAATTATAACAAGCCTCCGCTGTGGAACCACGCGCGGAGGAGCGGGATCCTGTTCGCGTTTTGTTTTTCCTGAAGCTGTTTGGCCGCGCGGGCGCCCGGCCTGCAGCCGCCCTACAGCAGCAGCGACAGCGTGCCCAGGACGATCATGCCCAGCCCCGCGGCTGCGCGGGCGCTGAGCTTTTCATTGAGGAAGCGGTACGAGAAGGCGACCGTGAACAGGATGCTGAGCTTGTCGATGGGCACCACGACGCTCGCCGGCCCCATCTGCAGCGCCCGGTAGTAGCACAGCCAGGAAGCGCCGGTGGCGAAGCCGGACAGGATGAGGAAGGTCCAGCTTCTCCTGTCGATGTGCCGGACCGTATCCCCCTTTTTCGTCACGAAGACCACGACCCAGGCCATGACCAGCACCACGGCCGTACGGATCGCGG
Source organism: uncultured Oscillospiraceae bacterium (assembly GCA_964563725.1). Taxonomy (GTDB): domain Bacteria; phylum Bacillota; class Clostridia; order Christensenellales; family Aristaeellaceae; genus CAZLYF01. Next base: position 18,584 of record CAZLYF010000016.1, read on the forward strand.
TGCCCAGGTTCGACTCGATCCCCTCGATGCCGATCTTGCCAAGGATCGCCGTGAGGCTGGCGAAGACGGCCGCGCCAAAGGCGTAAGCCAGCCAAGGCCCGCCTTTGGCATCTGCGTCGGGGACTTTCTCCTCCGCTTTTTTGATCATCAGCCAGGTCCCGGCGCCGATGAGCGCCACGGCGGCCGCCTTGAGAAGCGTGAGGCTCTCACTGAGGAACACGAAGGCCAGCAGCATCGTCAGGATCGTGCTGGACTTGTCGATGGGCGCGACCTTGTTGACCGGCCCCAGCTGCAGTGCCCTGAAGTAGCACAGCCAGGACGCGCCGGTGGAGAGCCCCGAGAGGATCAGGAAGGCGAAGGTCCGCCCGCTGACCGCGGAAAGCGTCTCCCCCGAGCCGACGATCAACACCATCAGCCAGGAGAACAAAAGCACCACGACGGTCCTCAGCGCCGTCGCAACATTGGAATCCGTGTTCCTGATCCCGATTTTTGACAGGATGGCCGTCATCCCCGCGAACACGGCTGATCCGAACGCCAGCAGGATCCACATCGCCGGGCTCCTCCTTCAGGAAAATGAAGACAGGACGGGTATGGTGCGCTGACCGCCTCATCCAACAGACGGCCGGACGCATTGTACCCGTCCCGGCGCAGGGGTGTCAAAACCCTTGCGGCGACGCGCGGGGCTGGGGACGAAGAGGCTAAAGGGGGTTATTTTGCATGGATGTCTCCCGTATAGACGCTCGCCTTGTTTTCCCCATCCTTGACGATGACGCGCACCTTGTAATTTCCCGGCTTCTGCGGGCGGAACGTGAAGCTGTTTGACGCGCCATACTCCCTTGAGATCCCTGTGGCGGCTCCCTCTAAGAACACCAGGAAATGGTACTGATAGGAACCCGTTCCACCGCCCGCCAGGGCGGTCACGGTCACGGGGGATTTCACCGAGCAGTAAGCGGGGTTCGCCTCGGCCTTGACGAACAGGACCTGGGCAACGGGCGGGTCCGTGACAGGAGCCCCTGTCACGGTCTGCGGCACTGGGGTCACGCCTTGCGGCCTTGGGGTGACGGGCCGCGGGCTGCGCGTGACCGGCGCTGGCGTCGCCGTGACGATGCTGAACTCGGGGAAACGCGTGATCTCGAACCGATGTCTGACCAGGACGTCCGGGCTGTCCGCCTCAACGGTCCCCGTGTCGTCTGTGACGGCCACGTGCATGCGGAAGCGCCCTTCGTCCATCACCTGGTAGCTGAAGCTGTTATCCGGCAGATGGTGCCACCCGATGACGAAGACGTCGTCCAGGTACAGGTCGTAGGAATACTGTTTTTCTCCGCTGCCGCCCCGGGCGATGACCGTCCAGGTGATATTGTCCCCCGGGTTCGCCAGGGTCTTTTCCGGGAGCACGCCGAGGACCCCGAGGGGCATCAGCATCCAAGTGGCCACGGTGACTTCCCCGCCATCCATGAAGACACTGCCCGTGTCGTCCCTGACGAAGGCCGTGACCGAATAAGCGCCGACAGAGGAGAGGACGGCGCTGAACGTGCTTTCGGACGAGTAGTCGCGCTCGAGGATCATCACGCCGTCCCTGTGCAGCCTGAACCCGTAGGCTTTCTCGCCCGCGCCCCCCGAGGCGCTGACGGACCAGGTGACCATCGCCCCCGGGAGCGGCCGCGACTGGTCGGCCGTGACGCTATCAATGGCCAACGGGCCCCGCACGGGGACGGGATCGCTCCAGGCGCCAACCGCCTGCGTGTGGGCGTACAGCCAGACGTACGCCCTGTACTCGCCGGGCTCCGCCGGAGTGAAGCGAAAGGAAAACGCCGTTGTATCCCAGGGGGCGGCAACCTGCTCGCTGCGCTCGAGGAAGACGCCGTCCCTTGTGATCGTGAAGATGGAATGGATCTCGTACCCGCTTGCCCCCGAGGAGACCGTTGTCCAGGTGATCGGTTCGCCGACAACCGCCGATGACCGGTCCGCCGTGATGCTTTCGACCCTCAGCGGGGGGAACAGGGTATAGCGGTAGATGGCGGCGCGCATGTCCAGCGCGTCCCGCGCATGGACGTGGAGGAAGTAGATGCCATCCTTTGAAGGGGTGAACGAGTAGCGGTCCAACGCGCCCCAGGGCTGCAGGCCGGCCTGTTCGGAGCCCAGGAAGCTCTCGTCCCGGATGTCCAGGCCCCAGTACAGGATGAACTCGTACTGGATGTCTCCGCTGCCGCCGGAGGTCACCGCCGTCCAGGACGCCGTCTCTCCGACCGTCAAAGACTCCGGATCCATCACGACGTCCGCGATCTGCAGCGTTTCCGAGGCCCGGGCCTGCGGGAGTGGGCCCGAAAGCAGTGTCAGGGCCAGCAGCATGGACAGCGCCGCCGCGGCGCAGCCGCGCAGCTTTTTCATCGGACACACCTTCCTTCCGTATCATATGCTCTGTTGTCGGGGAGAAATCGTCCGCCGGGGCTTCGCACCCTGCGCGGTCTGGACATACAGGGGACAACCGTATTCCGTTGCCTGAAGCATACGCCCTTCGCGAGGGGGAGTCAATGCGGTTGAACTTCAATATAGATTGACTTGCGATATGGACAGCTATACAATCGTCGTGAAGATAAGCGTCCCCGATCATCTTGCGCCCATGCGCCCAAGCGCCCGTTGGCAAGCGCAAAGCGCCCTGTACATCCCAGTTGTCCGGCTTTCCGGCACGAACAAACGCATCGCTGCAAGGAGAAAGACATGAAAAGAATGATGGGCAGTATCCTGTGTTTTGCGCTGCTTTTTTCCCTGCTGTCCGCTGCCGCTTCGGGGAGCGCGGCGCTCACGAGCGGCGATTACCGCTACGAGCTGACCGCGGAGGGAACGGCAACCATTACGCGTTGGCTGGGCAATGAAACGGAGCCGGAGCTTCCGGGGACGCTGGACGGACACGCGGTCACGCGCATCGGGGAGAGCGCGTTTCGGGACTGCGGGAGCCTTGTGAAGGCAAGGATCCCCGACGGGGTGAGCTCCATCGGTGAGATGGCCTTCTACAACTGCGCGGCGCTTGTGGACCTGACGCTGCCGTTGTCGCTCAGGGAAATTGGGGACCTGGCCTTCGCGTACTGCTCTTCGCTCAAAAGTGTGATGATCCTGGAAGGGGTGGAGCGCATCGGGGAATTCGCGTTCGGGGACTGCCCGAAGCTTTCCATTGCCGCTGTTCCCGCAAGCGTGACGCAGATCGGCCCGGACGCCTTTCTTGGCATGGACGCAGAGCTGCTGTCGGGGATCTACGGGCATGAGGGGAGCTACGCTCAGGAGTACGCGCGGGCGAACGGGATCCCCTTCTTCCCCTTTACAGGGGACGTTCCACCGGTGGGACCCGGGGCGGAAAGCGTACCCGTCCCCGAAGAACTGCCCGGGCCGGTGCCGGAGGACGCGCCGGAGGAGGCAGCCGCCAGCCCAGTCCCCGCGGCGGGCGTGAAGATCATCGTGCGTTTCCCGCACGCCGACCGGCAGGGGACCTACATGGGGGAGATGCGAGGCGGGGTTCCGAACGGGCAGGGTTTCTTCACCGCGGTCAACAGCGAGGGCGTGCGCTGGACCTATGACGGCGCCTGGGAAAACGGCGCGATGAGCGGCTACGGTACGACGACCTGGCTGACAGACGGGCTGGAGTACCGCGGGCAGTACCGGGACAACCAGCCTACCCAGGGGGAGTGGCTGGTGGACGGCGCCTCCGTCTATACCGGCGGGTTCAAAATGTGCGCGGAATGCGGGGAGAATGTGTTCCACGGGACTGGGAAGCTGACAAACCGGCTTGGCCGCGTGATCTACGAGGGCGGCTTCGCGGACGGGCTGCTGGATGAGACGGCGGAGGGGCGCGCGGCGCGCGCGCAGGCGCTCGACCCGCAGTGCGGGAGGCTGACGGGCGAGGGCTACACGGGGTTCCTGAACGCCGCGGACGGTGGAAAGGGGAAACTGCTCAAGCTCGAGGGCAGGGTCGGAGAAGTGATTCTTGACGAGGGGCACGGCCGGGGACAATTCATCCTGCTCAACGAAGGAAAGGCGGCGGAGCCCATCTTGGTGGACTACCGCTATGGGACGGGGGAGGAGCGGGCGGAAGCCGGGAGGGCCCTGACGGTCTGGGGCACGGTGACCGGTCTTCGGCGGGAAACGGACAGCCGGGGAAGGGAGCTCACGCTGCCCGCGATGGACGCGGACGTGATTGAACAAAGCGAGGACCGGCCCGCGCGCGGGGGATCGGAGCTTCAGGTCACGGCCTTCAAGGAGCTGGCGGGGAGGGCGCTGAAGAACCGTGAGTTCAGCTTCGCGCTGGACGAAACGGTCACGGTGATCGAGGAGCGCGTGAACCCGCTGGACGGTACGGTCAGCTTCGTGCCGGTGACCTATACCCGCCAGATGCAGACGAAGGCGAACGGGCGGGACGGCGTGGTGGCCTTTGATCCCATCCGCTACGCGAAGGAAGACATCGGGGGCGTGTTCACCTACGCGGTGAGGGAGCTTCCGGGTTTCGAGGCGGGGATGGCCTACGACCCGATGGTGATCAATGTGACCGTGATCGTGGCGGACGCGGGGGACGGGACGCCCGCGGTGTTGGCGTTTTATCCGGACGACGTCACCTTCAACAACAGCGTCGCGCCCGTGGCCGTACCGCAGGACTTTGAGGTGACGGTGGAACTGCAGGGGCGGGCGCTGCAGGCGGGGGAGTTCAGCTTTGAGCTGGCGGAAGGGCCTGTGGCGCTGCAGACCGCGGTCAACGACGCGGCAGGACGCGTCGCCCTCGGGCCGGTCGAATTCTCCGCGGCGGATATCGGCGCCACCCGGCGCTTCACGGTGCGGCAGGTCCCCGGTACCCAGGCGGGCGTGACCTACGACCCGATGGTCGTCACGTTCGACGTGACCGCGGAATTTGATCCCGGCGGCTTCGGCGCGCCCATGCTGACGGTCCCCGTGCCGTTTGACACGGCCTTCAACAACGTCTTCACCGCGACGGGCGCCATCGATGTCTCCTGGGCGGCACGCGAGGCGGAGGTCGCCTGCAGCGTGACGCTGGAGGGACGGGCGCTTAGGAACGGGGAGTTCAGCTTCGAGCTGTCCGAGGGAGGGACCGTCCTGCAGACGAAACGCAACGGCAGGGATGGGCGCGTCGTCTTCGGGCTGCCCTACACGGGGAAGGACCTGGGCATGACCTACAACTACACCGTCCGACAGGTCCCGGGCAGGGAAGCGGGGATGAGCTACGACCCGGCGGCGATACCGGTCACGGTCACCATCGTTTCGGAAAACGGCCAGCTGAAGCCTGTGATCAGCTATCCCGTCGGCACGGTGTTCAGCAATCGCTTCGTGCAGCCGCCAGCCGCCCCGGTCCTCTCTTCGGTCGATGTGGATACGACGTCGATGACGACCGGGGAGACGGTCACCTGGACGCCCAGGGTGTCCGGGGGAACGGAGCCGTACCGCTACCGCTACCGCCTGTTCATGAACGGCGTGGAAGCCAAGGACATCGGCTGGACGGAAGACGCGCCCCGGACGTCCCGGCTCAACAGCGCGGGGATCTTCCGGATGGAGATGACCGTCGAGGATGCGGGGGGAAGACGCTCGGAAGCCGTGATGAGCCCGGAGGTGACGGTCACGGAACCCGCCTGGTCACCCATGGAGCTGAACGGTTCCTGGAACGTCACGCTGGTGCTGACGGATTTTGAGAAAATCGACCCGGACGTCCAGAACCTGACGAACCTGCCGCTGAGCATCCCGCAGACCTGGACCATCGCGATGCGGGACGAGGCCTCCGGGAACGTGTCGACCAGCTTTGCAGACCTCTCGCCGGGAACGCTCACCTGCAGCGACGGGAAGGTCTCGGTCAGCATGGCCGACGCGAGGGGCAGAGGAACCACGACATGGGAAGGCGTGATCGGGGAGACGAACGGCGCTGTGAGCCTTTCCGGGGATTTCCTTATGGATTCGCCCGGCGAGATCCGGTACTTTGGCACCTGGAGCGCAGAGAAAAATGAAAATGGTTCGTTGCAGGCGGTTCCCGACGCTGCCGGGTACCGGACGCTCAAGGTCGGCGACAAGAACGACGACGTGAAAAAGATGCGGGACCGCCTCTACGAGCTGGGTTATTACAATAAGCGCTATGACCATGGAAACTACACGCAGAGCACGGCCGACATCGTGGCCGAGTTCCAGAAGGCGAACGGGCTGCCCGCCACGGGCGTGGCGACCCCGGAAACGCAGGCGCTGATGTTCTCCGACAGGGCGATCCCCAAACCCTGAGCCCCTCTTCCCCCTGACAGACGCACGTGATGGATCGGCGGCTGTGGCGCATGACCGGAAGGAGACAGAAGAGATGAAAAGGATATTGGCCGCGCTCCTGTGCCTTGCGCTGCTCCCTTCGCTTCCGGCTGTGGGCACGCCGCTCGAAAGCGGAGACTACCGGTACGAACTGACCGCGGAAGGAACGGCGATCCTCACGCGCTGGCTGGATACGGCGGCGGACCTGGAGATCCCGGGGGCCCTGGATGGGCACACGGTCACAGGGATTGGGGAGGAAGCCTTCCGGGACAGCCCTGGCCTTCAGAGGGTACGCATCCCGGAAGGCGTCACGGCCGTCGGCCCGCTGGCTTTCTACAACTGCGCGGCGCTGACGGACCTGACGCTGCCGTTGTCGCTCAGGGAGATCGGGGACCTGGCCTTCGCGTACTGCTCGTCGCTCAAACACGTGTGGATTCTGGAGGGCGCAGAGCGCATTGGGGAGTTTGCGTTCGGGGACTGCCCGGAACTTCACAGCGTCACTGTTCCCTTGAGCGTGACTGAAATCGGTCCGGATGCTTTCTTCGGTATGCACGCCGGTTCGATGTCGGGGATCTTCGGGCATGAGGGGAGCTACGCGCAAGTATACGCGCAGGCGAACGGCATCCCGTTCTTCCCCCTTGTGCAGGAAAACGAAGCGACGGCGGAGACGCGTCCGGAAGCGTCGCCCGCGCCTGTGGCAGAGGACATGCCGGCGGAGAGCGCGGCCCCGGCTTCCGTCGTCACAGCGGAAATCACCATATATTTCCCCGGGCTGGAGCGGACAGGGACCTACAGCGGCGCGGCGCTCAACGGTCTCCCGCACGGGCAGGGCAGCTTTACGGCCGTCAACGACGAGGGGGTGCGCTGGACCTACACGGGGGAATGGTCGGAAGGCGCCATGCAGGGAGATGGAGCGGCGGTCTGGGAGGACGGCTGGGAAGAACGGGGCCGGTATGAGCGAAATGTGCTCGTGAGAGGTCAGGCACTCTACCATGGGACGGTGGTGTACGACGGAGGATTCACGTGGGACAGCGCGGCGCAGGACGAGCTCTACCACGGAGACGGCAAACTGTACAACGCGCTTGGGAGGCTGATCTACGAAGGAGGATTTTTGAGCGGACGCCTCGCGGAAAGCGCGGAGCCCCGCGCGCTGCGCGCGGAAACGCTCAGGGCACAATGCGCGCCCCTCAAGGCGGGGGATCACGGCGCCATCCTTAGGGACGAGGCGGGATGGCTTGGCCGCCTGGTCCGGTTTGATGGCGATATCAGCTATGTCTGGGAAGGGGATTTTTTCGGGTATGGCGAGTTCGAGATCTGCCTTGACAGCGACGACGCCCGGCCTTTGGATGTGTATTACCGCTATAGCGAGGGCGAGCGTGTGCTGGGGCTCGACGAAAACGTGACCGTTCTCGGCGCCGTCACGGGGGTGTACCGGTACGAGGACAGCGACGGGACCGCCCATGCGATGCCGCTGCTGGAGGCGGAGCTGATCCTGCGCGCGGACGGGCAGGACGCCTTCGCGCCGTCCGGGCCGGAGGCGCCGCCGCCGGAAACGCTCAGCGGACTGTGGATGGTGACGACGACCTACGTAAGCTGGCACGGGACCGACGGTATTGAAAAGGCCTGGGACCACACCTGGTCCGTGCCCGTCCGGCTGGAGCTGGGCGCGGACGGGCGAGGGACCTGGACAGAACTGCACGAGTGGGGGGAACTGGCTGGCTCCGCAAGCTATCAACATGGCGCCATCAGCGCTTCCCTGTACGGGAATGGCCCGGTTGAATACCGAGGTGAAGCCTCGATGAGCGGCGACGGGGCCGCCATGAGCGGCAGTATGACGGAGGAATCCCGTACGGACGCGCCCATGTGGACAAAGGGCCATTGGTCGGCGGTCAGGTTTGCGCAGGCGGCGGACCTCGGACAGTACAGGGAGTTGAGGGAGGGCGACACCGGGAAGGACGTCGCCGCACTGAAAAAGCGCCTGTTTGAACTGGGTTATTTCCGGACAGACCCGGGCACAGACAGCTTCACCGAGCGGACTGCCGAGGCAGTGTTGGAATTCGAAAAAGCCAACGGGCTGCCCGCCGACGGAATCGCCGGTCCCCTGATGCAGGCGCTGTTTTTCTCAGAACAGGCGAAACCGAAACCGTAGGCCAGCGCCCCATGATCCCTGACCTGGAAACGTGGAGGCGGGATGAAGAGGAGCGGGACGGGAAGGGAAGCCTTCTTGAGCAATATATCAGCCTTGCTCAAGCGAAAGGCGCCCCGTACGAGGCGCCGGAAGAAAACCATCCAGACCAGGTTGACCCGTCCGCGCTATTTGACGGCGAAGGACGTCTGCCCGCCGAGCCAGCCGTTGAAGTAAAGGGAGACGTAGTATTTCCCGGGCGCGAAATCGTCATTGAACTGCGCGTGGGTCTGAAGCAAATCGTTGATCGAAAAAACATGTGCCAATGAGGTCCAGTTCGCAGGGATGGAGACCGACGAGCTCGTGACATAGCGGTCAACCAAATGGGGGGCGGAGAGGACGATCACATAGTTCATGTCCTTATCGGCGTTGGAAGACGACAGGGTAAAATCGATGGTCAGATAGAAATTGCGCAGCTCCCCGGCACTCATCAGGTAGGGGCTCTGGATGGTTTCAAACTTTGTGCGGGAATTATCCTTCCAGAAGTCTGTGTGGCTGTCCGCCGATACGTAGTAAAGGGCGCACTTCTGGTATCGGTAATGATACTCGCGGTTGGAATCGGGTTTCGGCGTCATCACATAGACGGGAGAGGATGCTACGCCTCCGTCAGGCTCGACATAGATCTCATACTGGGTCTCCGGCGCGACGCTGATGATGCAGGACGTGTCATACACGGTGTCGTAGTATGTGAAGGTCCCGCCGACTACCCCGTAATTGACATAATAGGTCTGCGCGTCGCCGCTCCAGGAGACTTTGACCTGCGTGGCACCGTAAGCGACGGCTTTGAGGCTGCTTACAGAGGATTCGGAGGCGAGCGCCGGGAGGAGGGGCGCGAACTGGGCCAGGCACAGGAACGCGAGCAACAGGGCCAACCGTTTTTTCATCGAATGCGCCTCCTTTTTTCTTCAAGATATCACGGGGCACCTGGCTTGTCAAAGCGTTTTTCAGCAAGGTCTTTGCCGGCGGAATCAGCTTTGACGCAGGGGAGGGGCGGCCCGCTGTTGTCTGTTGACAGCGCAGGCTTCGGGTGTTAGATTCTCCCTGTCGTCGTTCGTCCATTCTCGCATGCCATATCAGGACCGGAGGGATCCCTATGAAGCGGCCATTCGCGGCGCTTGCGGCGGTCATTTTCCTGCTGGCGGCGTTTCCCCTGCTGCCGGGGGCGCTTGCCGGAGAGGAAGAAGGGCCGCCATCGGTCAGCGTCGACTACCTGTACTTCGCCAGGCTTGTCCCGGCTTTCGCCCACCTCTACGGCGGCGCGCTGGATCACTTCGCGGACATCTCTCTGGCAAACCTTGTTTCTGTGCCCGTTTCACTGCGGGTCGAGAGCTGGATCGAGGGCGTGAGCCGCCCCGTGGCAGACCTGGTGGAGATCGCCCCCCGCGGGACCGCCGTGGTGCACCAGGACCCGGACCTCATCCCGGAGGCGGTCGATGCCCTGGACATGCGCCGCTCGGGGGAGTTCAGGGTGCGCGTCACGCTGCTTTCCGCCGCGGGGGAGACGCGGCTGAAGGACGAGAGCGGACCGCTGGACTTGTACGCGCGCCATGATTTCGCCTGGATCAAAGGCCTTGGATTGCAGGAAAACCTCGAAATGCTGGCCGCCTGGGTCACGCCGGACGCCCCCGCGGTGAGGGCGCTGCTCAGGCGCGCGGCGGACCACCTGGATGCGGAAGAACCGGACGAGGGCTACGACGGTTCGGAGCTGGACGCCGACTGGTCCGTCTGGCAGCGCCTGGACGCCGTCTGGCGCGTCGCGGAGGAATACGGCCTGGGCCTGACGGGGGAGGAATTCGTCCCGCACGAGGAGAGCCAGCCTGTCCGCACGCCCTATGATGTCCTCGCAGGGGGCGGCGGCAACGCGGTGGAACTTGCCTTGCTGTACGCCTCCGCAGTGGAAGCCATGGGCCTTGAAGCAGCGCTTATTTTCGCGTCGGATAGGGCCTGCGTCGCAGTGCGGCAGGACCGGGTGAACGACGCCTGGTACTATGTGGACACTGCCCTGCTGGGCGCGGACGGCTTCATCAAAGCCCGCGAGGCGGGAGACAGGTTCTGTGCCGACGCCCTCCCCCGCCTGGAGGCGGGGGAGGAAGGCTACGCGTGGCTGGATGTCGCTGGGGCGAGGGCGAAGGGCATCCTGCCCCAGCCCTGGAGCCAGGACAGGGCAGGCTCCGATGACGCGCTCGAGGGGGAAACGGCAGATCCCGTCGGAATCCGCTATGTGTACAACGAGGACCTCATCACGGCTTTCTACCACCTGTACGGAACCGTTCTGGACGATTTCCTGGATGTCTACCTCACCAACGGGACCGGGCAGCGGGCAACCGTGATGGTGGAGAGCTGGATCGAGGACTACAGCATGACGGCGATCAACACGGTCGGGATCGATCCCGGGGAAAGCCTGAAAGTCAGCCAGAACCCGAGACTGAAGACCGACGCCGTGGAAGCCCTCAATTCGCAGCGTCCCGGCAGCTTCAACCTTCGCGTTACCCAGCTCAGGGAAGGCGCGGACGACCTTCTACTGAGCGAAAGCTCGGAGATCACCATCTATTCGAGGCGGGATTTCGTCTGGACCCCGGGCTTTTCGATCCAGGAGCAGTATGAGATGACCGCGGCCTGGGTCACGCCCAACGATCCCGCCGTGGAGGAACTGCTGCGCCGCGCGGCGGATTATACGGACTCCGGCATTATCTTCAGCGGGTACGGAGAAGGGGAGCTGGACGAGGACGGAAGCGTCTGGGACCGGCTGGAGGCCATCTGGGAGGCGGAGGAGGAATACGACCTCATCTACGTCAGCACGATGGAGACGTTTGGCCCGGGATACGCCCAGCGCATCCGCACCCCCCGCGAAGTGCTCGAGCAGGGAAGCGGGAACTGCATCGAGACGACGCTGCTGTTCGC